>JAJJBE010000155.1 GCA_020996635.1 Bathymodiolus brooksi methanotrophic gill symbiont
TTCAAAACATCATAAAAAACTGATGCCATTCCCATCGTGCAATTAGCTTGCTCTTTACGCCCTTTGTGAACGCCAAAATGTGCCGTAATGTCAGGCGTATTTGGGAGGCGAATTGAGCTTCCATCAATGGCACAAAGGCGAAAACCACGCCATGTTTTTAAGTGATCATACGACTTATAAGTAGTGCCTATTATTTGTCGATTAAGCTCAATAAACGCTTTGTAAGAAAGCTGTTTTCTGGCTTGAAAAAAGGCGGGTTTTGTAACTACTTGAGAGGCTTCTTTTTCTTTATTAATCACCTTGAAAAATTGGTCTAGTTCTGTTTGATTTGAGTGCTTTCTAAGGTTAAGTAAATAGAGGATTAACGTTGGGAAACTGAGGGTACGATTGCGAATAAAAGCTGTTTTTGAAAGACGATATCTATCGATAAATGAAAAGCTGTTTAGGGTGTTATTTAACTCTTCATAAATATTTTTTATTGAATTTTCCACTGCTTTATGCTTACCATTGATTATGCTAATATAAGGGCTTATACTAACATAATCAATGGGTTAATCTTAACTTACTGGCATTGGGGCAATCCCTTGTGGTTGCCCATAATGGACACAACATCCACAAACAACGCACCCCTTTAACGCTGTGATATGCGGGTACCCACAAGGAGCACCCCTACCGTGGCATTGGGTGCGTAACATCAGTTAGTTAAAATCACGCACCTTCATTGATTTTGGGTATAGGTATAAGGTATTGAATTTTCCTAAACTGAGAATTGCTGTTAAAAATAGCAGGACAAAAGATTTACCACATTAAATCATCAGGAATTTGAAAGTCTGCATACGGATCATCTGCAACAACTTCCTCTTGCACCTTATCATTTAACAACACCACAAAACCTGCATCTCGTTGGCTGATTTTTTCTGCAACAGGTGTCGGCACAAGCTCATAACTGCTTGTATAACGAACAATCGCTAATTTTCCTTTAATAATCGCTTTTAGCATTTGTTCGTTCACATAAATCGTCTTTACTTTATTGTCATCAGTAAAATTATAAGCCGTGCCTTCATCATCTTTTGGCTGGATATTTAATTTTATCAGCTGATTTATGTGCGCAATAATCGCCTTTTTATCGGCAACATCTTTTTGCTGTTGATTTAATGCTTTATCCTTCGCTTGTTTTTCTGCTAAGGATTTTTGTGCAAGCAAGGTTGCTTCACTGGTTTGCGTGGTTTTACTATTGCGTTGTTCCTTTGATTGTTTATACTTCTCTTTCTTAGATTTATTTACTTTGCTTTTATTAGTAAGGTCAGATTTTAAAAGTTGGTCTTGTAAAGAAATTGCCATGCAAATGCCTGTAATGGGTGAATAGAATAATGGAAGGATTATAGTGGAATCATACGACTCTATAAATAGTGGAGCAACTCAATGAGTAAATCATCCAAACGTATCATGTTAGTAGCGGGTGAATCATCAGGTGATCAGCATGCAGCCAATTTATTTTTGGAGCTAAAAAAACGTCTGCCAACAGTGCAAGGAATCGGCATGGGCAGCAAAAAAATGGCACAGGCAGGCATAGAATTACAGTATGACTCCTCTAATATTGGCGTGATTGGTGTGGTTGAGGTTATTAAACGCTATGGTGAAATTCGCCATGCTTTAAATAGGATGAAGCAACTTTTATTAGACCAGCGCCCTGATTTATTAATTTGTGTGGACTACAAAGAGTTTAACTTTAAATTAGCGGGTTTTGCCAAAAAACATGGCATAAAAGTATTATTTTATGTCAGCCCACAAATTTGGGCATGGCGACCTGGGCGAGTTGTTAAATACGGAAAAGTTATTGATATGATGGCAGTCATTTTTCCTTTTGAAGTTCCGTTTTATGAAAAAGAAAATGTCTCCGTGCGTTATGTCGGGCATCCTTCTGTCGATAAAGTCCGCGCTCAACGTAGTATAGATGACGATTTAGCCTTATATAATTTATCAGCAGATGCGCCTATTATTGGGATTTTACCTGGTAGTCGTACTGATGAAATTAACCGTATGCTACCCATTATGTTAAAAGCCGCTGAAATTATTCAACAGGCTAAACCAGGTACGCAGTTTGTGTTGCCGCAAGCAGATACGGTGAGTGATGAACTATTACAAAACTCGTTTCAGCATTCAAATATTAAAGTGCAAGCAATCAATAATCAGTTTTATGATGTTGTGCAATGTTGTGATGCGGTAATGACAGTTTCGGGCACAGCGACCTTAGAAATTGCACTATTAAAAGTACCCATGCTAGTGGCTTACAAGTTATCTTTTATTACTTATTTATTAGCGCGAGTATTGGTGAATATTGAGTTTATTGGATTGCCTAATATTGTTGTAGGTAAATCAGTGGTACAGGAATTTATTCAACAAGAAGCATCTCCTAAAAATCTAGCACAAGAAATACTACATATTTTAGATGATAACGCTTATGTAGAAAGCATTAAAGGTGATTTACAGTTAGTAAAAGAGAAAATTGGTACAGGCGGTGGCTCAGAGAATATGGCAGAGTTAGCCTTAGAAATGTTAGCTTAAAAACCGCTAGGCATAAAAAAGCCCAGCATAAACTGGGTTTTTTAAAATATACCCAAAATCAATGAAGATGCGTACTTTTAACTAATCGGAACAGCGGTCTTTAGCCGCTGCAATCACATATCAAGGCATTCTGCGACTAAAGATCGCAGTTCCATTAAGCCTGCACCTTCAAGTTACCTTAATCATCACCACCAAATACACCTAATAACTGTACTAAGCTTAGGAATAAATTGTAGATAGAAACATATAAAGAAACCGTTGCTAAAATGTAGTTAGTTTCGCCGCCATGAATAATTTCACTTGTTTGGTATAAAATCATTGCTGACATTAATAAAATGAACATTACTGAAACAGCTAATGATAGAGCAGGGATAGAAAAAACCATCGCTCCAATACCTGCCAAAAAGGCAACTAAAATACCCACCATTAAAAAACCACCTAAAAAACTGAAGTCTTTACGGGTTGTTAATGCGTATGCAGATAGGCCGATAAAAATAGCGCCAGTGCCGCCTAATGCCGTCATCACTAATTCAGAGCCATTACTAAAAGCAGAAACATAATGGCTAATAATAGGGCCTAAGGTTAGCCCCATAAAACCAGTTAATGCAAAAATGAAGACGATACCTAATGAGCTATTGCTGAATTTGCTAGTTAAAAATAGTAAAGCAAAGTAGCCCACTAAAGTAACAATAGGCTCCATAGATGGCATATTAAGCATCATTGCTAAGCCTGCTGTCATGGCGCTGAAAAGTAGCGTCATAGACAATAACATATAAGTATTTCTTAAAACCTTATTAGTCGCTAACGTACTTTCGCTAACGGGTGTTGCTGCAACATTTAATCTCATTACTAAAGTACCTTTTAAAGAGAGGATAATTGTGGCAATCTTACAAGAGTTTGACACTTATTAACATTACTTTAGATAAAATTTATGACAGACACACAGCAGCAAACACCTTATTCATTAATGGGCGGTGAAAAAGCTATTTTAAGCCTGGTTGATCGCTTTTATTTTTATATGGATACCTTGCCAGAAGCAAAAGATGTACGCGCAGCACATCAAGAAGACTTATCCCGTGCAAAAGACAGATTATTTAAATTTTTATCAGGCTGGCTAGGAGGCCCCGACTTATTTGCACAAGAATACGGACATCCACGCTTAAAGCAGCGCCATTTCCCGTTTGTGGTTAATCAAAAAGGCAGGGATCAATGGATGTTATGCATGAATAAATCACTTTATGAAATTTCTATGCCCGATGAACTTAGAAAAAATATTAAGCAGGCTTTAAGTGATTTAGCGACACATATGATGAATGTAGAAGCTTAACCGCCCCCATTACAACATGTTGCGTTGTTTATGCTGATAAGCTAATCACCTAATGGTTGGCAAATACGGAGTAAGAAAACAGGTAGGGGCAATCCCCAATGCCAGTAAGTTAAGCGTAACATATTAATACCAATAGAGTTTTTTGGTATAAAAACGAGGTTTTTTTAACCACTCTAATAACATCAATCCTTTAGAAGCTAAAGTTTCTCTTATATTTCGACAAAACAAGTATTTTAGTTATTAAATATCAATTACTTGCGCTTAACTTACTGGCATTGGGGCAATCCCTTGTGGTTGCCCAGAATGGACACAGTATCCACAAACAACGGCTACCCTTTAACGCTGTGATATGCGGGTACCCACAAGGGCCCCCTACCGTGGCAGTGAGATACAAGCTCGTATGAAGCTTGCGTAATACGAGTAGGGTCTACACTTCCGCTAAATTTCCCTTATCTTCTAGCCAGTGCTTTCTATCTTGAGAGCGTTTTTTAGCCAATAGTAAATCCATTTTTTCATTGGTATCATCATCTGGCTCGATGGTTAATTGCACTAAACGACGTGTATCTGGGTTCATGGTAGTTATGCGCAATTGACTAGGGTTCATTTCCCCTAGGCCTTTAAAACGCTGTACGTTGATTTTACCTTTTAGTTTTTCTGATTCAATTCTGTCTAAAACACCTTGGCGTTCGTATTCATCAAGTGCGTAAAATATTTTTTTACCGACATCTATACGATACAGTGGTGGCATGGCAACAAAGACATGGCCGGCGCGTACAAGACTTGGGAAATGCTTAAAAAAGAGTGCGCAAATAAGCGTGGCGATATGCAATCCGTCAGAATCAGCATCGGCAAGGATGCATATTTTTCCATAACGTAAGCCGCTTAAATCTTCTTCACCGGGTTCTATGCCTAACGCAACAGCGATATCATGCACTTCTTGAGATGCCATTACCTGTGCGGAATCGACTTCCCATGTATTTAGAATCTTACCTCGTAATGGCATAATCGCTTGAAATTCACGTTCACGTGCTTGTTTGGCTGAACCACCAGCAGAATCTCCTTCTACAAGAAATAATTCACTTCGAGTGATGTCTTGAGATGCGCAATCCGCTAATTTTCCGGGTAGTTGCGGGCCAGCTGATATTTTTTTACGAATGGTTTTTTTATTTGATTTTAAGCGCTTTTGTGCGCTTAAAATAATTAATTCAGCAATGTTTTCACCCGCTGTAGGGTGCTGGTTTAACCATAAGCTAAAATTATCTTTAGCCACACCAGAAACAAAAGCAACACATTCACGCGAGCTTAAGCGTTCTTTGGTTTGTCCTGAAAATTGAGGGTCTTCGAGTTTAACTGATAATACGTAATGACATAGTTCCCAGACATCTTCGGGTGTGATTTTTACGCCACGAGGCAGGAGGTTACGAATTTCGCAAAATTCACGCATCGCTTCTGTTAAGCCAGCACGTAAACCATTGACGTGAGTTCCACCTTGGGATGTTGGGACAAGGTTGACATAACTTTCGGTGATGTTTTCAGCTAATGATTCCGTTGCCCAAACTAAGCCCCATTCAACGCCTTCATGAGAAGATACCATGTTGCTCATAAAAGGCTCGCTAGGGTAATACTCAACATCGCCGATACGGTCAATTAGGTACTCTTCTAAACCATTTTGGTAATGCCATTCCCAGGATTCATCAGTTTGTTCGGAGCTTAATTTTATTTTTAAACCCGGGCAAAGCACCGCTTTAGCGCGTAAAACATGTTTGAGTTTAATAATTGAGATTTTATTGGAGTCAAAATAACTGGCATCTGGCCAAAAATGTACCGATGTCCCCGTGTTTTGTTTGCCAATCGTACCGGTTTCCGCTAATTCTGTTTGTTTATCTCCGTTAGCAAATTGCATTTGATATACTTTGCCATCTCGTTTAATTTCGACGTCTAATTGTTTGGATAAGGCATTAACAACAGAGATGCCAACACCATGTAAGCCACCAGAAAATTGGTAGTTTTTATTGGAAAATTTACCGCCCGCATGCAGTTGAGTCAGAATAACTTCGACACCAGGCATGTTTTGTTCAGGGTGAAGGTCAACCGGCATACCTCGCCCGTCATCAAGCACTTTGATGCTGCCATCCTTATATAGATTAACTTCTATATAAGAGGCGTGGCCAGCAACAGCCTCATCAACACTGTTATCAATAACTTCTTGTGCTAAATGGTTAGGGCGCGTGGTATCGGTGTACATGCCTGGACGTTTGCGTACAGGATCTAAGCCGCTTAAAACTTCAATTGCGGCCGCGTTATAGGAATCGCTCATTTTCTAATAATTATTCTGTTGATTTTCATATATAATGCGTAAGTTAACACATCGTATCATTTTAATTATTTTATCGACATGGCTAGACGAAAAAGCGCGACATTATTTGAAGACTCTTTGAAAGATTTAGAGGGTATTGTTGAACAGCTCGAACAGGGTGATATCACTTTAGAAGAGGCGTTAAAGTCATTTGAGCAAGGTGTGAAATTAACCGGAATTTGCCAAACAGTTTTGCAAGATGCAGAGCAGAAAGTACAAATTTTATTAGAAAAAAACGGTCAACAAACTTTGGAGTCATTTAACGATGAGTAACGCTTTAAAAGAGTATTTAACGCTAAGCCAAGAGCGTGTAGAAGTCGCATTAGATAAACGCTTACCAGCAAATACAGTATTACCTAAAATGTTACATGATGCGATGCGTTACAGTACATTGGATGGCGGAAAACGTATGCGTCCAATGCTAACTTATAGTGTTGGTAAGGCCTTAGGTATTGCTCCAGAAACTTTAGATGGCGCAGCGTGTGCAGTGGAAATGATTCACGTTTATTCATTGATTCATGATGATTTACCGGCGATGGATGATGATGATTTACGCAGGGGCAAAGCAACATCACATAAGCAATATGATGAAGCGACTGCCATTTTAGCTGGCGATGGCTTACAGACATTAGCATTTCAAATTTTAGCGGCTGATGAAAGCATGCAAGCAAGCGCTGAAACGCGTTTGAAAATGATTATTGCTTTAACTAAAGCCAGTGGTTCACAAGGTATGGTTGGCGGTCAAGCAATTGATTTAGAATCGGTGGGTAAAAAGCTGACATTACCTGAACTAGAAAATATGCATATTCATAAAACAGGTGCATTAATTCGTGTGGCTGTGCAATTAGCAACTTTATCAAAACCTGATTTAGATCCTGCGGTAGCGGCTAAATTAGATCATTATGCAAAGTGTATTGGGCTTTCTTTTCAAGTGAAAGATGATATTTTAGATGAAGAAAGTGATACGGCGACCTTAGGTAAAACTCAAGGTAAGGATCAAGAAAATGATAAACCAACCTACCCAGCTTTATTAGGTCTAGCGGGTGCTAAAGAAAAAGCACAAAATTTGCATGAGCAAGCCTTAGAAAGTTTAGCTGGTTTTGGCGATGAAGCCGATGTACTGCGTGATTTATCTTTATATATTATTCAGCGCGATCATTAAACACTCTTAATCGTATTATGTAGGATGGGTATAGCGTTTTTTGCGAAACCCATCATAATGATTGCAAAATATCAGTTAAATAAGTAGTCCCGAATATTTAATTTAACGTTTCGTAAGGGCAACCCCCAATGCCAGTAAGTTAAGCGCAAGTAATTGATATTTAATAACTAAAATACTTGTTTTGTCGAAATATAAGAGAAACTTTAGCTTCTAAAGGATTGATGTTATTAGAGTGGTTAAAAAAACCTCGTTTTTATACCAAAAAACTCTATTGGTATTAATATGTTACGCTTAACTTACTGGCATTGGGGCAACCCCTTGTGGTTGCCCATTAATGACACAACCAGGCAGGTAGCCCGTATGGAGGTACGGAATACGGGGTGAATAATGCGTCAAATGTCCCGTATTATGCAAGCTTCATGTGGGTTGCTTTGCTTTATATATCTAAGCTACTTGATTCTCACCCCGTCACCCCGCAGGCTTCTAGCGAGGATCTTATTGTATGACTAAACTCTCGACAAAAAACTTCGGGAGTGACGAGAGGGGAAACTTCAAGTGGTTTAGGTATCTATGTATTACTAGGAAATACTTGTGATAGAAACGGATAGAGTCATCACTGCCAATGGGCAAGGGGATGAGGAGCGACAAGACCGTGCCATTCGGCCCAAAAGCCTAAAAGATTATATCGGGCAGGAAGCCTTATGTGAGCAAATGGAAATCTTCATACAAGCTTCTAGGCAGCGTGAAGAAGCTTTAGATCATGTTTTGATTTTTGGCCCACCAGGTTTAGGCAAGACAACTTTAGCGCATATCATTGCTGCTGAAATGAATGTTAATTTGCGCCAAACTTCGGGTCCTATTTTAGATAAGGCTGGAGATTTAGCTGCCTTATTAACTAATTTAGAAGCACATGATGTACTTTTTATTGATGAAATTCATCGCTTAAGCCCCGCTGTTGAAGAGATTCTTTATCCAGCGATGGAAGACTATCAAATTGATATTATGATAGGTGAAGGGCCGGCAGCAAGGTCAATTAAATTAGATTTACCGCCTTTTACTTTGGTGGGGGCAACAACACGAGCAGGTTTGTTAACCTCACCCTTGCGTGATCGCTTTGGCATTATTCAACGTTTAGAGTTTTATACGGTTTCGGAGTTAGCTTTTATTGTGACCCGTTCAGCAGGCCTGTTAAAAATTAAAATTGATGCTGGTGGGGCAGCTGAAATTGCCAAGCGTTCTCGTGGCACACCACGTATTGCTAACCGACTGTTAAGGCGCGTGCGTGATTATGCTGAAGTAAAAGCTGATGGTGAAATTCATCAAAATATAGCGGAGCAAGCATTAGCTATGTTGAAGGTTGATCATTGTGGTTTTGATCAGCTTGATAGGCGCTTATTACAAACTATCATTAAAAATTTTGATGGCGGGCCTGTTGGCTTAGATACTTTGGCTGCTGCCATTAGTGAAGAACGTGGCACGATAGAAGATGTTTTGGAGCCTTATTTAATTCAACAAGGGTTTATTATGCGTACGCCAAGAGGCAGGGTCGTTACTAATAAAACTTACCAGCACTTTGGCTTGAATGCTCCTAAACGAGATGTTGAACAAGGAAATGAGTTATATGCAGAATAGTTTTCAATGGCCTGTGCGAGTGTATTATGAAGATACCGATGCAGGCGGTGTGGTTTTTTATGCGAATTATCTTAAGTTGTATGAGCGCGCGCGTACGGAAATGTTGCGTGATATGGGTTTTGAGCAAGATCAATTAATTACCCAAGAATCCGTGATTTTTGTAGTGCGTTCAGTACAAGTCGATTATTTAAAGCCCGCTAAGTTTAATGATTTAGTTGTTGTTACAGCGGAGCTAAGTTTAGTAAAAAGTGCAAGTTTAACTTTTGAGCAAATTATTAAACGAGGGGATGATGTGTTAAGTACAGCAACAATACGAATTGCCTGTTTAGATGCTAAATTTATGCGCCCAAAACAAATTCCAGATACTTTAAAGAGAGCTTTAAGTTATGAATAATGATATGTCCATTTTTTCTCTCATTGCGGAAGCAAGCTTGGTAGTGCAATTAGTGATGCTGATATTATTAGCCGCTTCAGTGATGTCATGGACCTTTATTTTGGCAAAACGTAAAGAACTAAAGCAAGCGCTACAGGCGACTGAACAATTTGAGCAAAGTTTTTGGGAAAGTAAAGATTTAGCTGAGCTATATCAACGTACGCAGAATAAAGGCGTTAATATGCAAGCTATAGAAAAAGTTTTTACGGCAGGGTATAGAGAATTTTCGCGGATGAATAGTATTGCGGATATAACGCCTGCAAGCAAAGTGGAAAATGCAGAAAGAGCGATGCGTATTGTGTTGGCGCGAGAAAGCGCTAAGTTAGATGAAAGCCTGCCTTTTTTAGCAACCGTTGGCTCAACTAGCCCTTATGTGGGATTATTTGGTACAGTTTGGGGGATTATGAATTCATTTCGTGCATTATCAACTACAAAACAAGCGACATTAGCACAAGTGGCTCCAGGTATTGCAGAAGCCTTGATTGCAACCGCGATTGGTTTGTTTGCGGCTATTCCTGCGGTGATTGCTTACAATCGTTTTAATACCGATATTGAGCAGTTAAGCAATCGTTATGAGTTATTTATAGAAGAATTTGTGGTTTTATTACAGCGTCAGGCACATAGCTAATGTTAAAGCGAAAATCACGTAAAAAACCTATGGCAGAGATTAATGTCGTGCCTTACATTGATGTCACATTGGTTTTATTGATTATTTTTATGATTACTGCGCCCTTGATTCAGTCGGGCGTTGATGTAGATTTACCGCAGGCAAATACTAACCCTATTGACCAAGAAGATAAACCTACTCCCATTATTATCAGTATTAATAAAGCAGGGCAGTATTTTATTGATTTAGGCTTAGGGGAAGAAGAAACGGCAGTGAGTCCGCAAGAAGTTTTATTGTTAACTGCGGCTGTACGTCAAAATAAACCAGAGACAGCTGTTTATATTCGGGGTGATAAACAAGTGGAATACGGTAAAGTTGTTACCGTTATGGCCGCCTTGAAAAATGCAGGTATTGAAAATGTTGGTTTAATGACGGAAGATTTTTAATGGATAAAATCAAACAATATCAGCTCTTTTTTTTAATCGCATTCATGGGGCATTTAAGTATTTTAGGCTTGTTTTCGCTTAACTATCATAATGAAAATCCAGTAGTCAAAGTACAATTAGAAACACCTGAAATTATTCAAGCGTCTTTATTGGATGAAACTCGTGTTATCCAAAAAGCAAAGGAATTAAAACAAGCGCAAGAAACCAAAAAACGCTTACAACAGAAACAAAAAGATAATATTACGCGGCAGATTAAGAAAGAGCGCCAACTTTTACAAGCAGCTAAAGATAAACGTAAAAAAGAAGAATCGAAAGCTAAACAAGATCAACAAGTTGAGCGAAAACGATTAGCTAAGCTTAAAAAAACAGTCGCGTTAGAAAAGAAAAAACAAGCAGCAATTAAACAAAAGAAAATAGCAGTAGAAAAAAAGCGACAAGCAGATGCCAAAAGACTAAAGGATCAACAAGAAAAGGCATTAGCTATCAAAAAAGCAGCAGAAAAACAGCAGAAAATTGCAGCAGAAAAAAAACGTGTAGCAGATGCAGAAAAATTAAGGTTACAAAAGGTTACTAATGAAAATAAACGTATTGCTAATGCCAAGGCAGCTAAAGAACGTGCCGTATTGCAAGCTAAAAATGCTAAGATTGCGAAACAAGCGGTAGCGAGTGCTGCAATGGCTATTGATAGGAAAGTCACGCAAGCTTGGAATCGCCCTAGTAACATGACAGGAAAATTATCTTGCCAGATTAAAGTGAATTTATTACCTACGGGTGATGTGATGTCAGCGAGTATAGGGAAAAGTAGTGGTAGCGCTGTATTTGATGCTTCAGCGGAAAGAGCTGTTTATAAGGCCTCACCTTTACCTGTTCCTAAAGATACGGTTATTTTTGAAAGAAATTTTAGAAGTTTTAGATTTAATTTTGCACCGAAATAAGGTGTGTAGAGAGTTTGATGTAATGATGTTTAAAAAATTGGTTTATTTGGGTGTTTTTTTATTGAGTTTGACGAGTCATATTTTACATGCAGAACTCATTATTGATATAACCGAAGGTTTACAAAGCAAGCATAAAATTGCGATTGTTCCTTTTGCTTTACATTCAGCATCGGCTTCCAAAGAAACAGAAATAATGAGCCAAATCATTAACTCAGATTTAAATTCGAGTGGTGATTTTGCAGTATTAGCAAAAGAGGCTATGTTATCTAGTCCAACTAAAGTAGAACAAGTTAAATATCGGCATTGGGCGGTGACAGGCCAAGATTATTTAGTCATAGGTTCAATTTTGCAAGAAGGTAAGACTTATAAAGTAAAAGTAGCATTATTAGATGTTGTTAAAAAACAGCAAATTAATGAGTTACGGCTTAGCGTTAATGCTAACTCAATGCGCAAAGCAGCGCATCATTTAAGTGATGCAATTTATAAGTCTATTATGGGCATAGAGGGCATTTTTAGTAGCCGAATTGCTTATATAACAACAAAAACAATCAATAAAAAGCAATATAGTTTGTTTATTTCTGATTATGACGGCCATAATGCGGTGGCAATTACAAAATCAAAAGAACCTATTATGTCGCCTGCATGGTCACCTAATGGGCAGCATATTGCTTATGTTTCTTTTGAAAATAAAGTATCTGAGATTTTTGTACAAACATTAGCGACAGGAGATAGACGTAGCGTTGCAAGGCATAAAGGCATTAATGGTTCGCCTGCATGGTCTCCAGATGGTAAAAAATTAGCGATTACTTTATCTAAATCAGGTAATTCAGATATTTATATCTTAACTTTGGCAACGGCTTCATTAAAACAATTAACGCGATCATGGGCGATAGATACAGAAGCCTCATGGGCACCTAATGGTAAGGATATTTTATTTACTTCGAACCGGGGTCAAGGTGCGCAATTATATATAATGCCTAGTCATGGTAAAAGTGCGGCTGAGCGTTTAACCTTTAATGGCGACTATAATGCAGGAGGAAGTTTTTCTAAGGACGGTAAGCGTATCGTTATGATTCAAGCTGAAAAAGGTAATTATAGAGTGGCAGTTCTAGATAGAGAGAGTCAGAAAATAACGATATTAAGCAATGGCAGAAGTGATGAGTCCCCCAGTTTTTCCCCTAATGGACAAGTCATTATTTATGCGCGTCGTAAAGAAGGAAAAGAAATTTTGGCACTGGTTAGTGTTGATGGTTTAAAAAAACGAGATATTAAGCACACCTCAGGATCCGTTAGAGAGCCTGTATGGGCACCTAAAAGATAATTAATTTTAATAAAATATAAGGCTAATTTAATGACTAACTATAAAAAAAATGTAGCACTATTAATGATGGTGCTGTTTTTATCTGCGTGTTCGGATGAATTGCTTAAGGGGAAGCCAGACACTGAAGATGAATCTGGTGTGCAAAATATAGGATATAACGATAATGGTGAGTTAGAGGTGGAAACAATCGCTATTGATGGTTCTGAAAATAGTTATGTGACTGAATTAATGCAAAGTGAAAGTTTCAGTGATCCTAGTAGCCCATTATCAAAACGTGTTATTTATTTTGAATATGATAGCAGCACAGTTAAACAAGAATTTATTGCTGTTATAGAGGCGCATGCTGTTTATTTAACAAATAATCCGAATCAAACAATTAATTTAGAAGGGCACTCTGATGAGCGTGGAACACGTGAATATAATATTGCTCTTTCTGAGCAGCGTGCAAAATCAGTTTATAAAATGTTACTAGTGCTAGGGGTGATGAGTCATCAAGTGAATATTATTAGCTATGGGGAAGAAAAGCCTGAAGTTTTAGGGCAAACTGACGATGCATTTGCTCTTAATCGCCGTGTAGAAGTAGTGTATAAATAATGAAAAAGTTAATTTTAATATCGGGTTTATGTGTGGTAGGTTTAAGCCAGGCAGAGCCTAGACCTTTACCGCCTATTATTGATCATTCGAGTTATGCGCAAAAATCCGCTTATGAAAACCAAGGTTCAGCTAATCAAGCGACATTAAGTATGCTGGCTCAAATGAATAGCTTGCAAACTGAAATACAGCAGTTACGAGGTTTAGTTGAGCAGCAAAAACATGAGTTGTCACGCTTAAAAAAACGCCAGCAAAGTATCTACTCTGATATGAATAGTCGTTTTCAAAAGTTAACACCTACTGCAGGTGGTGTTTCGAGTGATATTTTAACGCATGGCGATTTAGCTATTCCTGTTGCGAAACGTCAGGCAGCAGCACCTGTTATGCCTTTTGTAAAACAAGCAGCACCTAAAAAATAAAAAGCACATTAACAGAAAAAATGGCCTTTGATGCAGCTTATGCAAATGTTAGAGATAATCATTATAAGCAAGCTATTATGCAATTTAAGCAGTTTCTGATTGATTATCCAGCTGGTGAATATAGTGATAATGCACAGTTTTGGTTGGGTTCAGTTTATAAGGTGAGCAAAGATATACCGGTTGCTAAATCAAGTTTTAAAGCCGTTACAGCTAATTATCCTAAAAGTGAAAAAGCATCAGTCGCTTTATTTAAGTTAGCTAATATTTATATGGATGAAAATAATAAGTCTGAAGCTAAAAGATTATATAAACAACTAACTAAGCAATATTCGGGTTCTACATCAGCACAAATGGAACAGAAAAAATTACGGGAAATGGATCTTTAGTGAGCGCACAAACATTACGTATTAGTGAGATATTTTACTCATTACAAGGTGAGGCAAAAACGGTAGGATTGCCGACTGTTTTTATTCGATTAACGGGGTGTCCGCTACGTTGCCAATACTGTGATACTAGCTATGCCTTTTCTGGTGGGAAAATCATTGCAATATCAGATATTCTTGAGCAAGTTTCAAGTTATCAAACGCGATATATAACGGTAACGGGGGGAGAGCCGCTTGCGCAGCCTGCATGTTTGAGTTTACTAGAGCAATTAGCTGATAAAGGTTATGAGGTTTCATTAGAAACCAGTGGTGCGCTGGATGTATCTAAAGTGGATGTGCGTATTTCAAAAGTAATGGATTTAAAAACGCCTGCTTCAGCAGAAGAAGCGCGTAATTTATATACAAATATTCAATATTTAACGGTAAAAGATCAGCTTAAATTTGTTATTTGTAATCGTGACGATTATCAGTGGTCTAAGCAAAAAATTACTGAATATCAGTTAGATGAAAAATGTGAATTATTATTTTCACCAGCGATGGGGCAGCAAGAGCCAACTGAATTGGCTGAATGGATTTTACAAGATCAACTGCCTGTCAGGTTTCAATTGCAGCTGCATAAAATATTATGGGGTAATGAAGCGGGGAAGTAATAACTAAGCTTTTATATTAACTCCTCCAAGAGCTGTACAGTCATCTTAGAGTGACGCATTTTTTAGCGATATTAACTTGAAATAAGGTGTTTTTCTAGAATATTGAAATGTTTTTTAAATGTTATAACATTCTCATTTTTAAATCTTTCCACTTGCTTAGCTGGTCAGAGTGACTTATTTTTTGTTCGCTACCATTAAGTTTTTCTATCCATAAGCCTTTGTTATTGAAAGAAAAAATAGGTAATAAATCATTCCTCTGATTTGCTGGTTTTATCTCAGGTATGAGATTATCTAATACTAAAGGGCTAGCATTAGGAGAAGCAAAATAAGATAAAACCATATGAGCCTCTTTTGTATGCTTTGTTTTTACATAGGTTATACGTAACTTCTCAGCATCAATCCCAAGTTCTAATAAAGAAAAGTATTTGGCAATAGAGTAATCTTCGCAATCACCTGCACCAGTGGCTAAGATTTCATTGGGTGTTGCCCAGTAGTCAGTTTCACTCCATAGATTAATGTCAGCAATAAACGTTATATTCTGATTAAAAAAGTCATTTACTTGCTTTAATTTTTGTTGATCGGTATTGAACTTTGCACCTTCCATTAGCGCATGCCATTGCTCGGCCCTTATTAAGACGGCTTGGTCAATATAGTCATAGCTAGTCTTGTTTTTATCGATAGCCAAAGCATCAAAAGTAATGAATAAGCTAATAATAAATAAGAATAGGTGGGAGAGGGTTTTGTTTTTTAATGCCATGAATGTATAAGGTGCAGTGGGTTAAAAATAAACACAAAAGTTGTAATTAAAAATTGACCCTAGTAAGAGTTTATATGCCTAAACCTCTTGAATTCCCCCCCCTCTCGTCACTCCCGAAATATTTTGTTGAGAGTCTGTGTCATACAACAAGATCTCTGCTAGAAGCATGCGGGGATGACGTGGTGAGAAATAAGTATCTTCAAGTAGCTTGAGTATATCTTGATTTCTAATGTTATTCCGTGCACGTCCCTAAGTTTTTATCTTGAAATTATAACGCTATTAGTGAAGAGTTAACGTTTTAATTTCTCTTTTAAGATTTTATTCACTTCGGCAGGATTAGCTTTGCCTTGTGATGCTTTCATGGTTTGACCTACAAAGAAACCGAAAACTTTATCTTTACCACTCAGGTATTGTTCAACTTGGCCTTGATTATCGGCAATGATTTTATCAATAATTGCTTCAATCGCACCGCTGTCGGTAATTTGTTTTAGCCCTTTAGTTTCAATAATAGTGTCGGCACTGTCATTATTAGACCACATGGCTTCAAATACCTGTTTAGCAATTTTCCCCGAAATGGTGTTATCTGCAATGCGCTGTAATAATTGCGCTAGGCGTTCAGCACTAATGGGTGATTGGGTAATACTCAGGTTTTTTTTATTTAGCGCACCCGATAATTCCACACTGACCCAGTTACTACAAGTTTTTGCGGTACAGCCTGAAGTTTTTACTAATGCTTCAAAATAATCGGCCAAAGGGCGAGAACTGGCAAGATTATTAGCGGCTTCAGCTTCGAGTTTATATTCGTTTAAGAAGCGCTGTTTTTTTGCCTCTGGTAGTTCAGGTAGTTCCGCTTTTACTTGGGCGCGTAGCTCAGAGCTAATATAAACAGGTAATAAATCAGGGTCAGGGAAGTAGCGGTAGTCATTGGCTTCTTCTTTGCTACGCATTGAACGGGTCTCATCTTTATCCGCATCGTAAAGGCGTGTTTCTTGGGTGATGCTGCCGCCCGCTTCAAGAATTTCTTTTTGGCGTTCAACTTCAGTGAAAATCGCTTTTTCAACAAATTTAAATGAGTTAATGTTTTTTAGCTCGGCGCGTGTGCCGTATTCTGTTTGACCTTTCGGGCGTAATGAAATATTCACATCACAACGGAAAGAGCCTTCCTGCATATTGCCGTCACTGATCTCTAAATATTGTACTAATTCGTGAATTTTACGCATATAAGCGACGGCTTCTTTTGCTGAACGCATGTCAGGTTCAGAAACGATTTCTAATAGCGGTGTGCCTGCGCGATTAAGATCAATTCCTGTCGAGCCGTGAAATGATTCATGCAGTGATTTACCTGCATCTTCTTCTAAATGCGCACGAGTCACTCCAATGCGCTTAGTTTGGTCACCAACTTCAATATCTAAATGTCCGATACCTACAATGGGGTGATCCATTTGGCTGATTTGATAGCCTTTGGGTAAGTCAGGATAGAAGTAGTTTTTACGCGCAAATACAGAGTAATCTGCTATTTCCGCTTCAATGGCCATACCGAATTTAACGGCCATACGGACGACTTCTTGATTTAAAACAGGTAATACGCCTGGCAAACCTAAGTCAACCGCACAAGCTTGTGTGTTAGGTTTTGCACCATACGCAGTAGAAGCCCCTGAAAATATTTTTGTTTTTGTTGAAAGTTGAGCGTGAATTTCTAGCCCAATAACTGTTTCCCATTGCATAGTTATCTCCTTATTCAAAGCCTTTAGGGGTTTGTTGGTGCCAGTTGGTTACTTGTTGGTATTGGTGCGCAACATTTAAAAGTTTTGCTTCAGCGAAGTAGTTACCAATAATTTGTAAACCAACGGGTTTGTTGTCAATAAACCCTGCAGGAATTGACATGGCAGGCAAACCAGCAAGGTTAATAGCGATAGTATAAATATCCGCGAGATACATTTCGATTGGATCGGCAGTTTTTTCACCAATACCAAAGGCAGGGGTTGGTGTGACAGGACCCATAATGACATCAACACTTTCTAGGGCTTTAGTGAAATCCTCAGTAATTAAGCGACGAATTTTTTGTGCTTTAATGTAGTGTGCATCGTAATAACCGGCTGATAAGGCATAAGTGCCGACTAAAATGCGGCGCTTAACCTCTGTGCCAAAACCTTCGCCGCGTGAACGAATATAGAGATCGTTTAAATCTTCAGGGTTGTCGCAACGATGGCCAAAACGTACTCCGTCCATACGTTGTAAGTTTGCTGAACACTCAGCAGGAGCAATAACATAATAAGCTGGAATGGCAAGTTTAAGGTGTGGCATAGAAACTTCAATAATCTCTGCACCCATTTGTTTATATTCATTAACCGCTGTTTCAATAGCGGTCGCCATGTCATTGTTAAGGCCTTCATCAAAAAATTCTTTTGGCAGACCGATTTTTAAGTCTTGTAAACTATTGTTTAAGTTGGTGCTGTAATTAGGTACATCTTGTTGTGCGCTGGTTGAATCTTTCGGGTCAAAACCAGCCATCGCTTGTAACATCAAAGCAGCATCTTCAGCTGTTTGTGTCATGGGGCCGCCCTGATCTAGGCTAGATGCATAAGCAATCATGCCATAGCGTGATACCCGGCCATAGGTAGGTTTTAATCCTGTGATGCCACAAAAGGCAGCAGGTTGACGAATTGATCCGCCTGTATCTGTTCCTGTTGCTGCTGGAATTAAACGTGCTGCGACTGCGGCTGCAGACCCACCCGAAGATCCACCTGGGACGGTATTATCTGCCCAAGGATTATAAGCAGTGCCATAAAAACTAGTTTCATTTGACGAGCCCATAGCAAACTCATCCATATTGAGTTTACCTAAGGACACCATGCCGGCTGCATTAAGATTATCGACCACAGTGGCATTATAAGGTGCAATAAAGTTATCTAGCATTTTTGAGCCACAGCTGGTTTTTACACCTTGTGTACAAAAGATATCTTTATGCGCCATGGGGATGCCGGTTAATAAAGGTGCATTACCTGCGGTTAAAAGAGCATCCGCCTGTTTTGCGGCTGCGATTGCCTGTGCTTCCGTGACGCTAATAAAGCTATTTAATGCGCTATATTGCTGAATACGGTTTAAATAAGCGAGTGTTAATTCTTGGCTAGAGTACTCGCCTGTTTGTAAGCCTTGGCTGAGTTGTTTTAGAGTTTTAGTATGCATAGTCATGTTTCTTAATCTAATACTTTAGGGACAAGGTAGAGCCCTTCTTCGGTTTGAGGAGCGATGCTTTGAAAGTGGTCACGTTGATTGTCCTCGATAATTTTATCAGGACGTAAACGCTGAATTGTATCCAAAGGGTGTGCCATGGGGGTCACATTATCAGTGTCAATTGAACTCATTTGCTCGACAAGTTTTAGCATGTCAGATAAATTCTCGGTATAAGAGGCGGTATCTTTAGCGTTAATGCCTAAGCGTGCTAAATAAGCGATTTTATTTACATCGTCTGTGGTTAGCGACATTTTTACTCCATTAAATCTAGTGGATTGGATGTTTGTTAGGTCTTTGGTTTTATGCGTTTAAATAGAGCAGTAAGACCAGATTGGCAAATATGATACGTTATATCTTGCCCAAATGCCCTAATGATTGATAAAGTAACGATAATTTTGTAAGTTTTCAGGGCTAGTAGTGTATGTTTAAAAAGATTCGCGGTATGTTTTCTAACGATTTATCGATTGATTTAGGGACAGCAAATACGCTTATTTATATGCCAGGACAGGGCATTGTTTTAAATGAGCCTTCTGTGGTTGCCATTAGAGAAGATAGGATTCGAGGTACTAAGACGATTGCGGCGGTGGGTTCTGATGCTAAATTAATGTTGGGGCGTACACCAGGTAATATTACCGCAATTCGACCGTTAAAAGATGGGGTCATTGCTGATTTTGCTGTAACAGAGCGCATGCTGCGCGAATTTATTAACAAAGTACATGAAAATAAATTTTTACGCCCGAGTCCACGTATTTTAATTTGTGTTCCTTGTGGGTCAACTCAAGTTGAACGTAGAGCGATTAGAGAATCAGCATCAATGGCAGGTGCTCGTGAAGTGTATTTAATTGATGAGCCGATGTCAGCTGCTATTGGAGCTGGGTTACCGGTTGATGAAGCCCACGGCTCTATGGTGTTAGATATTGGTGGCGGTACCTCTGAGGTCGCTATTATCTCACTGAGTGGCATTGTTTACTCAGCCTCTGTTCGCATTGGTGGAGATCGTTTTGATGAAGCGATTATTAACTATGTACGTAGAAATTATGGCACCTTAATTGGTGAGGCAACGGCTGAAAAAATCAAAAAAGAAGTGGGTACTGCTTATCCTGGTAGTGAAATTTTAGAGATTGAAGTGAAGGGTCGTAACTTAGCAGAAGGTGTGCCAAGAGGATTTACTTTAAATAGCAATGAAATTTTAGAGGCTTTACAAGAGCCGCTTTCAGGTATTGTTGGCGCCGTAAAGGTTGCTTTAGAGCAAACGCCGCCAGAATTAGGTGCTGATGTCGCTAACCGAGGGATTGTGTTAACGGGTGGTGGCGCTTTATTAAAAGATATAGACCGCCTTATTGCTGAAGAAACAGGTTTACCTGTGTATATTGCTGATGATCCACTTACTTGTGTGGCAAGAGGTGGAGGTATGGTATTAGAGATGCTAGATGAAAAAGGGATTGAGGCTTTTGCATTAGAATAAATTAAAATGAACCATATATATCCAGGCCACTTGAAGATGCATTTTTTTAACTAAACGGAACAGCGGTCTTCAGTCGCTGCAATTACACATTGTGCATTCCGCGACTACAGCTTGCAGTTCCATTAAGTCGGCATCTTCAGGTAGCTTGGGTATATAATAGGGCTAATTTTGTTGCGTTACAAATAATCACTGTATTTTTAGGAGTCTAGCCATTAATTTTTTATTTGCCACAGGCTCTTCGATTAATGCGCGTTTTACTATTGTATTGCTGTTATCTTTAGGCTTGATTTTTGCAGATCAATATACGGACAGATTAAAACCACTGCGTGCCTTTTTATCTATATTTGTTTACCCGGTGCAGTATATTGCTAACGCACCGAATCAATTAGTTAATAGTATCTCGGGAAATTTAGATAGGTACCAACAGTTATTAAGTGAGAATAAAGCCCTAAAAAGCAAAGAATTAGTTAATGATGTTAAATTGTTAAAGTTTTCTGCTTTAGAAGCAGAAAATATTCGTTTACGCTCTTTATTGGATAGCTCTTTTAAACTAGGGGAGCAGTTTTTAATTAGTGAGTTAATGTCGGTTAGCCTAGCACCTTATGAGCATGTGGTGACTGTTAATAAAGGCAGTCGCTTTGGCGTGTATGGTGGTCAAGCTGTCTTAGATGCAAAAGGCATTGTAGGCCAAGTAAAACAAGCATTACCATTAAGTTCACAAATTATTTTAATTACCGACCCTAATCATGCAACGCCTGTACAGCTGAACCGTAATGGCTTGCAAACCATTGCATTAGGAACGGGACGCTTAAATCAATTGAATTTACCTTTTTTACCCAATAATGCGGATATAAAAAAGGGTGATTTATTAATTACTTCAGGCTTGGGGGGTGTTTTTCCTCAAGGTTATCCTGTTGCCGTGGTTGAATCTATTGTTGAGCAGCCAGGAAAACCTTTTGCTGTTATTAAAGCTAGACCTACGGCGGCTTTAAATGCAAGTCGAGAATTCCTAATTGTTTGGAATAGCGATCAAGTTGTTCCTTTGCAGCCCTTAGAGAGTGATAAAAATGCTGAATAATAGGTTGCCATTAAGCTTATATTATTGGCTATCTATCCTGTTAGCGATGGCTCTAAATGTTGCAACTATGCCAGAATTGATGAAGATGATAATGCCCGACTGGGTGTTAATTGTTTTAATTTACTGGACTTGTACGGCTCATTTTCGGGTTAGTGTAGGTAATGCATGGCTTGTTGGTTTATTAATGGATGCATTAACGGGGCAGTTGTTAGGTCAGTATGCTATTGCTTATGCTGCGAGTGTGTATTTAACAGAACAGCAATATAAACGTATAAAGGCATCACCGGTCGTACAGCAAAGTTTATTTATTGCAGGCATCATCTTTCTAGAAAAAGTGTTATTTTTTTGGATAGAGCGTATCGAATACCAAAGCCTTCCTGGTTATTTTTGGTTGCCTGTTTTCACAGGGGCCTTAGTTTGGCCGATTATCATAATTTTATTTAGTAAGATAAAGTTTTCATAAAGTACAATCATGCGCCGTCACCAAGTTATTCAAGATGTTTTTTTGGAAAATCGTATTTTCCTGAGCAGAACGGTCATTATGTTTGTGGCTATGTTATTTCTGATTTTAGGGCTTATTATTAGGCTCGTTTATTTGCAAGTTTCTGGGCATGAGAAATATCATAGTATGGCAACTAATAATCGTATTAAAGTAGCCTCTATTCCACCGACTCGTGGAATTATTTATGATAAAAAGGGTCGGATTCTTGCGGAAAACTTACCTTCTTATAGCTTGGAAATCATTCCAGAACAAATTAAGAATATGTCTAATACTCTGCTTAGATTGCAGAAAGTATTAAATATATCAGAAGAAAAAATTAATGAATTTCACAAGCATAGTAAACGCTATAGACGCTTTGACAGTATTCCATTGTTGTTAAAGTTGAGTGCAAAGGATGTCGCCAAATTTGCTGTATTGCGGCATACTTTTCCTGGAGTGGATATACATGCACGATTAATTCGCCACTACCCCTATAAAGAATTAACAGCGCATGTTGTGGGTTATCTTGGGCGTATTAATTCTAGAGAATTACAGCGTGTTTCAGGGGCAGAATATCGCTCAATGCACTTTATCGGTAAAACGGGTTTAGAATCGGCGTATGAAGATATTTTACGCGGCTATGCAGGCTATGCCGAGATAGAGACAAATGCGCAAGGAAAGCCGATTAAAACATTGGCTAGTATCATGCCTAGTCGAGGCGCTGATCTGCATTTATCTTTGGATATAGGTTTACAAAAGATTGCTTATGACGCGCTAGCTGAGTACAACGGTGCAGTTGTTGCTTTAGATTTGGAGTCTGGCGGTGTTATTATTCAGGTTAGTAAGGCAAGTTTTGATCCCAATTTATTTGTTTCAGGTATTAGCCATAAAGATTACAATCGAATTAATCACTCTAAAAATATGCCTTTATTTGATCGTGCCTTACGAGGGCAGTATCCTCCTGGGTCTACTTTAAAGCCTTTTGTAGGTTTGGCAGGGCTTGAGCGTAATGTGGTAACAGCGCAGCAAAAGTTATTTTGTCCAGGTTATTATCAGTTACCGAATAAAGAGCATAAATATCGAGATTGGAAAAAACGTGGGCATGGTGTGGTTAATTTAAAGAAATCAATTGTTCAATCCTGTGATGTTTATTTTTACGATATGGCACTTGCTTTAGGCATAGATAATTTATCTAGTTTTTTAAATGATTTTGGTTTTGGTAAAAAAACGGGGATAGACCTGAATGGTGAAAGTGCAGGGTTAATGCCATCAAGAGAATGGAAACGAATTCATAAACATACTATTTGGTATCCTGGGGAAACTTTAATTACTGGTATTGGTCAAGGATTTACCCAAGTAACCCCGCTGCAGTTAGCTCATGCAACAGGTATATTAGCTAATAATGGAGCAGCTATAGCCCCTTTTTTAGTTGAGCGTAAAGTTTATGCGGATAGAATTGCTAAGGTTAATCATACACAGGCAAAAAAGCTAAATTTAAAAGATAAAAATGTGGAAATTATTAGGCAAGCAATGGTGGATGTCATTCATTCAGCACGAGGAACGGCACGCTTAATTGCTAAAAATCGTAGCTATCAAATTGCGGGGAAAACAGGAACAGCACAGGTTTATAGTATTAAACAAGATGAAGAATATAATGAAGAGGAAATTGCCTTTAATATGCGAGACCATGCTTTATTTATTGCTTATGCGCCTGCAGATAACCCTAAAATTGCAGTGGCTGTGATTGTTGAGCATGGTAGTCATGGAGGGTCAGTTGCTGCGCCTATTGCAGCCGCAGTGATTACAGAATACTTGAATGAAGGTAAATAGACGATGCAAGTTGAATTAAGGCCTGAGCAATTTCACAAGCAATCATTCAGTGGCAATTTATTAAGAAAATTACATATTGATATTCCTTTGTTAATTGCATTATTTATTTTGCTAATCTTAAGTTTTATGATGCTCTATAGTTCAGGCAACCAAGAATGGGGCTTAATAATACGACAATCATCAAGGATGGGGGGTTCTTGTGTGCTTATGATTTTTTTAGCACAGTTGGAACCTCGGCAGTTTCAACGTTATTCAATTCCTTTTTATATATTGGGTGTGTGTTTATTGATTGCTGTTTTAATTATTGGAGATGTGGGTAAAGGTGCGCAGCGTTGGTTAAATATTGGCTTCCGATTTCAGCCTTCGGAAATGCTAAAAATTTCTACACCGATGATGGTTGCATGGTATCTAGCAGGACATGAAATTCCACCGAAGTGGAAACATATCGTGACAGTATTGGCGTTTATTATGTTTCCTACAGTATTGATTGTACGTCAACCTGATCTTGGGACTTCATTATTGGTTGCTAGTTCTGGTTTATCAGTTTTATATTTTGCCGGCTTGTCATGGCGTTATCTTTTTTCTGCAGTCGTTGGGTTGAGTGCATTTACGCCTGTTTATTGGCATTATTTTATGCGCAGCTACCAAAAAGACCGTGTGAATACCTTTTTAAATCCGGAATCAGACCCTATGGGAAAGGGGTATCATATTATCCAATCTAAAATTGCGATTGGATCGGGCGGGGTTTCTGGTAAAGGCTGGCAAGAAAATACACAATCTCAACTGGATTTTCTACCTGAAAGTTCAACTGATTTTATTTTTGCTGTATTTGCTGAAGAGTTTGGTTTATTAGGCTGTTTAGGATTACTCGCGGTGTATTTATTTATTATTGCCCGAGGCTTATATATCGCAGTCCAAGCACAAGGTACTTATAGCCGATTATTGGCTGGAAGTTTAGTTTGCACTTTTTTTATCTATGTTTTTGTTAATATAGGTATGGTTATTGGCATTTTGCCTGTCGTGGGTATTCCGTTGCCATTGATTAGTTATGGTGGGACATCAATGGTGACTTTGTTTGCTGGTTTTGGAATTTTAATGTCAATTCATACTCATAAAAAAGTATTACCGAGTTAAGCTTGCGTGCATTAGGAAGGGCTGATTTTTTGTAATAAAAAATTAACAATGAACGCAATACAAAGCAAAGCAATGCCTAAAGCGAGTCCCATTTCAAAAGCGCCCTTGCTTGTTTCTAAAGCAATGGCAGTGGTTAAGGTGCGTGTCGATCCGTGAATATTTCCACCTAACATCATGGCCGCGCCTACTTCACCAATAGCACGGCCAAAGCCAGTAATAATAATCGCTAGAAAAACAAATTTTAACTCTTTAAATAAAGGTAACAGACTTTGTGATTGACTGGCACCAATTGATTTAAGTGTTGTTAATAAGCGTGGATCTGTTGCTAGTACCGCAGTCAAAGTCATATTAATAATAATAGGTAAAATTAAGCATATTTCCCCTAAAATTATGGCATTTTCTGTGTAAAGTAAGGCATAGTGACCAAACAACCCTTTACGGCTTAATAGTCCATAGAGAATAAGGCCAATCATAACCGTTGGCATGGCCATTAAAGTATTGAGTAATTGCTGTAAGAATTTTTTAGCAAAAAATTGATTAATGGCCATTACCATGCCTAAAGGAATGGCGACTAGTGATGCAAATAAGGTTGCAATCAACGATATCTTTAGAGATGTCCAAATGATGAAATAAATATTTGGATCAAACTGAAAAAGTAAATGGATTGCAGAAATAAGTGATTGAGAAAAATAATCCATTAACTATCGTGTTTCCAATGGCCTGATTTCCCACCAGATTTTTCTAATAATTGTACATTTTGGATGCGCATTCCACGGTCAATTGCTTTACACATATCATAAATGGTTAATAGGGCAATTTGCGTCGCGGTTAAAGCCTCCATTTCAACTCCTGTTTGCCCTGTTGTTTTAACGGTAGTTTGACAGTTGACCCAATTGTTTTTTATATCTGTTGTCAGTTTGATCTCTACGTGGCTGATAGGCAGGGGGTGACAAAGAGGAATTAAATCAGCGGTGCGTTTACTTGCCATGATACCCGCAATACGCGCAATGGAGAGGACATCGCCTTTTTTGTGTTCGCCGCTTTCAATTAATGCTAAGGTACTTGCTTTCATTTCGATATAGCCTGAAGTGATGGCTGTGCGCTGAGTGCTAGGTTTGTCACCCACATCGACCATATGAGCTTCGCCTGCAGTATTGAAATGAGTTAGTTGTGTCATTGTAGGGCCAGTTTTATAAAAGAGAATTGACCATTATCCGTTTTTTAGTCCGTGAGTGAAACACTGTGTCGATAAAAGTACGTTATTTTGCAAGTTTAAAAGAATTAGTAGGGCATGATAGGGATGACTGTGAATTTGTAACAGGGATGACTGTGTTAAATGTTTGGCATAAATTGATGCCAGAAAAAACAATTCCCGCTAATGTTTTGGCGGCGATTAATATGGAATATGTCAGTTTGGAATCTGTTTTAACGGATGCAGATGAGCTTGCTTTTTTTCCTCCAGTAACAGGGGGTTAGCCAGTGATAAAAATTTGTACTGCAGAATTTAAGCCTTATCAAGAACTAGAAGCCTATCAAGTTCAACAAAAAAATAAACTGGCAGGTAAGCAGGGGGCAGCAAATATTTTTGTCGGTACCATGCGGGATTTTAATGCAGGGGAAGAGGTCCAAGGCATGACTTTAGAACACTACCCAGTAATGACAGAGAAGCAATTAGAAAAGATCGTATCAGAAGCAAAAGAGCAGTGGTCATTGCTTGATACCTTGGTTATTCATCGGGTAGGAGATGTGTTTCCAGATGATGTTTTAGTTTTGGTCGTGGTCTGGTCAGTACATAGAGGGGCGGCTTTTGATGCTTGCCGATTTATTATGGAAGCATTAAAATCAAGAGCGCCTTTTTGGAAGCAAGAAATTTTAAAAGATGGTTCTCGCCGGTGGGTAGATAAAAATACTGATGGCTATGTGCAGTCAGTTTAAATTTGCGCGTTACTCGTTATTTAACGCGCAAACCTAAGTTTTTAACTACTTTTGGTAGCGAGCGATGCTTTCAGTAATTTCTTGTTCAGCTTCTTTAATGCCAAACCAGCCTTCAACTTTCACCCACTTGTCTTTTTCTAAATCTTTATAATGCTCAAAAAAGTGAGTCATCTTAGCTAAATCAATTTCTGGGAAATCTAAATAGCTTTCAATCTTATCGTAATAAGTTGTCAGCTTTTGTACAGGAACAGCAAGGATTTTGGCATCTTCACCTGCTTCATCAGACATTTTTAATACGCCAACAGGGCGACAACGAATCACACTACCTGCCAAAATAGGTGCGGGTGTCATAACTAGTACGTCTACTGGATCGCCATCATCAGATAACGTGTGTGGAATATAGCCGTAGTTTGCAGGGTATTGCATCGCTGTGCCCATAAAACGGTCAACAGTTAAAGCGCCTGTGTCTTTATCCACTTCGTATTTTACAGGATCACTGTATGCTGGGATTTCAATGATAACGTTAATATCGCTAGGAAGGTCTTTTCCTGGTGTGACATTTTCAAATGACATAGTTTTCTCGTAATTAAATTAAAAAAATCTTGTTTATTATACGCAATTTGTACTGGAGCGAAGCGTATAATATGGTGATTGAAAATTCAATTAAAAAGCTTAGGAAATAAGATGCAAGGAATTCTACGTAAAATGGAAACGGAGCTTTCACAGCCTGTTAAATATGTACTGCCTTTAGGGGAGCAAAAAGTTGAACTTAATTCTTTTATAGGTAAGCCTATAAAGCTAATATTCAAAGGGCATATTGCCTGCATTCATTGCCAACGAGATATAAAAAAGAGTTTTAGTCAGGGGTACTGTTACCCGTGTTTTAGTTCATTAGCACAGTGTGATCTTTGTATTATGAAACCTGAGACTTGTCATTATGAAGCGGGTACCTGTCGTGAGCCAGAGTGGGGCGAAGAGTTTTGCTTTCAGCCGCATTATGTTTATTTGGCAAATTCTTCAGGTGCTAAAGTGGGTATTACGCGGCACACACAAATCCCTACGCGCTGGATAGACCAAGGTGCTGTGCAAGCATTACCTATTTTTAAGGTTAAATCACGCTATATTTCTGGTTTGGTAGAGGTCGCTATTGCTGAGTATGTCAGTGATAAAACTAGCTGGCAGCGAATGCTGAAAAACTTACAAGAGCCTGTCAATTTAATGGAAAAAAGAGATGAGTTGCTATTATTATGCAAGGATAAATTAGCAGAAATTACTGAAAGATTTGGTGATGATGCGATTGAATTATTGACTGATGCAGATGTCGTTGATATTCAATATCCAGCTGAACGTTACCCTGAGAAAGTGAAATCATTTAACTTTGATAAAGTGCCAGAAGTAGCCGGTATTTTGCAGGGAATAAAAGGCCAATATTTATTATTAGATACCGGTGTGATTAATATACGCAAATTTACTGGGTATGATGTGGAGTTTATTGCTTAATGAGTAAGCGAGAAATTGTACAGTTAGGTAATGAAGTATTAAGGCAAACTGCAAAGATTGTTGACGATATAGGTTCAAGTGAAATTCAGCAAGTTATTAAAGACTTGCTGTGTACTTTAGAAGGGACTAGTGGCGTGTAGGTATTGCTGCGCCTCAAATTGCTGAATCTTGGCAAATTTTAGTGTTGGCATCAAGGCCGACACCCCGTTATCCAGATGCACCTAATATGCCGGAAACTGTGATGATTAATCCTAGTTTTATTGCTTTATCGGATGAAATAGAAAAAGACTGGGAAGGTTGTTTGAGTATTCCTGATATTAGAGCTAAAGTACCAAGGTATAAGCTGATTAAAATTAGCTATACAAGCCAACAAGGTTACCAAGAAAGTATGGAATTAAGTGGTTTTGTGGTGCGAGTTTTTCAACATGAATACGACCATTTAAACGGCTTGGTTTATTTAGATCGTGTAGAAAATAATCGAGATATTTTTTCAGAAGTTGAGTACTTGAAATTGAAAACACCCTAATTAAGTTTCGATTTAATTAGGGTGTTTAAGGCATTACTATTTATTTATATGTTCATATGTAATTTTAATTCTTTAGGTAAAGTAAACACAACTTTTTCTTCAATGCCTTTAATTTCTACCGCAGTTTCACCGCCCCAGTCTTGTAATTGGTTGATCACTTCTTGAACCAATATTTCAGGTGCTGATGCGCCTGCAGTAACTCCAACAGTATCAATTCCATCGAACCATTCTTTTTTCATATCAGCAGCAGTATCAATCAAATGAGCTGGCTTGCCAATTTGCTCGGCAATTTCACGTAAGCGATTTGAGTTTGAGCTATTAGGTGAGCCTACGACTAAAATAATATCCGCTGTTTCTGCTAAATCATGGATAGCATCTTGGCGGTTTTGTGTCGCATAGCAAATATCATCTTTCTTTTGTTCTTGAATATCAGGGAAGTACTCATGTAAGGCATCAACCATAACGCGAGTATCTGTCATAGATAAGGTTGTTTGGGTGACATAAGCAAGGTTTTTAGGGTTGTTGACTTTAGCATTTTTAACGTCTTCAGGCGTTTCAACAAGATAAATAGCACCATTTTTTGTGGTTTTTTCATATTGCCCCATTGTACCTTCTACTTCTGGATGTCCTTCGTGACCGATAAGAAATACTTCACGATCTGCTTTAGCGTGTTTAGCCACTTGGATGTGAACTTTAGTGACAAGAGGGCAGGTTGCATCAAAGACTGTTAAGTTTCTATCGATAGCTTCTTGTTGTACTTTTTTAGACACACCATGTGCACTAAAAATAAGATAAGAGCCTTCAGGAACATCAATTAATTCTTCAATAAAAATAGCACCTTTTTCGCGTAAACCTTCAACAACGGTACGGTTATGTACTACTTCATGACGGACATAAATAGGTGCGCCAAAAGCTTCAATAGCGGTGTCTACAATTTCAATGGCACGGTCAACACCGGCACAAAAACCACGTGGGTTAGCAAGTTCAATTTTCATAATAGTTTATATAGTGTGAGTTAGGAGCGAGGGTTAAATCATTCTCGTTCCTTAATAGTAGCGAGAAAGTAGGCCGAGATTGTTTTCAAAATTAGGTAATGGTATTTTTACTTGGTAGCCGCCGCCTGATGCTTCTTGCATAGGGTTACCATGTAGATCTTCCATGCGATCCACGATAATATCACGATTGCCCGCAGGGTGTATAAACTCAAGTTTATCACCGACCGAAAATTTATTTTTAACGGCAATTTCTGCTAAGCCGGTTGTCGTATCATAATGGACAATTTCACCGCAAAATTGTTGTCGGTGGCTTTTGGAATAACCCGTGATGTAGTTTTGCTGCTCATGGGTATGATGGCGCTGATAAAAACCATCGGTATAACCGCGATTGGCTAGGTTTTCTAGCACGCCAATAAGCTCAGGTTGGAATGCCTTGCCAGCCAATGCATCATCAATTGCTAGTCGATAGGTTTGTGCAGTACGTGCAACATAATAGTGTGATTTGGTACGACCTTCGATTTTTAGGCAGTCGATACCAATATCAACTAAACGCTGTACATGTTCAATAGCACGTAAGTCTTTAGAGTTCATAATGTAAGTGCCGTGTTCATCCTCTGATATCGGCATTAGCTCGCCCGGGCGACCTTCTTCTTCTAGGAAATAAGTTTTATCAGCAAGAGGATGACGATCGGCACCGCCACAACTTGCAGTGCTAGGGTTTAAAATATCCATAGAAAGTACATCGCTTTCTGCAACTAAATCACCCTCGGCATTTTCATGCGCAGGTTTGGTATCATATTTCCAGCGGCAAGAGTTTGTGCAAGTGCCTTGGTTAGGGTCGCGATGATTAAAATAGCCTGACAATAAACAACGACCAGAATAAGCAATACAAAGTGCGCCATGTACAAAAACTTCAAGTTCAATATCTGGGCACTCTTGGCGAATTTCAGCGATTTCATCTAAGGATAATTCGCGAGATAAGATAATACGTTCTACCCCCATCGATTCCCAGAACTTAACCGTCGCAAAGTTAACCGTATTAGCTTGTACCGATAAATGAATGGGCATATCTGGCCATTTTTCACGGGTCATCATAATAAGGCCGGGGTCGGCCATGATTAAAGCATCGGGTTTCATTGCGATGATAGGCGCGATGTCATTAATAAAACTTTTTACTTTGGTATTGTGTGGAATGACATTAGTCGCTAAAAAGAATTTTTTACCTAAAGAATGTGCCTCAGCAATTCCTTTGGCAAGATTTTCATCTAAAAAATCATTATTTCTAACTCGCAAACTATAGCGGGGTTGGCCCGCATAAATGGCATCTGCACCATAAGCAAAAGCGTAGCGCATATTTTTTAAAGTGCCAGCCGGCGAGAGAAGTTCGACTTTTTTCATGGAGATAAATCTAAGGGTATATTAATAATAGTGGCTATTTTACCTTATAGTAATGATTCTAAATAGTTTAGATATTTTGAGGGAAATAATTAAAAATATAGGTGAGTAGAAATGATTGAGAAATGTGATATTGTTTGTTAGGACAATAGACAGTATTAAGTAAAAGCGGTGGGCGCGCCTAAAGATTTTGGGACTCCTGTCGCAAAAATCGATTCGCCACGCGGCGAATCAATAATGCCCCGATACGCCCTGCGTTCGGATTAACTACGCACAAAAGCTGCTTCGTTAATCCTACCTCAAATGGCTCTACGGCTCTCCGGGATAAAATTTTTACCGCCTGAGCGAACTTACAGTTCACTTCAGATTGGTAAATTTCCCTTCGCCTATCGCGGACTAAAAATCATCCCTGATTTTCAGCGTAGGATCGTTTTCACTAGATAATTTATCTAGTATTAAATTAATCGCTAAACCTCGGCGTGAGTCAGGGACAGAAAGCTACAGATCTTTAAAGGGTTTCATGCCCCTATTTTCCAAAGATGGCTGAACTGCATTGATAGAAAGGAAAAATATTATGAAAAAAATTATACTTACGTGTTTATTTTTAATGCTTGGCTTAACGCTATCTATTGCAAATGCTGCTTTAGTGACTCTAAATGCCACTCAAGCACAAACTATTAGTGGCCAAGATTTCAATTTCAACTTCGCTGATTTAGCCAGTTCAGATAATACAGGTGGTACTTTTGTTATCCATGCGCAAGGTGATTATGATGGCGCAAGTGATGAAAGCTTAGCATGGGATATTGATGGTTTAACTTCTGCGGCGGCTGTGGGTGGGTTTATCAACGGTATAAATGGAGTTGGCGGCCCATTTGATTTTGTTAATGTTTTTCAACCATTAGGAAATATTGAATTCCAAAGAACGTATGCACTTAGTGCAGCACTACTAAATAGCATCTTAGCAGATGGTATGTTGAATATATTTGTTAATTTAAACGATAGTGTTAATCTCTTTAATCCCCCTAACTTCGTTGAGGTAACACTTACTTATAATAGCGATGTTTCTGCTGTTCCAGTTCCAGCCGCAGTATGGCTTATGGGATCAGGCTTGTTAGGTTTAATGGGCTTCAGCCGTAAAAATAAAAAATTAGCTGCTTAATATTTTTAAGTCAGATAATAGAAAGCCGTAGCGATTAAGTTCGTTGCGGCTTTTTTGTATTTGCCTGTCAGGATATTTTTGGGAGTGTTTTAAAAACCAGAATAAAAGTTCTTATCTTAAGTTTATTGATTGTTTTAAAGAAATTTCCTGGTGGCATAAAAAACCCCCTTTAAAGTAAAGCTTAAAAAGGAGGCTTTTAAATGATTAAAACTGGCTAAAATTAAATCTTGCCATCTAATCCCATTTGGAAATATTTGTGAGTGATTTTATCTTGGTTATCTAATAACCAATCAATACTAGGCTCGTTATTCATCGCTTTTTTAATGGCTAATGCAGTCGCTTTACGATGGATATCAAACAAGATTTGGTGGTCTAAGTTATCATCAGTTGCAACACTTGGGTTTAACCAAACTGAACAAATAATACCTAAGTCATTGGCTTTTTCTTTTGGAATATCACCAGCGCGCACAGCATCTAAAACGCCATTAGCAATCGCAGCTTGTACTGTACCCATAAGGATATTAGTGTAGCGATTGTTATTAACAGTAACTTTGCTAACCATTAATGTTACAGGGCGCACTTGAATATCAGTATTTAAAATAGCAAACACTTTAGAGTGACCTTTTGCTTGGTCGCCAGTTAAAGTCGCTAATGCTGTTCCCACAGGTCCATCTAACTCACCAATAACAATCTCAGGTTCTGCTGCTGTTCCAGGTGGGCCACCGGCAACAAGAGCTTCTCCAGTACGTAAAACGATTCTATCGCTCATTTTTTTCTCCAAAAAGGGTAAATCAAAAAGTATCAGGTAGAATAACATTTTTTAGCAAAAACTACCGTGTAATGTCTCAGTTAACTGTAAAAGATCATAATCGTGATGCGATTGGCTTTAAATATATTTACCCCGTTATTTCTAGGCGCTCGGGCGGCTTATCAATTGGTATTAATGTTAATACTAATAATGCCTGTAATTGGGCTTGTGTTTATTGCCAAGTACCTGATTTATCTATAGGTTCAGCACCTGAATTAGATTTAGAATTGTTGGCAAAAGAATTGGCTGAGTTTTTGCAGGATGTATTGCAGGGTGATTTTTATGATCGCTTTGAAATTGAGCAAGATAAACGAGTGATTAAAGATATTGCACTTTCAGGAAATGGAGAGCCTACCAGTGTTAATAATTTTTATTTAGCGACTAAGACGATTATAGACGTTGTTGAGCAAGCAAATATACCAGCCCCCTTTCAGTATGTATTAATTACTAATGGGAGTTTAATTCATAAGCCTGATGTACAAAAAGGTTTGCAACTTTTTAATCAACATAAGGGGCATGTTTGGTTCAAAGTAGATAGTGCAACAGGGGCAGGACGGCGGCTTATTAATCACACGGCAATCAGCACAGAGCAGCAGCAAAATAATTTAATTTTATCAGCTGAATTATGTAAAACATGGGTGCAAACTTGTGTATTAAGTTATGCGGGGCATGAAAAGGAAGGTTTGTTGACGAAAGTTGAGCAAGCAGCTTATTTAGCATTGCTAAAATATATCATTCAGAAAGTTAATATACAAGGTGTGATGCTTTATAGTGTTGCTAGGCCATCACTACAAGCACAAGCTAATTATATCAGCAGTGTAAAAGAAGAGCAGCTGGAAGAGTTTGCTAAAAATATTAGGCTTTTAGGGCTTACTGTAAAGGTTACTGTCTAAGGTCAGCAACTCTTAATTTAGGGAAATTCAATACGCTAACCCTAGAAAAGGCTTTAATGCGGATGTTTCTCGCGCTCCCTATCACCGCGCAGATAATGTACATGGGGAAATGGGCAGCTTGCCCATTCAGGGGCTGGCAGCCCCTGCTCCCAGAGGATTAAAAGGGGGGTAGGTGTATTGATTTTATCGGGTAGTGCTCTTGGATAAAAAATGAACAGGAGGGAGCGATTGAATGCTTCATTTTTATTGACGATTATCATTAGGTGTAAATCATAAATTTATGAAAAATAAAGAGATAAAGTAATGGCTAAATATTCTAAGCAACAGCAAAAGGCTTCTGTAGAAACTCAAGGTGATGCATTAAAAATGGCTAAGGCGACTCAAAAGTCAGGGCAATCAAAAGAACAAACTAAGTCAAATACCTCCGGCAAAGCCGGAGGCTTGAAAACCGTGAATCGCTCAAAGCGGGCTGATTCATTGAGCACCCAAGGGTGCAAGGGTAACTAAAACAGGTTAAGCTGCTCTATTCGCTTATCTTCACTTTCTTGATGTTTTATGTAATTTCTCACAGTTTCTTCATCT
>JAJJBE010000086.1 GCA_020996635.1 Bathymodiolus brooksi methanotrophic gill symbiont
GACAGCCGTCAAGTCATTTGAGGTAGACTTAACGAAGCAGTGTTTTTTGCGTAGTTGAGTTGGACGCAGGATGAACTGGGGCTCCCATAAATCGCTCCGTGCTGAATGAAGATTGGCGATAGGACATTCCAATGTTTCATGAAGTAGAAATGGCGCGCCTATGTTTGAGGGGTTATATCTGCTGAAACATTAATAGGTAAAGTTGCAGCCAATAAGCTACCAAAAAATACTGCCTTGCTTTTTTTAATCATTATTCTATCCTTTACTTTTTATTATTATATTTAATCCACATATCAATCAATGGAATATGTTGGCTTGGGGTGTTTGCAAAATTATTATTAAGCAATTGTTTATTTTGTAAGGCATCAATTGAAAAGCTAAGTCCATGACAATTAATACAAACACTTTTCACCATTTTCTGTCTAGGCCGTAAGTTATCATTCTGATTATGCTGTGTTAAAGCCGAGAGTATCTTTTTTCTTCCCTTGACTACTTTTGGTAGGTGGCAGCTTGCACACGAAACTCCTAGCTCATTATTATCCTTCCATAATTTATAATGTTTCATTTTTTTATAAGCTAGGCTGTGCTCATCATCATGACAACTTAAGCAAGCTTCAACAGCTGCTTCTTTTACATCAAATTTATGATCTTTATGGCAAGAAACACAATTTAATTTTTTGTTATCACCTTTCATATTTAAGCGCGCATTATTAGTTTCCATCGCGGATAAGTTTTGTTTTAAACGCATTCCATGCTTGCCTGCTAAAAAACCCTTAGGTGCGCAATTCCTACTTCATGAAACATTGGGATGTCCTATCGCCAATCTTCATTCAGCACGGAGCGATTTATGGGAGCCCCAGTTCGTCCTGCGTCCAACTCAACTACACAAAAAACACTGCTTCGTTAAGTCTACCTCAAATGACTTGACGGCTGACGGGATAACTACTTGCCTCCCGAGCGAACTGACCAGTTCACTTCGGATTGGCGAATTTCCCTGTCGCCTACTGCGGACTAAAAATCATCACTTCGCTGCGCTCCGTTTCCCTGATTTTCAGCGTACGCTGTATTTTATGGCAAGTAATACAATTTTGATGATTTGGTTTCTCTACCCATGTTGCATTGTTATTTTTATGACAAGCGCCACAATTTACACCGGCCTGTGCGTGACTACCGCCTTCCCAGTCTTTTGCTTGATTCGCATCAACAGTTGCAGGTAGTTCTTTTTGTTCCCATGATAAAGCTGACGAAATATGCTTTTTATTAAATCTCGGTGTATATTGAAGCGCAGGTATTTTAGAGTGCTCTAGTGTAGTCGCTTCTACGCCCAAGTGCTTATCAATAAAACTCTCACTATAATTTGCGGCATTATCATGATAATTATGACAATCACCACATTCATCAAATGCTAAATTTTTATGGCTTTCTCGGTCATTTGCAATGTCTTTGTGGCACACTACACAGAAATCTGCTGGCTGTGTGATACCCGCATTGCCTAATTGATGCTCCTCATGGCATGTGACGCATTGGTCGGCTCTGAGTAAATCAGGCTGTCGCTGAAAATCAGAGATGATTTTTAGTCCGCGATAGGCGAAGGGTTGTTACCAATCTGAAGTGAACTGTAAGTTCGCTCAGGAGGTAAAAATTTTATCCCGGAGAGCCGTAGAGCCATTTGAGGTAGGATTAACGAAGCAGCTTTTGTGCGTAGTTGATCCGAACGCAGGGCGTATCGGGGCATTATTGATTCGCCGCGTGGCGAATCGATTTTTGCGACAGGAGTCACAAAATCTTTAGGCGAGCCACGTGGTGGCGCGCCTATCTGCTTTATCATCTGCTTCAAATAATTTTGCTCTATGTGAATTCGATTTTGTATTGGCACGTTTTTTTTCTTTATGACAAGCTAGGCACTTACCTTGTTTAGCTTCACCAAGCGACTGTTTTTCTTTTGTCTCATGGCAACTTTCACAGCTCTCTTCAATTTGGTAATGCCCATTGGATGTTTCCCCCTGAATAAGTATGGTCTTATCCTTTGCTGACAGCTTGTTATAAAAATAAAAAGCCAGCCCAAGCATCAATAATAACCAGAGTGAATACAAAGCAATTTTCTTTACATTCTTCCATACCCAAATCATAAATTGATCATTCATCATAAATTCCTTTTAAAACCAGCTGTCTGTATAGGTTGATAAGATATGGGTTAACAATAAAATAGGTAACGGCCAGCTGATGAATATATGTATCCACTTAAAATTTCTTTTATAAATATAAGTTTGCGCGGGTGAGAATTTTTCTTGTAATGAAATAGCAATGCCTGCAGCTGCACCACAAATAAACAATAAAAGAAAACATGCCATTAATATTGATGTATACACGCCTCCCATGGAAAACCCTGTGTGGAAAAATAACAATATTAGAGCAAAAATGCCTAGCCAAATATGTATCAATCGCCAGGTACTAGAATCTAATTTTCTAACCCAGTTATATCGTCTCGGTAAAGCCATTAATAAGCCTATCAACCCAAGGCTTAATATGCCATAGCCCGTATAATCACTAGGAATTAATGCTACTAAGTTTATCGAACTGACACTGTTTGGAACTAAATAAGCCGGCATAATAAAAAATAATAGAGCTAAAAGTAGTGTTATAACTGAACCGGCCATTAATGCTTGCGGCCTTTTTACAGCGTTATCAAATTGTTCCGAATGGACCCTTTCTTCCTTTATACCGCAGCTGCTTAAATAAAATTTGATTGCCTCATCATATAGTTTAGAGCCGCAAATATAAAAATCAGCATCAGGATATTGGCTAACAATATTTTCCACATCTGTTTTGGATAGCCTATTTTTCCTATTACTTCTCTTCGCTCAGTTACCCTTAAGTCAAATACCTCCGGCAAAGCCGGAGGCTTGAAAACCATGAACCGCTCAAAGCGGGCTGATTCATTGAGCACCCAAGGGTGCAAGGGTAACTAAAACAGGTTAAGCTGCTCTATTCGCTTATCTTCACTTTCTTGATGTTTTATGTAACTGATGTTACGCATACAATTAACCCTAAGCTATCCACCCTCTAATACGGCGTGAAAAAATTTACGGGTACTAAAATAAGGTAAGCGGTTGTTGTCGTAGCCCGTATGGAGGTACGGAATGCGGGATAAACAGCGCATCAAATCTCCGTATTGCGCAAGCTTCATACGGGCTACTTGATGTTATGTAGTGAAAGGGAGGGGCATAAGTTTTTTCAACCCACTGCGTAACATCAGTTATGTAACTGATGTTACGCAGTAGCCGACTTTAATTGTTGCAATTCATCAAAAGCTTGTCGAATAGCATTAATATAAAGTTTCGATTTTAAAGCGAACTTGTTCAGCCCTTGCTGGGCACTGAGAATCTCTAATCGAGCAGTCG
>JAJJBE010000060.1 GCA_020996635.1 Bathymodiolus brooksi methanotrophic gill symbiont
AAGCAGTGTTTTTTGCGTAGTTGAGTTGGACGCAGGATGAACTGGGGCTCCCATAAATCGCTCCGTGCTGAATGAAGATTGGCGATAGGACATCCCAATGTTTCATGAAGTAGGAATGGCGCGCCTATATGGATGCTTTGACTGGATTGTATTTTCAAAATTTCTTTAGAGACTGCCCTATATTATTTATGCCTTCAACCGAAACCTTCAATCCGACTTCCACTCCTTTACAACAAGGCATTAGCTTATTAGAAGCCAGCGCAGGCACAGGTAAAACTTACGCTATAGCCATGCTTGCTTTACGCTTTGTGGTAGAAAATAATCTAGCTATCGAAAAAATCCTGATTGTTACCTTTACCAAAGCAGCAACCAAAGAGCTAAAAGAGCGTGTTCGTGCACGATTGGCTGAGGCAAAGGCTTATTTATCGGGGCAGATAGAAGGTATCGATGACAATGTAATTCTTTGGGCTGATACATTGATTACAGTAGGTGAGTTAGATGCGGAGTTAATGATAAAGCGCATCAACACGGCGTTGTTAAGTATCGACCAAGCGGGTATTTTTACTATTCATGGTTTTTGTCAGCGTTTATTAAAAGAGCACGCGCTAGAAAGCGGGCAGATGTTTGATGTTGAATTAAGTGATGAAGTCGCCAGTGTCCGCCAGCAATTGGTCGATGATTTTTGGCGTGTGCAAATTTATCCTCGCCCAGCATGGCAGGTGGCATTACTCTGTTACGAGCATAAAACCCCCGATGCCTTATTAAGTAGTTTAGGTAATGTCTCAACACAGCTTAAAATTTTACCTGAGCCTAATGAATTAGAAGAAATATTTCCACAATTAGAAACCTTGCTTGAAGTTGCGCATGAAGTTTTGAATCGTCGGGGTGATGAGTTTGAAGCAGGCATAAAAGCAGGGTATTTTAAAAAAACATATATTAAAAAATTTACTGCCAGCTACCCGGTACTTAAAGCCTGGTTAGCAGAGATGGCATCCGCTGAAAAAAGTAATCAGCCACGCCCAAGTGATAGCTGTTTTGCTTGTTTTAGTGCAGAAGGGTTTGAAAAAGAATTATTAAAAGCAGGTAAAGGAAAAATTAGCTTTGATAACCCTGTTTTTGATCAGTTATTGATGCAGTTGCAAAAAGTCAGTTTAAGCTTGCGCCGAAATTTAGCCCAAGCATTGCAAGAAAATTTAGATATTAAGCTGCAACAGCTTAATATTATGTCGCACGATAGCTTAATTACACGCACCGCAGAAGCTATTGATGCTGCAGATGGTGATTTATTGATTAAAGCACTTGGGCAGCAATATAGCGTGGCATTAATTGATGAATTTCAAGATACCGATCAAATACAATGGAGTATTTTCTCGCGCCTTTTTGCATCGCCCGAACAAGCTTTATATTTAATTGGTGATCCGAAACAGGCGATCTATAAATTTCGTGGTGCGGATATTCATACCTATTTATCTTCCAAAAAACAGGCGACACAGCACTATACCTTGGCGCATAACTGGCGCTCGCACCCTGATTTAGTTGAAGCGATTAACCAGCTATTTTTATTAAATGCTAAGCCCTTTGTTTTTTCTGGCTTGGAATTTAATGCTGTTGCCCCCGCATTAAGCGCAGAACAAGGAGGCTTGGTCGAGGATGATAAAGCCCTGCCACCTTTGGCTTTATGGCAATTAGAAGAAAGTGAAGATAAAAAAGGCCATTGGACCAGTGGTAAAGCCGCCGACGCTTTAAAACAAGCGATATGTAAAGAAATCTTACATTTATTAACTGCAAATGTTTACTTAAAGAAAGAAACGAGTGAGAGGCGGTTAAAACCAGCGGATATTGCTATTTTAGTACGTAGTAATGCGCATGCGAGTTTGTACCAAGATGCGTTAAAAGAACTCAATATTCCGGCAATTATTAATAGTAGTGATTCTGTTTTTAAACAAGATGAAGCACATTATTTACACCGCTTAATGTTAGCTTTGGCTGTACCAGGTGATTTTGATTGTTTAAAACAAGCGCTGACCTTACCGTGGTTTGCTTTAGATGGGAAGCAATTAAATGCGTTATTAGATGATGAAAACCAATTAAGCGGCTGGATGGAGCGCTTTCAAGAATATCATTTGTTATGGCAGAAAAAAGGCTTTATGGCGATGATGCTGCGATTGATAAGCCAAGAACAAGTGCGTATTAATATTGCCAAAACAAAAGGGGCTGAAAGACAAATCACCGATTTGCAGCATTTATTAGAACTAGTACAACAAACCAGCCTAGATGAGCACTTAGGTTTGCATAAAACTATTGCATGGTTAGAAAATGCAATCACAGCCGAAAATTCTAATGATGAGCAGCAATTACGCCTAGAAAGTGATGCCGATGCGGTAAAAGTAATTACCATGCATCGCTCTAAAGGCTTGGAATACCCTGTTATTTTTTGCCCCTACCTTTGGAATCGGAAAAATACACTTGCCAGCGAGAAGCACTTAATTAATTGCCATAAAGACGGTGAGATGATTGCTGATTTAGGTTCTGAGTTTTTTGATGAACACCGTGAGATTGCGATAGAAGAGGAGTTAGCAGAAGACTTGCGCCTTGTGTACGTAGCATTAACCCGCGCTAAATACCGCTGTTATACACCGTGGATTAATGTGCGCAGTGATAAAAAAATCAACCAATCTGCCTTTGCTTATTTGTTATCCGCCACAGAAAATTTTGCAGGCTTAGATTTTTCTGAGCAGCAGCAGTTTTTACAAAATCTAGCAGAGCAATATCCGCATTATTTTTCTTATGATTTGATTGCGGCTGAGACAGAAATCACAGAGAAATATCAAGCAAAAACAGAAACCATCGAACTAACGGTTTTAGCACATAAACGAAAGCTCTATACCACATGGCAAATGAGTAGCTATAGTGCTTTAGCGCATTTAAGTCAGCATGAAAGTAGTGAGTTGCCAATGGATAGGGCAGAGGAATTACATGATAAGGCTCCACTTGCTGAAGAGGAGTCATTGCAGTTAGCCAAAGGTGCGCATACAGGGAATGTTATTCATGAACTACTGGAATATTGTCGTTTTAAAGCATTAGCTGAAAGACAAGAGATTGATAAATTAAGAGATGCCGCGTGTCAGCGATATGGCTTAAAAATTGAGGTACCTGAATTAATTAATGAGTTGCTTTTTCAAACCGTTAGTACAGCTTTAAGTATTAATGATGATGCTTTTTATTTAGCCAATATTACAGAATCAGCTTGTCTAAAAGAAATGCCTTTTTATTTGAGCTTAGCAGATTTTTCTACAGAAAATGTTAATCAAATATTAGCTGATGAGCCGACATTTCAGCAATTATCAGCTAAGCAAATGCAAGGTTACTTAACCGGCTTTATCGATTTAATCTGCGAATATCAAGGCCGTTACTATGTTATGGATTATAAGAGTAATGCCTTATCTGACTATAAAGAAGATAGCTTGATAGCTGCAATGCGTGAGCATAACTATGGCTTACAATATTGGATTTATAGTGTGGTATTGCACTTATACTTACAAAAGCGCTTAGAGAATTATCAGTTTTCAGAACATTTTGGTGGCGTACGTTATTTATTTGTACGGGGTATGCAGGCGGATGTTGCGATGAGTGGTGTGCTTAGTACTTTGCCAGATGAGCAAATATTAGAAGAATTAACGACAGTATTTTGTTAAGTTAATCTATTTAGCAGCTGAAAATATTAGCTTAAAATTAAGCAGATAAGCTTTAATGGCTACGATGTAGGCTGACGATGCTTAAAAGTGCAGGTAAAAATAACCAGGGCACCGCAGGAATTTGCATCGCAGCAATATCAATCGTTTCAAGTGCACCTTGTAGCGTTATATCAGCAGCAATGGCAGCAGATGAAAATAAGATGCTTATTAACAATAAATAGACTAATCGCATGACAGTATCCTTAAGGTAAATTTATATTAAGCTTAAGTTTATGCCAGTGCTATTGGTCTGTATATTGTCTTGCGGTGCATTGTACTTAAGTACAGGAGAATATGAGTGCTTATACCTATACCCAAAATAAATGAAGGCGCGTGATTTTAACTAAATGGAACAGCGCTCTTCAGCCGCTGCAATCACATATCAAGCATTCCGCGACTAAAGCTCGCGGTTCCATTAAGCCAGCATCTTCAAGTAGCTTGGGTATAAACCACTTGAAGCTTCTTCATGAAACAAGATCCCCGCTGGAAGCATGTGGGGATGACGTGGTGAGAAATAAGCATCAACTCTTAGGTTTTATTTTTCGAGAGAGCTGCAGTGCGGCAACTAAAAATATTTAACAGTATATTATTAAAATAATAAGGAGAAATTTTGCAACAATCAGTTACTTTTGATCTTGATCTCATTCGCCGCTACGATAAAGCGGGGCCTCGCTATACTTCTTACCCAACCGCTGTTGAGTTTAGTGAAGATTTTACCGCTACCAATTACCGCGAACAGATATCACTATCCAATCAGCGTGGCGGTCCTTTATCCTTGTATTTTCATATACCTTTTTGCGATACCGTTTGTTATTACTGCACTTGTAATAAAATTATCACCAAAAATAGAGACCATGCGCTGCCATATTTAGCTAATTTGCATAAAGAAATTAAGTTACAAGGCGAGCTATTTGATTCTAATCGCATGGTTGAGCAACTACACTGGGGCGGCGGGACACCCACGTTTATTAGTCATGATCAAATGCGTGAGTTAATGGCGGTAACGCGACAGTACTTTAATTTAGCAGATGATGATAAAGGTGAGTTTTCTATCGAAATCGACCCGCGTGAGGCAACCACTGAAACTATTAAAGTATTGCGTGAAATTGGCTTTAATCAGATTAGTTTGGGTGTACAAGACTTCAATCCTACCGTACAAAAAGCGGTCAACCGGATTCAATCGGAAGCAGAAACCTTTGCTGTGATTGATGCTGCAAGAGATAGCGGTAAATCCGGATCGTTTATCGGTGTTTAATTATGCGCATTTACCGGAACGCTTTAAAGTGTAACGCCAGATGAACGAGCAAGATATGCCTACGCCAGCAGTTAAACTCGCTATTTTGCAGTAGTCTACTCAGCAATTGACGGAAGCTGGTTATGTTTATTTTATATAGGGATGGATCACTTTGCTAAGCCAGATGATGAATTAGCCATTGCACAGCGTGAAAACAAGCTTTATCGTAACTTTCAAGGTTACTCGACACATTCTGAATGTGATTTAATTGGCTTAGGCGTTACTTCTATTGGAAGTGTTGGGGATTCTTATTCACAAAATCGCCGTACTTTAGAGGAATATAATGCGAGCCTTAGTCATAATGAATTGCCTGTTTTCCGAGGATTTACTTTAAATGAAGATGATAAGGTGCGCCGCGTAGTCATTACCAAGCTGATTTGTCATTTTTCACTAAATATTACTGCAATAGAAAAACAGTTAGACATTAACTTTGCAGAGTATTTTTCTGAGGTATTGCCACAACTAGATCAGTTTGCACAAGATGGTTTGTTAATTCATAATGCTGAAAAGATAGAAGTATTACCCGCAGGGCATTTATTAATCCGTAATATTTGTATGGCATTTAATAAATATATGCAGAAAAAACAAGGGCAACACTTCTCTAAAGTGATTTAATTCTTAGAAGTAGTAAGCAAAAAAACAATTTTAAAAAGGCTCTTTTGAATTTCAAGTGGGTAAGCAATTAGCATTTATTTTAGAAAAGTCTAATTTCCCTGTCAGTAACTGATGTTACGCACCCTAATGATATTTCCATTAAAATAGTAGGCTATGAAAACACCTGATATTTTTGACTTATACACCGATTACCTGATCACTTCATTTAGCTATACAACAGCGACAGGCTTGTCAGGCTTAGTTGATAATGCGATCAGTCATGACCCAGTCACTCGGTTTCTTTCTCAACAAGATTTCACCTCTAAAGAGCTTGGGAAGGTGATCAAAAAAACAGTGAGAGAAATTGAAACGGGTGGGGGTGTTTTAATTTTTGATGACACCCTCCAAGAAAAGCCACATAGCAAGGAGAACGACCTCATTTGTTGGCATTATGATCATTGTGTTAATCGTTCAGTGAAAGGCATTAACTTGCTGAATTGCGT
>JAJJBE010000029.1 GCA_020996635.1 Bathymodiolus brooksi methanotrophic gill symbiont
CCTACCTAAAATGGCTCTACGGCTCTCCGGGATAAAATTTTTACCTCCTGAGCGAACTTACAGTTCACTTCAGATTGGTAACAACCCTTCGCCTATCGCGGACTAAAAATCATCCCTGATTTTCAGCGGTCGAACAAATTAAGTTTCTATCTTTTTGCGTAATATAAGCAATGGCTTGTAAATTAGGTCTAACCGATGAAATTATAGTATTACCCTCAAATATTCTCCGCTTAGCTCTTGAAGGAGCAGATGAAAAAATCATTTTTTTAATTGCTGACTGAGAAATAATGCCATTATTATTTACATTGGATATTTCTACATATTTTAGTAAGTAATCATCAGCTGTCTTTGCGTCTAATAAATTTTCATTAATAGTTGAAATATCCTTTAACCTATTGATACTCCAGCCTTGAGGAATCTCCCCAATCCACTCAATCCCACTTTCTTGCATTATTTCATTATTCATTAAATAAACATCCCTTTAGTACACATCATCATGACTGCCTACATTGATTAAAATAATCTCTTTATCGGTTATCATCAACTCTAAACTGATTCGATAATTCATATTAATAGAGACTGAGTGCAAACCTTGTAACTTACCCTTTAAGCCATGTAAACGTAATGAGGGGTGCTGAGGATTGTCGCATAATTGCATCAAAGTTTTACGGTAGGGCTGGGCTAATTCAGGATGTTTTTTAGCAAAGCGTTTGGCGCATTTTTTATAGCTATCGGTAAAAATAAGTTGATACGCCATTAATCAAACATCTCTTTAATATGTTCGTCTATTGTCTCTTGAGTGTACCGTCCCTGTTTCATATCCTCGCGTGATTCTAATAAAGCGTGTTCTATTTCAGTATTGCGGTGATTTTGAATAAACTCAGTTAAAGCCAGCGTCATAAGCTCATTTTTATCATGAGTATCTGCCCATTTAAAGGCTTCATTCAATAAACTGTCTTTGATATTTAAGGTGGTTTGCATTGTCATAATCTCTCAATTAGCCATACTTTTTAAGATTGCTTCCGCTTATTTTTCTAACTGCCAAAACTCGGCTAATAAATCCGCTGTCGGCTTAGGTGCTTGGTTAAGATTTCATAACCTAGTTGAGGACTATCCTCCCAACGAATAATAGGCTTGGCAATTTCACGCTGTAAAAATTCAGCAATATCTTGTCCATAAGGGATATATTCATTATCTTGCACATAATGACGGTGGGTATAGTGTATCTCAGTCGCCACTAATTGCTTTAAAAAGGCTTTTTCCAGTACGGCTTTTTCTTTACTGTTTTTGGCTTCTTTAAGCTCTTTGGTTAATTCAGCGTTAAACAGGGCTTTTAAGGCTTTCTGGTAAAAGCTGCTAAAACTGTCTTCTGGCTGTAAGCATAGTTCTAATGCTTTACTCTGCTGTCCATTAAGCACATTTAAGTTAAAAATTAGCTCGCTGTCATAAAACTGCTGTTCTTTTTTAACCGTGGCTAGGGTAAAGCTTTTGCTATAAGGCTCAGTGATAAAAGCAGGCTGTTCCTGTTCATCGGTTTGCCAGAAAACTACGCTGACCTTGTGAAAAGCAAAGTCGCTGGGTTTAAACAGTTTAATATTTCTATGATCCGTTGTTTGCCAGTGCTGCTGATAGGCTTGAGTCACCCATAAGCGGTGGCTATCTGTCATGCGGTTACGTTTATTACCAAAAGATTTAGGTTCTTTTTCGTATTGTTCACGCGCATCAATGATTTTGACTTGATTTTTATAGCTATCGGCTTTGTTATTGCTTAATAACCAGATATAAGTATAAATGCCAGTGTTATAAAAAAGCTGGTCGGGTAACATAATAATGGCATCCAGCCAGTCATTTTCTAATACCCAGCGTCTAATCTCACTTTCCCCTGAACCACAATCACCATTACTTAAAGGTGAGCCATTAAACACCACGGCAATTTGACTGCCGCCTTGCTCTACAGGCTTCATTTTTGCCAGCATGGTTTGCAGGAACAATAACGCGCCATCATTGGTACGGGGCATTCCTTTTTTATAGCGCGTATCGTTAAATTTTTCAGCTTCCTTTTTATAGTCGCTCCAAGTGACACCAAAGGGCGGATTACTCAGCATATAATCAAAGCGGTGTTCTGCGGCATTCAGTTGGTCGCCTTTATCCTCATGGCTTTCATTATAAGGAATTAGTGAATTACCTAAACGAATATGGCTTTTATCTGCTTTTAAAAGCATTTCTGCTTCACATATCGCAAAGTTTTGTGGCTGTAGCTCTTGTCCGTATAAAATAATATGCGCTTCTTTTTGCTCGCGGTGTTCGTTATTTTCTAATCTATCTAATATATGGCTTTTAGCGACTGATAACATACCGCCCGTACCGCAAGCAGGGTCATAAATTAGCACTTATTGTTGCTGAATCTGAATATCTAATAATTCCACCATTAAGCGTATCACTTCACGAGGCGTAAAGTGCTCCCCAGCCTCACCACCACTTTGCTCTGAAAAACGGCGTAATAGTTCCTCATAGACATAACCCATTTCTAGGTTAGACAGTACGCTTAAACCTAAATCCAGTTCGGCATATTGCTTAACAATACTGCCTAATCGCCCACTTTTTTTAAGTCGCCCCAAAGTTTCTCTAAAATTAAAGTGGGTAATAATTGCATTAATATTGCTGGAAAAGCCTTTTAAATACTCAACAAAATTAGCATCAAGGTCTTTAGAGTCTTCATGGTGCAAAGCCAGTAAACTAAAGCCACTGGTGTTATGAAAGCTAAAGTCTTGCTTTTCGGCTATCTGTAATTTTCTGTGTAGCTCTTTATCATCAGCCTTAGAGAATTGTTGCTTGAGCTCCTTCAGCTTTTCTTCACGCCAGCTTTCTAACACGCACTCTATCCGCCGAATAGTAATCATCGGGAGTACTACGTTTTGAAATTCATAGGATTTAAACTTACCGCGCAAGCTGTCGGCTGATTTCCATATTTCTTGGGCTAGGTTATTAAGTTTGTCTTTATTGAGCATGTTGTTTGTTGGTGGTAAGAAAGGCTTTATTTTTGTCTATTCGAGAGGGTTTATCTTAGCTTGTTCAAGCTTATTAGCCAAAGGATATTGTGTAGGATAATTTTAAGTATGGCTGCATTAGTTATGCTGTCGAGAGCTTGGCTGATATTGTAAAAGCTTCGGTATATTCTGCAAATCTGTTATGCCTTTAAATTCTGGCTCAATCCCGCGACACTGGGCATATTTTCTTATCACTTCATTATCAACTGATGTTACGCACCCTAATGATATTTCCATTAAAATAGTAGGCTATGAAAACACCTGATATTTTTGACTTATACACCGATTACCTGATCACTTCATTTAGCTATACAACAGCGACAGG
>JAJJBE010000223.1 GCA_020996635.1 Bathymodiolus brooksi methanotrophic gill symbiont
AACCCTATCTTCATGTCGCTTTATGCGACTGCTCGATTAGAGATTCTCAGTGCCCAGCAAGGGCTGAATAAGTTCGCTTTAAAATCGAAACTTTATATTAATGCTATTCGACAAGCTTTTGATGAATTGCAACAATTAAAGTCGGCTACTGCGTAACATCAGATACTTAATTTCTTAATAAAAAGCGAAACAGGGCAGCTGAAAACATCAGACTGCCCTATTTTTTTAACTCATATTTATCAAATACAATATTTTAACTAAACACTATTTAGGACTTATCATGACAGGAAATAATTACACTGAATTAGTACAATTTTCTTCAAGACCACTTTGGTATACAGTGCGTGGCGTTGTTATGATAGCTTTAGGCTCTCTCATTGCCGCACTTTGCATTACCTCCCCCGATGTTTATATCTTAAGTGCTAATTTTTCATGGATCCCCGCTATTGCGATGGTGATTATTTTATTAGGCGCTTTTCGTTGTATTGATGCGCTGGCAACGGTAACTGCACAAGGTTTTTTAGTTAATATGCAAGGTGGCGTATTAGATTTAGTGGTCGGTTTTTTAGTGTTATTTAGCATTGATGGCGAGCCTGAGAATATGAGTTTACTCATTGTTGGTTACATGGTTACTCAGGGTATTTACCGAAATATTCTTTTATCTGTGGCTAAAACACCCAATCCACTCTCCAATAGAATGACGGGATTTATTTCTATTTTATTAGGCGCACTTATTTGGATTGGCTGGCCCTCAACTGAACCTTGGTTTTTAGCATTTTGCTTAAGTATTGATGTCAGTTTTAGAGGCTGGGCTTTAATCGTATTAGCTTCTTCAATAAAAAATAGCAATATTTAAAACATTTAAGCTTGGGAGAAAACATGCACGCAATAGAAATTACTGAAGGTTTATTGCAACTCACTGAGCGCCCATTACCTGACTATTCTGAAACTGAAGTTTTAATTAAAGTTGCCGCAGCAGGTGTTAATCGTGCCGATATTATGCAGCGACAAGGGTTATATCCACCGCCAAAAGGCGCATCTGATATTTTAGGCCTGGAAGTTTCGGGGGTAATTTACGCAATTGGCTCTAAAGTCAGTACCGTTAAAGTCGGTGATAGAGTTTGTGCTTTATTAACAGGCGGAGCGTATGCAGAGTACTGTATTGCTGATGAAACTTTATGCTTAACTATTCCCCAAAACTTAGATTTCATTCAAGCAGCCAGCTTACCTGAAGCGTTTTTTACCGTTTGGAGTACTATCTTTAATTTAGCAAAAATTCAAAAGCACGAAATATTATTAGTTCATGGAGGCAGTAGCGGTATTGGAGTTACTGCGATTCAATTAGCTAAAGCTTTTGGTATGAGGGTCTTTATCACCGCGAGAAGCCAAGAAAAATGTGATTTCTGCTTACAGCTGGGTGCAGATGCCGCCATTAATTACCAAGAGCAAGATTTTGTCTCTGAAGTTAAGCGGCTAACCAATAATAACGGTGTTGATGTTATTTTAGATATGATCGGTGGTGATTATTTAGCGCGTAATTTAAAGTGTATGGCTTATGACGCAAGATTGGTGCAAATTGCAATTCAAAAAGGCTACCAAGCTGAAATAAATATGTTGGCTGTCATGCTTAAACGGCTGCATATAACGGGGGCTACATTGCGAGATCGTGATTTGTCGTTTAAACAAAATATAGCTCAGCAATTACTGCAGCAGGTTTGGCCATTATTAGAAAAAGGAACGATAGTTCCTGTTATCGATAGAACTTTTCCTTTAGCAAATGCAGAACAAGCGCACAGCTTAATGGAATCTAGCTTACATAAAGGAAAAATAATATTAACTGTCAGTTAACTAAACAGACCCTTATATACCCAAAATAAATGAAGATGTGTGATTTTAACTAAATGGAACAGCGGCCTTCAGCCGCTGCAATCACATATCAAGCATTCCGCGACTAAAGATCGCGGTTCCATTAAGCCTGCATCTTCAAGTAGTTTGGGTATATCAAAAACAGGGCAAACTATTCAGCTCACCCCTTTATTGTCTAATTAAGCCAGCTCATCTTCCTTTTCAAACCACTTATAAATACAGCCCGCAATAATTGCGCCCACAATAGGGGCCAGCCAAAATAACCATAGTTGTGAAAGCGCCCAATCACCTTGAAAAATAGCCACCTGGTGAGTGCTCTCCAAAATCGTTAGATGCAAAACCGCTTGCCGTCGTATCAAAGCCTGCTTGTCCTGATGCGATGAGATATAAAACACCCGCTCCAACAATACCACCAATAATTTGTACAGCTATATAAGGTGCTAATTCAGCTTTAGGGAAACGCCCTCCCATCCATAAACCAACCGAAACCGTAGGGTTTAAATGACAACCTGAAATATGCCCAATAGCAAATGCCATCGTTAATACAGTTAAGCCAAAAGCATAGGTGCGCCACCACGTGGCTCGCCTAAAGATTTTGGGACTCCTGTCGCAAAAATCGATTCGCCACGCGGCGAATCAATAATGCCCCGATACGCCCTGCGTTCGGATCAACTACGCACAAAAGCTGCTTCGTTAATCCTACCTCAAATGGCTCTACGGCTCTCCGGGATAAAATTTTTACCGCCTGAGCGAACTTACAGTTCACTTCAGATTGGTAACAACCCTTCGCCTATCGCGGACTAAAAATCATCCCTGATTTTCAGCGAAGGAAATACCTAATAATCCTATCCCTACATCAGGAAATCCTGCGGCTAAAACAGCGCTCCCACAGCCACCTAATACCAGCCAAAAGGTTCCTAAAAACTCTGCACTTAATTTTTTTGTTAATGACATTGGTAACTCCTCAGTTAATGACAATTTTGTTATATACCTATTTATTACACACTGAGTCTAACATATAAAACTAATTCCCCCTTATCTAGTCAAGCCACTTATAATGCTATAACAGGAAAGTCTTATTTAGCTAAGTCTTCATTTAAACTCTTTAAAATCTAAAACACACTATGTCCGAAACCATCATCTATACAAGTAACCTTTGCCCTTACTGCACGATGGCTAAACGCCTACTCTCTGCCAAAGGTGCAACATTCACAGAGCTTAATGTCGATACTACGCCTGGATTGCGCGAAAAAATGGTAAAAAAAACCAATCGCCGTACTGTACCGCAAATTTATATTGGTGATTTACATGTCGGTGGTTTTGATGATTTACGTGCTTTAGATTTAGATAATCAGTTAACACCCCTACTAGCTAATTTATAATGATTACCACTAAAAAATGCAAGGTTTTTATTATTCAAGCGACTTAGTTTTACCACTCACTACTACTTACTAAAATGACTCAACATTCACCCGAAACATGGCTTAATGAATATGGCGATCTTTTATATCGTTATGCTTTATTACGCGTACGTTCAGAAACAACAGCGGAAGATTTAGTACAGGAAACGCTGTTAGCTGGCTTGCAATCATGGAGTAAATTTACTGGAAAATCGAGTGTTAGCACTTGGTTAGTCGGTATTTTAAAACATAAAATCATCGATTTTTTTAGAAAACATCGCCATGAAATAAACCAGTCTCAAATGGATGAATCCGCTGATGATGCTCTGGCTTACCAGTTTGATGCCGAGGGTAATTGGCAAGTTGATTTAGTCGAGTGGAATATGCCTGATACACAACTGGATCATCAACAATTTTCCAAAGTTTTTAAACTGTGTATTTCGCGCTTACCCCAACGCATGGCTGATTTACTTTTTTTATGCTCGATAGAAAATGTTCCGATGGTGGAATGTTGCGAACTATTAGGCTTTGAATCAGATAATCAGCTTTGGGTCACGCTATCGCGTACTCGCGTAAAACTAAGACAGTGCTTAAATACGCACTGGTTTGAACAAGGATAATAATATGCGTCAATGCAAACAAATTATCGATTTAGTCTCGCAACAAATGGAGTCTAAGCTGCCATGGTCAATCCGCATGGAAGTGAAAATACATCTACTGATGTGCAAAAACTGCCATCGCTACGCAAAGCAACTAAGCTTTATGCAATCTGAACTTAATCAATTAGAAAAAAATCTTAGTTCCGTTTCTTTAGCTACCCCTGCTAAAAAGCGCATCAAGCAGTCATTCAAATTAGCCATTAATGAGAGTTCTAATGATTAATTTTTTTATTCAATTACACAAAAAATTTTTACTCATTCAAAAAGCTGACTTTTTAGCACCATTAGCTTTACGCTTATACCTAGTTCCTATTATGTGGATGGCGGGCGGGCATGCATAAAGTAAGTGGCTTTGAGAATACAGTCGCTTGGTTTGGCAATGCAGATTGGGGGCTAGGTTTGCCTTTCCCTACTTTATTAGCAGGGCTTGCAACAGGAACTGAAGTATTGGGTGCTATCTTCCTATTATTTGGTTTTGCTGTGCGCTGGATTTCTATTCCTCTGCTTATTACTATGTTAGTGGCGGCCATTACCGTACATTTACCTAATGGCTGGCTAGCTGTCGCAGAAGGAACGGGGGGGTTTGCCAACGAAAGAACTATTGCAGCCGCTGAGCGGTTAGATGCGGCTAAATCTATCTTACAAGAACACGGTAATTATCAATGGCTAACAGAGCAAGGGAACTTTGTTATTTTAAATAATGGTATCGAATTTGCATCTACTTACGCCATTATGCTTTTAGCTTTGATTTTTATCGGTGGCGGCCGTTATATTAGCGTTGATTACTGGCTTAAGAAAAAATTTATACAATAATCTGTAAGTTTTGCCTATCTCCTTCGACTTAATAATATCTTTCGTAAAAAAGATTTTCATTTAACTTTCAAGAGACTAAAACCATGAAAAAATTTAACAAAACAGCATTTGCTATCGGCTCATCAATTATCGCTAGTGCAAATATCGGGGCAGCTCATGCAGAAGCCAACCCTTTTTCTATCTCTGATTTATCTTCAGGTTATATGAATGTTGCAGAAGCTGCATCAAACCAAGAAGCGATGGGAAAAATGAAAGTGTGGCTCCGATAAAATGACTATGGGTAAAATAGCCGAAGGCTCTTGCGGTGGCATGATGAAAACTATGTCTGGCTGGTTTGAATAAATAAGCAAAGAGGAGCTTTTAGCAAGCATTTCAAACCTTTGCTAAAATGCTCCTCATAAAAATGCTTGAACCGATATAATATTAACCAAAATCACTTTCAGGTAAAAACATCATGCAACACACTCGACATTTAGTTGATGGCGCAGGACTTGGATTACGCCGCTCTTTCATTGAACAAGCCATCGCTAATCCGTTAGATAATGTCAGTTTTTATGAAGTCGCACCTGAAAATTGGATGACTTTAGGCGGTAAACTAGGCAAGCAATTTAGAAGTTTAACGGAACGCTACCCATTTATTTGTCATGGTCTTTCTTTATCCATTGGTAGCTCTGCCCCATTAGATGAAGAGTTTGTTAAAAACCTAAAAACGTTTATGCAATCGCATAATATTAAGTTTTATAGTGAGCATCTAAGCTATTGTAGCCACGATGGCCACCTTTATGACTTAATGCCAATTCCATTTACTGAAGAAGCCGTGCATCACGTTGCTAAGCGTATTCAACGTGTACAAGATATTTTGGAACAAAAAATCGTTATCGAAAATGTTTCTTATTATGCTGCACCAGGGCAAGAAATGTCAGAAATAGACTTTTTTAACGCCGTAGTCACTGAAGCAGATTGTGATGTCTTACTAGATGTTAATAATATCTATGTCAATAGCGTTAATCACAAATATGATGCTGAAGACTTCTTACGCGCCATTCCTGCTGAGCGTATTAGCTACGCTCATATTGCGGGGCATTATGCAGAAGCGGATGACTTTTTAGTCGATACTCATGGGGCTGATATTATTGACCCTGTTTGGACTCTATTGAATAAAGCTTACGAGCTATATGGTGTTTTCCCCACTCTTTTAGAGCGTGATTTTAACATTCCCAGTGTTAGCGAATTAGTCCACGAAGTCACAACGATTAAAAGCATACAAACCGCTTGGTCTCAAAATAAAAAAATGAGCGCTTAATATGGACTTTAAAAGTAAACAAGCGGAATTTTCTGCTTATATACGTAATTCAGATAAAAATGCATGCCCTGCTGATGTTAAGCCAGAACGCATGCAAGTTTACCGTGAGTTATTTTTTAATAATATTGAGGGGTTTTTATCCAGTAATTTTCCGGTTTTAAATACCTTATTTACGCCAGAAAAATGGCAGCAATTAGTACAGAATTTTTTTGAGAATCACCCTTGTACAACACCTTATTTTGCAGAAATTCCTGAAGAATTTTTACTGTATTTACAAAACGAACGCCCTCCTACTGAAACAGATTACCCGTTTATGCTGGAACTGGCGCATTATGAATGGGTAGAGATGGCTTTAGCCGTTTCTACAGAAAACCTACCATTAATAACGGAATCCTCTACTCCGCTACAGCTAGATAATAAAATTAGTTTATCTCCATTAGCATGGCCTTTAGCTTATCAATTTCCTGTCCATAAAATATCGGCAGAGTATTTGCCTTTTCAAGCCCCTAAAGAAACCAGTTATCTGGTGGTTTACCGCGACCGAGAAGATGAGGTTAATTTTATAGAACTTGCTGCGATGAGCTTTCAACTATTACAACCATTGCAAGAACAAGAATTGATTACTGTTGCTGCTTATTTAGCTAAAGTGCTTCCTGCTGATAGCCCAGAGTCTTTACAAACAATGGCACTAGAGGCTTTACAACAGTTTGTTGATAAGCAGATTATACTTCGCGCGGTCACGGATGCGGATTTTATATCAAGTTGATTTTAGTCGAGAGCAAGGCGATGAAATGGGCGCATAGCTAGCTACGCAACTATTTTATCAACGCAGCTATCGGCTATAATCAACTGATAGAAAGTCGTAGTCGTGACCGTGCGAAGTATGTTTTACTGCATTAATATTTATGCTTTAATGAGTTTTTACCCAACAAGAGTAATCCGCAATGTCTACACCTGCTAAACAATTACAAATGACTGCTCAAGAGTTTTTAACTTGGGAAGAGTCTCAAGAAGAAAAACACGAATTTTTGCAAGGGGAAACCTTTGCTATGGGCGGTGCACGGCGTGAGCATGTGGTCGTCACCGGCAATGCATTTGCATCTTTAAAACAATTATTACGCAATACCCCTTGCCGTGCGTATATGTCAGATATGAAGCTACAAATTGAACAGCTTGATGCTTATTATTACCCCGATGTGATGGTTTCTTGTAGTAAATCAGACCAACAAGCCGAGCAATTCTTAACTCAACCACATTTGATTATTGAAGTCTTATCTGACTCTACTGAAGCCTATGACCGTGGTGATAAGTTTGCCGCTTATCGCCAAATTGATAGCTTAAAAGAATATGTGTTAATTGATATTAAACATAAGCGTGTTGAGTGCTTTAATCGCACTGAAAATAATGATTGGTTATTGCATGATTACAGCAAGGAAACTCACTGTACCTTTTCTAGTTTAGAATTAAGCATTCCTTTAGAGGAAGTTTTTGAAGATATAAAATAACACTTCCCCCATCAAGCCAGTGATGGGTTTCGCAAAAATGCTCTACCCATCCAAAAAACTTATTCAGCCAACCAGCCTTCTAAAGCATTAATAATTTCACGTGCTTGTTTTTCACTGGAAATATTAAATTTTGATTTTTGATTATATTCCCCATCACGCTTTTGATAGCGACGAATCGTAAATTTATCTGGGCTATATTCTTCTTTTGTCCGATTCCAATCTTGGTAACGATAGATAACAGTAGCCCACGCCCCTTTAATTAATACTTTCTTATCTAATTCTTTAACTGTTTCTATGCCGCCATCTTCATAAGTAACAGTTAACTCTTCTACTGTTTCTGCCATTTCTCTACCTCTTAATAAATATTACAGCTGATATAACAAACAAAATGGCATACCAGCTTATGTGATTATTTAACTGTTGTTAAGCCGTTTAAACTATTGAAGTAAGCGGCTATATCTTTAATATCGTCTTCAGATAATCCCTGTACCATTGATTGCATAAGCGCGTTTTTACGCTTACCTGATTGATATTCTGTCATCGCTTTTTCTAAATAGTTAGCATGCTGCCCAGCTAAACGCGGGTTAGTCGCTGTTGCACTGGTGTCATCATTATGACAAGCCATACAAGCTGCCGCTAATTTTTTACCATTAGCCGCATTCCCGCCATTAGCAATTGCTTTTGTAGAGCCGCCTTTGTCTTGTGCTAAATAAGCCGCAATATCTTCCATTCTTTGCTCAGACATATCATAAGTATTTGCCATCATGGTTCTATGTGGACGGTTTGAAGCTTTATAACTTTTTAATGCAGAAACCGTATAAGCAGCAACTTGACCACCTACTTTAGGAACATAATAAGTTGGGTAAACATTACTTGTACCCACAGAAACATGACATCCACGACATGTTTCAAAAGCATCTTTACCCGCATTAATATCTGCAGCTTGTGCTGTTGCAGAGACACTAGAAAGTGCAGCCACACCTAAAACTAATAACATTGCCTGTTTCTTCATTATGATTATCCTAAAAGTAATAAAATTATTACTGTTATCTTACACTAAACATACTGCCCAGCGCACCATCCTGATGCCCAAGCCCACTGAAAATTATAGCCACCTAACCAACCAGTCACATCTAAGACTTCTCCTATAAAATACAAACCTGTAATCTGATTAGCTTGCAGAGTTTTTGAAGATATTTCATTACAATTCACCCCTCCTACCGTTGCCTCAGCAGTACGATACCCTTCCGTACCATTCGGCTTTATTTGCCAGTTTTTAATGTTTTCCGTCACCAAAGCAATCTGCTTATAGGATAAATCCAATATAAACCGCTCTAACAACTCATCCTCAATCAATAATGGAATTAATTTTTTAGGCAGATGCTGAGTTAAAAAATTGCGCAATTTGAGTTTTACTTGCCCTACCTGTGCATTAAGTAAACATTCATGCAAATCTAACATTGGCAGTAAATCAAGGGTTAAACTTTCTCCCAACTGCCAATAAGATGATATTTGTAATGCAACAGGACCGCTTAAGCCTCGATGAGTAAAAAGTAAATTTTCTGTAAAACTATATTCTTGGTAAGTTATTTGAGCAGGCAATGCTAACCCCGATAATACCGCAAACTTTTGCTTATCTGTCTCTTGCCAAGTAAAAGGGACTAACCCCGCTTTTGTTGTCGTGACGTTAATACCAAACTGCTCTGCAATTTTATAGCCAAAAGGCGTTGCTCCCATTTTTGGAATAGACAAACCTCCAGTCGCAATAACTAAAGACTCACACAAAAGACTTTCAGTTTCTGTTTGCACAGAAAATAACTCGCCTTCTTCTTGCTTAATACGCTTAACCGCCATTTTTAACTGTATTTTAACCTTTACTTTATGACATTCATCTAGCAACATATTTAAAATATCACGCGCGGTCTCATTACAAAATAACTGCCCATGTTCACGTTCATGATAAGGAATTTCATACGTTTGCACCATTGCCAAAAAATCCCATTGAGTAAATCGACTTAATGCTGATTTACAAAAGTGGACATTTTCAGAAAGGTAATTTTCTGCTTCAACCGTGTAATTAGCAAAATTACAACGCCCGCCACCTGACATAAGGATTTTTTTACCTGCTTTATTGGCATGGTCTAAAATTAATACACTACGCCCGCGTTTAGCTGCTTCAATCGCACACATTAAACCTGATGCGCCTGCACCAATGATGATGACATCTACTGTTTTTATCATTTAATCTAACTTATTTTTCACTGATTTAATATTTTACTCACGATTTTACAAGCTGTGAACTACCTATTCAGGTATTTTCCGCTTTACTCTGACACGCTTATTACAATTAGTAGGAAAAAACTGAGAACTTCACCCGGTTTTCCAATAGAAAACCAAGTAATAAAACCCAGAATTAAATGCATAAATTTTAACTATTTTGACCTGTTTAAATAATGTAAGATGACATATAATGGCGGAATTTAAAGCTCTACCTAAAGGGTATTTATTGATGTGGATACACTATTTAGGACACAAAAACTAAGATTTACCCCCTAAATATAGAGTACCCAAAATGACTAAGAAAAAGCTAAATACTTACACGCTCGAATTTAAAGAATCTGCTATTAAATTAGC
>JAJJBE010000208.1 GCA_020996635.1 Bathymodiolus brooksi methanotrophic gill symbiont
GGAATAATAAATATTTTGCAACGGCTAAGGAATTTCGACATCAAATAAATCATTTTTTTGATCGGACATTACCTAGTATTGCCGACTCTTTAAACGAAAGAATTAACGATAATTTTCAGGTGTTAAGCTCTGCATCTTGATTTCGTTTGGGTATATATCTGATGCATGAGTGGAAATCATCTTATGATTTACTGAATAAAAAGATGCAAAAAGAAGTGCCTACACCTAAGGCAGCACTAAGAAACTTAGCTGCATTGGTCAGTTTCCAAAGGATTCAAGGTTGCATGCATGGCATTCAAATGGCCTGCGTATTTTAAACGATGTGGGTAAGGGTGCTCGTAAGATGACTTAAACGAAATAGCCCGTCAATCGATTTTGAAGGGCTTGTAATAACTCTCATCAGCAAGCTCTAGCAGCTCTTTATCGCCACGACTGTCGCCATAGGCATAAATGTGTTCGTAATCACTTAGATTGTACGACTCGTTGACCCTGCTGGCTTTTTCAGTGCCGTAGCAATTCTTGGTTAGGAACTTTCCGGTAACAATGCCATCTTTTATTTCTAACTTTGTGGCAATTAAGTCCAAGCTGTTCTCATCACACCAAGGTTTTAGCCAGTTCTCAATTGATGCTGAAACAACTACAATGGTATGCCCTTGCTCTTTGTGCCAAGCGATTTTTTCCATAGCTTTTGGTCGCAAGATAATGTCGATATGTTTTAGAGAGTATTCTTTTGCAACTTTCTGAAACTGCTGTTGCTCCATTCCTTTGAAGAAATATGAGAGCACCCACTGCTTAGCCTTATCGTTGGGAATAAATTTCAGCTTGTAGGCAACCAGCACAGGAGAGAGAAGTAGCACTCCCCATACTGCTTTTATATCCCCTACGGCATAGCGGATGAATTTGATGAGACTATCGCCTGTGGTGATTGTACCGTCGAAGTCGAATAAAACTATTGTCATTTAATTTTTGACTTAAGATTTGGAAAAATATAAAAAAGTACCTTTGCATAAGGTTTTGCAAATGAAACAATATTAATTTGCTTATAATTTTTTACCAATGTGCTATCAATTGAACAACAGTGAGGTATATGCCAAAACAAAGAATATATGCTGAAAAACAAAGCAATAAATAAATTGACTGGCTGATTATACCTGTCCCGCTGATGATGAACTTCTATATCTTGGGTTGAAATTAATGAAAGTAAAAATATAGAAACAAGAGTAATATAAATAAATCTACCCCAGTCAATAGCAACAATAAAAAGTCCAGCAGAGCCAACTATACTAATTAAGATTAGAAATAATGAAAGTCTATTCTTAGCAATTGATTTTAGTCTCTCGTGTATTGGTATATATGCAAGAGCTGCCAAAGGCACCAATAATATGTAGTATGCATAATGCTGCTCATTTAGTTGTTTTGTTACTAGCGCTATACCATAAGATGAATTTCTGTCTAGCCAAGAGATAGCTCCTCCTGTGAGTGGGTAGTTTTCTTTTGCGATAGAATTGAAAATATCTACCACCTGAATTGATGTTCCTGAATAGTAAATTGCTACTAAAAAGCTAACTATCGATGGCGTGAGGAGGAGGAGAATAAAAAAGAACTTTTTTCTGGTTAAAGTAACCGATGAAAGATAAGCTACCAATAGAAATGGTAAATATATAGCTAGCATTTCGTGTGTTAATATAACAGCAGGATAGAGAAGAAGAATTATATAAAACACTTTTTCAAAAGTCTTAGGGTCTCTTGTTCTGGCAGTCCATACTACAAAAGAAAGAAGAGCTAGGTATATGATTTCTTTTCTAAACCCACCTTGTAAGTCATTAATTTGAAAAGTAAAGATAAATGGGGAGAATATTAGAAGAGCATAGGGCAGTAAGGCATGTTGTTTTTTTAGTAAGGCATAAGAAAAGAAAAGAAAAACTGCATAAAAAAATGCTTGAAATGCAACAACATAAAGCCCTGGATTTAGATGAGTAAGGTGAGCTAATTGATAAATCACCTCTCCCAACAAACCCCTTCTTACCATTCCTCCCTGGTAGTTGATCAACCAATCTCCCATTTTCCAAGAATTATGTTCTAAGTATCCAGATAATGCCCCCACAATTGTGGTGATAAATACCAAAGTAAAAAAATATGGTAAGATTTTTTGCAACAATGTTTCTATATTGTTTTCACTTAACTGTATCACTATATACTCATCTTCTTAAATTGAAATTCTGGGGTATTGCGAATAATCAACATCACCCACCTCCATACCCATTTCGTATAAAGCACATTTTTATTCTTCTGCTGTGCTTTGTATATATCTTCTGCTACTTCATCGGGCTGAGCCGTGAGTTTTTCTTGCAAATCCATATCTGCTGTCATTTTTGTGGCGACAAATCCTGGCTTCACCGTCATTACATGCACTTGTGCATCGTATAGTCTATTTCTAAGACCTGATAGGTATGCTGTGAAGGCCGCTTTTGCAGAACCGTATAGATAGTTGCTCTTTCTGCCTCGATCACCTGCAACAGAGCTGATACCCACAATGAAACCACTTTTTCGCTTTTCAAAGTCGTTAGCTATGATATTAAATAAGCTAACTATTCCCGTGTAGTTGGTGTCAATTATTTTCTTTGCTTCGTTAAAGTCAGCTTGTGCTTTTTCTTGCTCGCCTAAATAACCAATCGCTGAAATAACACCCAGTGGTTTTTCTTTTAATTGATCATAAAAAGATTGATGACTGTCATAGTCTAAAATGTCTAAATCAATAAGCTTGACTGCCTTTTGGCTTCTAACTGTAATATCCTGAGCAAACGCTTCTAGCTCGTTTGAGTTTCTAGCGACTAAATAAAGGTCATAACCATTTTCAGCATATTTTCTAGCGACGGCTTTTGCTATATCGCTTTTTGCACCTAAGATGAGTACATAGCTCATGTTATATTCCTACTCTTTTTGATTGTAATGAATTGAACTTATCATTCATTTTGTATGTTTTTCTTAGCTCTCTGAACTTATCAATATTTGGGTATCCTTGTTCAAATATCGCTTTACTAACTCGAACATCTTTTGCTAAATAGATCCGTCCCTTGTATTTTACGACAATTTGATCTAGCTCATCGAGTAAGTCAAAGAGTCCTTTTTCTATTTTGAAATCAAGCGCTAGGCTATATCCTTCCATTGGGAAGGATATATAGTTGTCATTAGCTTTTCCATAAAGTTTAAGTACCGCTAAGAATGAGCCTTTTCCTGATTTTGATATGGTTTGAAGTATTTCTATTAAGCCATCATAGCTTGATGCCATAGGTAGAATAAATTGATATTGAGTAAATCCATTTTTACCATAAATCTTATTCCAATCACCAATAGAATCTAAGGGATAAAAGAAGCTGTCAATATCAACAGGTTGTTTTGAAGTAGTATTTTTTACTTTGCCATAATATAGCCAGTTAAATATTTTCACTGTCCATTTATTTAAGCTAAAGCTTGGGAAATTGAAAGGTATCGTTAGTTTCTTTTTGCTTTTGTATCCTAGCTTGCCATCATTGCCAAACTCACCTGCCATGACTAAGCTCTTACCAATATCATCATTTGTGGCTAAACAATCTATCCATGCTACTGAATATTCTGATGATTTATATTTTTCAAACGTATCAAATGTTTCCTTTAGATTCTTAGTTTTAATGGTCGTTTGATTGATATATTGTGAATTTATTCTTTTTAGCTGTATGGTTGCATCAAGAATAACGCCTGTCAGCCCCATACCACCACAGCTTGCTTTAAATAGTTCAGTATTTTCTAGTTTGCTACATTCAACAATCTGGCCATCAGGAAGCATTAAGCGAAAAGACTCTACACTTTCACTAAAACAACCTGCAATATGATGATTTTTCCCATGGACATCACTGGCAATTGCACCACCCACGGTGATTAACTTAGTGCCTGGTGTTACTTTTAAAAACCAACCTCTCGGCACAAACGAGTTAAGAATATCTGAGAGTAATACGCCTGACTGTACATGTAATAGCCCTTGTTCTTCGTTAAAGCTGATAAAGTGATCATGAGGCTTTGCATTGATTATATTATTACTGAGTGCGCTATCACCGTAGCTTCGCCCATTACCTCGTGCAATGACTGACTCTTGTTCTAAAATAATTGATTTTAGCGAATCATTATTTTCAAACTTAAATTCTATACTTTTGCTTATGGGATATCCTCCCCAGCTCTTGAGACTCATTCGGTATCCTCTTTATAAATGAAGACAAATTTCTTATCTAAAAAGTATTTAATGATATAACCGATACTCAAACCAATCACTGCCCCTAGATATTTAGCGTTGGGGTCTTGAAGCAAAGTATCAAAGGTAATCTCTGTTCCCCAGAAGATGAGGGTAGTAAAAACTCCCATTAGAGAATAAAGAGCAAACTTTTTAGCATCCTCTTTTTTATTTTCAACGACATGATAAAAAATGAACTTTTTATCTAAAATATACTTCACAATTAAGCCAGCCAGAGTCCCGAAAAACATAGCAGAATAGAGTGATCCAAAACCTGAATAAAGTTCAAAACTAAAATACTGAAAGACTAGATTGAAGAGGGTTGATATCAGTGCAAATATAATATACTTAATAACTGTCATGCTAATAAAGTATCCAAGCGAATGAAATAACCCAAGCAACTATAGTTAGCTGCATAAAGCGATCTTTTAAAACAATTTTTGTCGGTGATCCACTATCAAGATGGACAAGGGAGATCTGAAGATAACGCATAATACCTAAGATAACAAACAACACTGTTAGATAAAGATAGTCAGAATGAAAACGCTCAACAATTTCTGTCGATGTAACATAAGCCGTATAAGTAACAATAACAACCGAGGCCATTATAGCCATAGCCGTATCTAAAAACTGAAGATTATACCCATCAATTACTTTGCGCATTTTCTTGCCAGATTCAAGAGAGATCAGCACGTCATCTCTACGTTTAGCCAATGCCATAAACAAAGCTAAAAGAAACGTCATGATGATAATCCAGATGGAAAGTGAGATACCGGTCACTGCCGAGCCAACAAACAACCTTAGTACAAAACCGATTGCAATGATGCTCACATCAAGAATGGCAATATGCTTAAGATACCAGCTATAAGCTATATTCATAACTACATAAGCAGTCAGTATTATGACAGCATTAAGAGACAGCCACGACATAAGTGTAAACCCAACTGTAATAAGAACTAGCATAATCACAATAGCACTAGGCTTGCTAATAGAGCCTGCTGCTAAAGGACGATTTTTCTTTTTAGGGTGTTGCCTGTCTTCTTCAATGTCGTGAAAGTCATTTAAAGTATATATTGCACTCGCTGAGAGTGAGAATGCAATAAAAGCGATGACAGCCTTTTGTAGTAATTCAAAGTCTGTAATTTGTGATGCAAAAAATAGCGGTAAAAATATAAATACGTTTTTAACGTACTGATGTGGCCGCATTAATTTTATAAGTGATAAAAGTTTCAATAAATTACCTATTAGAAGTCAAATACCTCCGGCAAAGCCGGAGGCTTGAAAACCGTGAACCGCTCAAAGCGGGCTTATTTATTTACCACCTAAAGGTGGGGGGGAACTAAAATAGATCAAGTTGCTCTATTCGCTTATCTTCACTTTACTGATGCTTGATATAATTTCGTACCGTTTCCTCATCTCTTCCGACTGTTGAAACATAATAGCCTCTTGCCCAAAAACTTTGCCCCCCTGAATTCGTATAATAAGTGCATAACCTCTGAAAGTAACGGATAGCAATACACCAGTTGAATTGAGACAAGACATAGGCGCGCCTAAAGATTTTGGGACTCCTGTCGCAAAAATCGATTCGCCACGCGGCGAATCCAGCAATTATCAATTTAGGGTGGCCCTTTAAAATCAATATGTTACTTAATTCTAATAATTCATTTATGAATCGATTTTCAGCACTCACTGCCTTTTTTCATAAAAATTGATCTTATTTTGCTAAATTTAGTCATATCCAATAGATTTATCTAATTATTTAAAAATTAAAAACATCAGCATTAAAGCCCCTTTCGGGCATAACTCATTGAATTTCCCTAAATTTATAATTGCTGC
>JAJJBE010000088.1 GCA_020996635.1 Bathymodiolus brooksi methanotrophic gill symbiont
GACTTGTAAGTAGTGTCTATTATTTGTCGATTAAGCTCAATAAACGCTTTGTAAGAAAGCTGTTTTCTGGCTTGAAAAAAGGCGGATTTTGTAACCACTTGAGAGGCTTCTTTTTCTTTATTAATCACCTTGAAAAATTGGTCTAGTTCTGTTTGATTTGAGTGCTTTCTAAGGTTAAGTAAATAGAGGATTAACGTTGGAAAACTGAGGGTACGATTGCGAATAAAAGCTGTTTTTGAAAGACGATATCTATCGATAAATGAAAAGCTGTTTAGGGTGTTATTTAACTCTTCATAAATATTTTTTATTGAATTTTCCATTGCTTTATGCTTACCATCAATTATGCTAATATAAGGACTTATACTAACATAATCAATGAGTTAACCTTAACTTACTGGCATTGACGCTAACCCAGCTAAAACACCAATAGAAAATAAGCCTGGCGCAACTTCAGGTGTTACCGGTCTATTCAATGTAAACATAACCACAATACCGTAAATAACTTGGGAAGATGGCATAGTCGAAACACCAACATAACGCCCATAACCACTATCTGTATCTAACATAGCCCCTATTGCAGCTTGCCCTGCCACTGCGCAGCCAATAATACTGCCTACCGCCCCTAATGCCATCGGTGCATATAAGCCAATCCAACCTAATACCAGTAAAAACTCATTCATTGATAGTCCTCTTTTTTAGAAAATACCTTAAAAAGGACAGCCTTCATCTGAGACACTCTAGTTATAAAACTCAATAAAATTTAAGCGTAGCCCATGCACTACACCACTCATAATACCCAGCATAATATTTAAACTATGCCCTATTAATAAAATTAACAAACTATAAAGCACTCCTAAACCGGGAGTTGCTTCATACACCTGAAGTGCAAGTTGGTTAAAAGTAATCGCGAGTGATGCACTGGCTAAGACTAGTGCAAATAAATGCATATATACCCAAACGAAATCAAGATGCAGAGCTTAACACCTGAAAATTATCGTTAATTCTTTCGTTTAAAGAGTCGGCAATACTAGGTAATGTCCGATCAAAAAAATGATTTATTTGATGTCGAAATTCCTTAGCCGTTGCAAAATATTTATTATTCC
>JAJJBE010000241.1 GCA_020996635.1 Bathymodiolus brooksi methanotrophic gill symbiont
AAGGCTAATTTAATAGCAGATTCTTTAAATTCGGGCGTGTAAGTATTTAGCTTTTTCTTAGTCATTTTGGGTACTCTATATTTAGGGGGTAAATCTTAGTTTTTGTGTCCTAAATAGTGTATCCACATCAATTTACGTGAACTCAAATTCAGCATCTTTACTGTAGGTGTTGTAGTGGCCTGAAAATCCAGTTGCCTACGTACCAGTTTCAGTGTATTCATTAATTAACAAAAATATTTTGACTGGTAGTAATGGGTCGTTATGAGTCAATCACACTGATAGAACCCTTGCACTTGCAACATTGATTAAGCTATTTGTTTTCATCATATAGCTTAATCAATGTTGCAGGGTCTTGGTCTAAAAAACCGCTATTACCGTGTAATTGCAGTAATTGAGCTGCTAGAGCGGACATAGGTGTTGATGACTTTTGTTTTTTTGCAATGTCTGTTGCCATATTTAAATCTTTTAATAAAGTTTTAATGCGCCACTTTACCGGTGTAAATTGGCTTGCAGCCATTTCAGGGGCAACAATTTGTAAAGGTTTGGAATCTGCAAACCCGCCCGCTACCAATCTTACCCATATGGGTTAATTGCGCATATAAAGGTTTTAAAACAGCTCTAGCTATCGCTATATTAGTTTCAGTTCCACCAGCCATAATAGCGAGGGTTCCTGTTCTAGCGCCCGCAACTCCACCAGAGACAGGCGCGTCGACCCAGCCCATTTTGCAGTTTTCTTGTAGTAAACTGGCTAGTTGCTGGGTTATTTCTGGATGAGTACTGGATAAATCAATTAATAACTTATCTTTACTGCCATGGACTAAAATATTTTCTTTAGTGATTTTCTCAACAATGGCACTGTCTGCTAAACAGAGCATAATAATGTCAGATTCTTGGATTAACTTGGCTAAGCTATCGGGTGCTTTAGCACCTGCCTTTAGAACGGCGGTTAACTTTTCAGGGCTACGATTCCAAATATTAACAGCATAGCCAGCTGCTAATAAACGCAGTGTCATTGGCTCGCCCATTAAACCAATACCAATAAATCCAATAGTCTGTGTTGTTTGCATAATTATTCTTGTAGTTGTTTGAGTGCGAGAATTTCGTTACTAAAAAAAGTGAGTCGATCTTCTAAAATAGCCGATAAATAAAAATTATTATTTTTCGCTTTTTGAGCTAATTTAATTTGTAAAATCGCTTGCAGGGTTTGCCCGATGGTATAGTGATATTCAGCCATATAACGATGAAAATTAATTGGATTACCTAGTTTTTCATAAGTCTTAGCTAAACCTAAAAAATAATCAGGACTATTCTGTCGATGATAAGGGATTTCTTTTAAGCGCTGTAACGCTTGTGGAGCTTGGTTAGTTTTAATTAATAAAGCAACAATCGCGAACTTATATTGGTCATTAGTAGGATAACGCTTTTCTAATAAAGCATAAGCCTTTTTAGCTTTTGCAGTATTTTCTTCTAAAGTTAATAAGTAGGCGGATGCGTTTGAATATTGTTCTTGATTTGGAAAATTAGCAATGAGTGTCTGTAAAATTCCTTGGGCGACTTGATAGCGTTCTTGCTTGGCATAACTTAATGCTAAGCCGTACTGCATCGCTGCTTTTTGTTCTAAAGTACCTAAAGAGAGGCGGTTATTGAAATAAGCAATTAAATCATTAGCGCTCCTATTAGAGGCGGTACGAAGTTTCGCTTTGATTAAGCGGTAACTTTGTGAATCAGGTACTTGCCAGTAGGCGTAGTCTTCTGCACGGTTTCGTGTATCAGCAATACGTGAAGAGGTGACTGGGTGGGTGCGTAAATATTCGGGAGCTGCAGAGCCGTAATAACGACTTGCTTGTTGTAATTTTTCAAAAAAGGCAGGCATGCTGCGTGGGTCAAACTGAGCTTTTGCTAGCGTTTTGATACCAACACGGTCGGCTTCTTGCTCGTTACTGCGAGTGAAATTGATTTGTGCTTGAATGCTTCCAGCTTGAACAGCGCTAATAGCCCCAATACCTACGTCAGGTGCTTGTGTGGCAACGACGATGGCAGCAATCAGTGCAGCGGCGGCAGGTAGGGATAATAGTGTTGCCGCTTCATAAGCACGGTAGATATGGCGTTGTGTTACGTGAGCAATCTCGTGTGACATCACTGAGGCTAGTTCACTTTCATTACTACTATTTAAAATTAACCCCGAATTAACCCCGATAAACCCACCAGGTCCAGCAAAAGCATTAATATCGTCAGCCATAACGATAAAAAAATGAAAAGCTTGGCTAGGGGAGTCACTGTTAGCAACCAGGTGATAACCTAGAGATTGAATATAATTTTGAACCTCAGGATCATGACTAATTTCTAGTTGCGATTGAATGCTACGAAAAAAAGAGGCGCCTAATGCTTTTTCTTGTGCTGGAGAAATAAGGGTGCCAGTTGAATCCCCCATGTCGGGAAGTAGAATTTCATCGGCTGATAATAAAGGGCTACTTAAGCAAAAAGATAGCAATAAATGAGCTAATTTCATAATTTAGAATAGATCGTTGTTTTGCTTTAGGAGAGTGCATGGAATAACTTCGGGATATTATTCCGTGCACGTTCCTTGATTATATTAGCAGGTAGCAACTCACAAATAATGAGGGCGTGTGTTATTGTACTTAAACTTTCTTAAGCTAACTTTATTATTTATGAAATACGCAATACAAATTAATGCGAGCCCTTATCAATCTAATAGTGGTGAAAATGCTTATCAATTTGTTAAAACTGCATTAGAGATGGGGCATGAAATTGTGCGACTCTTTTTTTATAAGGAAGGGGTTTACCATGCATTTAGTTATATGACTCCGCCTGATGACGAAGTTAACCCTGTAAAGCGTTGGAGTGATTTAGCTGAAAAATACCAATTAGATTTAGTGGTATGTATTTCGGCGGCGCAGAGACGAGGGCTGTTAGAGCCTGTGGAAGCTAAAAGGCAGGGCAAGGTAGAGAGCGATGTTGCAGAAGGTTTCCGGGTGGCAGGCTTGGGTTTGTGGGTTGAGGCTATGTTAAGTGCTGATAGGTTTTTGGAATTTGGCTGAGCCCTTTTTGAATGAAGGGCTCAGCCGATAGAACTTAACGCAAAGAGCGAAGTTTCCATTGCCTAACAACATGCCAGCGCCAAAATAAGTGAATGCCAAAGTAGCCAATAATAGCAAAGATGATGCCTAAAATACCGCAGCCGAGTAAGAAAGGGCCACCAATATCACTCAAACTATTCATAATACTTTCTTTAGAGAACTCGAAATCGTCAGCTGGGGAAGGCTGGTTAAGGCTCCATAGACCAACTCGGTATGCAAAGTAGAACATAGGTGGCATAGTGAGTGGGTTGGTAATCCAAACAAGCGCTGCTGCAATTGGCAAATTAGCACGAAAATAGAAAGCAAGGGTTGCAGCAATCAGCATCTGTCCAGGGGTTGGGATCCATGCGACCAATAAGCCTATCGCAAAAGCAGAAGAAACAGAGCGGCGATTTAAGTGCCAAAGATTAGGATCATGAAGCTTGTCACCTAAAAATCGTAAATTTTTATTAGCCTTGATAGATTCAGGTGTCGGCATGTATTTTTTTAGTAGCTTTTTTGGCATAACAAATAATCCCTGTGTCGTGTGTTGAATCCTCTAAGTTTAGCAGGTTTTAAGTATGCCTTTTTCGGTTTTATCTTTTTTCTTTGGGGGCTTATTCTTGCAGCAGTGGGCAAGTTTACCTAATGGATTTATTTTACTGCTTGCCGTATTACTTTCTGTCTTCTGTTGGTACTTTTCATATCGGCGACTGAGCTATTTTATAATAGGTTTTTTATGGGCTAGTTTGATTGCAATTAATTATTCTAATCAAATATTACTCCCTGAATTACAAGGCAAAGAGCTGCTTGTTCAAGGTGAAGTAATAGGCTTAACAAATACCAATAAAAGGCGAGTAAGGTTTGATTTTAAAGTCACTGAATCTGACGTTTCACTACCGAGTAAATTACGTTTAAGTTGGTATTACCCTAAGCAAAATATCAAGCCAGGTCAGCAATGGCAATTTTGGCTAAAATTAAAAAGACCACATGGAACACTGAACCCAGCAGCATTTGATTATGAAAGGTGGCTTTATGCTAAACAGATAGGAGCGACGGGTTATATTCGTCGCCCAGAAACAGCAAAGTTACTATCAAAAAAAACACATTACCAAAGCATTTCAGTTTTACGGTATGAATTATTAAAGCTGTTAGATACGGTTGCGATCAGCAAAGAAAGTATGGCGCTGATTAAAGCGCTGACGATTGGTGATAAAAGTCATATTAGCGCAACGCAATGGCAAGTGATGGCAAAAAGTGGCACAAATCATTTAATGGCTATTTCAGGCTTGCATATAGGCTTAATTGCAGCCATGAGCTATGCACTTATTTTGATGTTGTGGTTACGCTTGCCAGAGAGTTTATATTCGGCTCCTCAAATAGCGACGATAGTTTCATGGTTTGCTGCATTGTTTTATGCCGCATTAGCAGGGTTTTCTATCCCAACACAGCGTGCATTGATTATGCTGAGCCTATTGTTACTCACTATATTGTTAAAACGACAAAGCAAGCCTATTAATATATTAGCGATCGCTTTATTACTTGTATTATGCTTTGACCCCTTATCTGTTTTATCAATAGGATTTTATTTATCATTTTTAGCCGTTTTTTATATTTTATATGCTTTTTCGGCGAGATTAGGTTTAGAGGGGGCTTGGCAGGGTGCTATTAAATTGCATTTGTTAATGGGTGTTGCATTATTACCTCTGTTATTTTTATTTTTCCAATCAGGATCAATGGTTTCACCGGTCGCAAATATTGTTGCAGTTCCTGTGGTTAGTTTTATTTTATTGCCACTTTCTTTATTTGGCTTAGTTTTACTACTTTTTACACCTGAGAGTGCTAATGTTATTTTTCGCTTTGTTGACCTGGTTTTTAATTATCTTTGGCAGTTTCTTAGCTATTTAACAGAGCTCCCCTTTGCTAGCCTTATGCTGCCGCAACCTAATACAGTGCAGGTTGTTTTTGCTATGCTAGGCTTGCTTATTATGTTGGCACCACGCGGAATACCAGCAAGATATTTAGGCACTATTTTAGTGTTACCTTTATTTTTTACAAAAATTGAGCGGCCAGCGCAGGGGGAGGTTTGGTTTACCTTGTTGGATGTAGGGCAAGGCCTATCGGCAGTGATAGAAACGCAGAACCACCAGTTAGTTTTTGATACGGGCGCTCGTTTTTCTGAGCAAATGGATATGGGGAAAAATATTCTCTTACCTTTTTTATATTCTAGACAAATTACAAGTTTAGACAGTCTAATTATTAGCCATGCAGATAATGACCATATTGGTGGGGCTAAAGCACTATTAAGTCGTATAAATGCCAAAGAAATCCTTAGCAGCGTACCAGAAGCATTAGCTGACTACCCAGTAAAGCCATGTGTAGCAGGGCAAAAATGGACTTGGGATACGGTTGAATTCAGTATGCTATCTCCATCAAAAGAGACCTTTACTGATGAAAATAATAACTCCTGTGTATTAAAAGTTAAAACCAAGCAGGGTACTATCTTATTAACAGGGGATATAGAAAAAGCAGCGGAAATGGCGTTAGTTGAGCGTTATTTAGATGAATTGCAGGCTAAAATTTTAATCGCACCACATCATGGTAGTAAAACTTCATCAACTCAAGTATTTTTAAACGCGGTAAGGCCGGAGATAATACTTATTCCTGCGGGCGCACCTAATCGATTTGGTTTTCCGCATAAAGATGTGATGGCACGTTATGAGGGAATACCGGCAAAAAGCCTGATAACAGGTAAGGAAGGGGCGATTAGCATAAAGCTAAAAAAATCAGGAATGCAGATTCAGGGCTATAGAAAAGCGGTGGGGAAATATTGGAATTAAACAAAAAGTAATAACCTAGCTATTTACTATGGAATTAAATAGTACTAAAATAGTCCTAAATAAAAGGAGGGACGATGTTACGTTTAGGTAAAATGACGGATTATGCAACAGTTATTTTAAGTTTTATGGCTAATAATAAAGCGCCCGTACATGCTGCTTTGGAAATATCAAAAGCTACCGGGATTGCGTTGCCATCGGTTAGTAAGATTTTAAAATCACTGGTTAAAGCGAAAGTACTTAGTTCTATTAGAGGCGCAAAAGGTGGCTATAGTTTAACGGCCGCACCAGAAAAAATTACGGTTGCGAGTGTGATTACAGCTTTAGAAGGACCCATTGCATTAACCGAGTGTAGTTCATCAGATAGCCAGTGTGATCAAGTGTCAGCTTGTACGATAGGCAATAATTGGCGGGTGGTTAATCAGAGTGTGCAAAAGGCATTAGAAGCAGTGACCTTAGCGGATATGATGTCGCCGGTGCAAGCACCGCAAGAAATTACTGTGCCAGTGGCCAGTTTGTATCATTAAAGTTTTCGAAGAGTATTTATGTCATCAAGTGCAGAAGAAATAGAAAAAGTTATCGGGCAGAAATATAAAGATGGTTTTGTCACTGATATTGAAGTTGAAACCTTTGAGCCTGGTTTAAATGAAGAAATCATTGCGCGTTTATCGGCAATAAAAGGTGAGCCAGAATTTATGCTGGAATATCGCCTACAAGCATTTAGGCACTGGCAAACAATGAAAGAGCCAAATTGGGCGCAATTAAAAATAGATCCGATTGATTATTATTCAATTAGCTATTACTCGGCGCCTAAAAAAGATTCTGATAAACCACAAAGTTTGGATGAGATTGATCCTGAATTACTAGAAACCTATAAAAAATTAGGAATTCCTTTAGATGAGCAAGAACGCTTAGCGGGTGTTGCTGTAGATGCTGTTTTTGATAGTGTTTCCGTTGCCACAACCTTTAAAGGTAAGTTAAAAGATGCGGGAGTTATTTTTTGCCCGATTTCTGAAGCCTTGCAAGAATATCCAGAATTAGTTAAACAATACTTAGGCACGGTAGTTTCTGAAAAAGATAATTTTTTTGCTACTTTAAATGCCGCTGTATTTACCGATGGTTCATTTGTTTATATTCCAAAAGGCGTACGTTGCCCGATGGAGTTATCAACTTATTTTAGAATTAATGCGGCCAACACAGGGCAGTTTGAACGTACTTTGATTATTGCGGATGAAGGCAGCCATGTTAGTTACTTAGAAGGCTGTACCGCACCGATGCGTGATGAAAATCAGTTGCATGCGGCGGTTGTTGAGTTGGTGTTAATGGATAATGCGGAAATTAAATATTCGACAGTGCAAAATTGGTACCCTGGTGATGAGAATGGCGTTGGAGGCATCTACAATTTTGTGACAAAACGTGCGGAATGTCGTGGTGCAAATTCTAAAGTGTCTTGGACGCAGGTAGAAACAGGGTCTGCGATTACTTGGAAATATCCAAGCTGTGTTTTATTGGGTGATAATTCAGTCGGTGAATTTTATTCAGTGGCGGTAACGAATAACTGCCAGCAAGCGGATACCGGTACCAAGATGATTCATATTGGTAAAAATACCCGTAGTACCATTATTTCTAAAGGGATTTCTGCAGGGCGTTCACAAAATACTTACCGTGGTTTAGTTAAGGTCGCTAAAAGTGCAGAAGGTGCAAGGAATTATACGCAATGTGATTCTTTATTAGTGGGTGATAAGTGTGCTGCTCATACCTTTCCTTATGTAGAAGTTAAGCAACCCTCTGCGCAAATAGAACACGAAGCAACAACGTCTAAAATTAGTGAAGACCAATTATTTTTCTGTCAGCAGCGAGGAATTTCTCCTGAAGATGCGGTCTCTATGATTGTGAATGGTTTTTGTAAAAGTGTATTTAAAGAATTACCGATGGAATTTGCGGTGGAAGCGCAAGCATTATTGGGCTTAAGCTTAGAAGGCTATGTTGGCTAATATCACTTTGCGCAGCCGTAACTGCGTGCAGTATAGAACATAGTCAATTAGAATTTCTTGGTATTATTAAAAAATAAAAGTAGGGTGGTAAAATTCATGATCAGCATAAAAAATCTTCATGTCAGCATAGGCGATAAAGCTATTTTGAAAGGCGTTAATTTAGAAATTCCTGCAGGTGAAGTGCATGCAATTATGGGGCCTAATGGAGCAGGAAAAAGTACTTTATCTCATGTGCTTTCAGGAAAAGCAGGATATACGGTTACCGAAGGTAGTGTGACTTATAAAGGACAAGATTTATTGGCGCTAGAGCCTGAAATGCGCGCACGTGAAGGGGTGTTTTTAGCGTTTCAATACCCAGTAGAAATTCCAGGCGTGAGTAATATTTATTTATTAAAAGCAGCTTTAAATGCAATGCGTAAGCATAGAGGTGAAGCAGAAGTCGATGCGTTGGATTTTTTAGCCTTAGTGAAAGATAAAATCAAGACCTTAGAAATGGATGAAAAATTCCTATATCGCGCTGTTAATGAAGGCTTTTCTGGTGGCGAGAAAAAACGTAATGAAATTTTACAAGCGACTATTTTAGAACCTAGTTTTTGTATTTTAGATGAAACAGATTCCGGACTGGATATTGATGCTTTAAAAGTTGTTTCAGCAGGTGTTAATGCATTACGTGATGAAGCGCGTTCATTTCTAATGATTACGCATTACCAGCGTTTATTAGATTATATTAAACCAGATGTTGTGCATGTTTTAGCTGATGGGAAAATTGTTAAATCAGGTGGCCCTGAACTTGCTTTAGAGCTTGAAGCGAAAGGCTATCATTGGGTAGAAGAGCAGGTTGCCTAATGACTAACCAATACAGTGCGGCATACGCTAAACTTGAGAATTCTTTAGCGGGCTCATCTTTAGCTTGGCTAAATGACATAAGAGCGCAAGCGAAAGAGCAATTTATCGAGCAAGGCTTTCCTAGCTTAAGAGATGAAGAATGGCGCTACAGCAATTTAGCTGTGTTAGATAAAAAATCATTTGCTCCTGTTTTAGCCTCAGAATTAGGGCATATCGATGTTGCTGATTTAGAGGCTTATAAACTGAATGATTGTTGGACGATGGTTTTGGTTGATGGACATTATTCAGCGGGTTTATCAGATTTACAGGGTATACCTGACTCAGTAACTATTAGTAGTCTAGCGGAAGCTTTAACAGATAAGCCAGATACTATTAAACGTTATTTAGGCCAAGCAACTAATATTAAGGAGCCAGGTTTTAGCGCGTTTAATCAGGCGTGGTTTACAGGTGGTGTTTTTGTGCATGTTGCTGCAAAAGCTATATTAGATAAACCGTTACAAATTTTACATTTGGTGACAGGTGCAGAGGTTTTAGCGAATACACATCACCTTATTGTTTTAGAAGCCAGTGCAGAAGCTAGTATTATTGAGACTTTTTTGGGTTGTGAAGAACAATATGCAACTGTTTCTGTGACAGAAGTGTTTGTTGAGAAAAATGCAGGTTTAAATCTATATAAAACACAATTAGAAAGCGATAAAGCGGTTCATTTAGGTGGCGTGTATGTAAAACAGGCACGAGACAGTCGTTTTAATCATCATAATTTTTCGTTTGGTGCTGTGTTAGCGCGAACTGATGTGCATACAGACTTAGGGCAAGCGGCAGAATGTGATTTAAATGGTTTGTATTTAGGTGTTAAGCGTCAGCATATTGATAACCATACAAGAATTAACCATGTAGAGCCTTACGCTATCAGCAAAGAGCTGTATAAAGGTGTATTAAATGATAAGTCGCGTGGTGTTTTTCAAGGGCGTGTTTTAGTCGCTGAGCAAGCGCAAAAAACAGACTCTGATATGCATAATCATAATTTATTATTATCAGATAATGCCGAAGCAGATACTAAACCACAGTTAGAGATTTATGCGGATGATGTGAAATGTGCGCATGGTATTACTGTCGGGCAGCTTGATAATCAAGCTATTTTTGCTTTACAAGCTCGCGGTATAGATGAGGTGAGTGCTAAGAATATGTTAACGTTTGCATTTGCCAATGAAATGGTTAATAAAATCAAGTTTAAACCTTTGCATGATCAAATTTTAATGCAAGTATTAAATCGATTTCCACAGGCTGGAATTGATCAAGCTTGGTTATAAACAATTCAATTAAGATTAAACAAAAATAAAATGAGACCATTTCCCGTAGAAAAAATTCGCGCTGATTTTCCTATCTTAAAAGAGAAAATTCGCAATAAACCTTTAGTGTATTTAGATAATGCCGCCAGTTGCCAAAAGCCGCAGCAGGTTATTGATAGCATCGTGCATTGTTATAGTCATGAGTACGCTAATGTGCATCGTGGTGTGCATACTCTCAGTATTAGAGCAACGGATAGATATGAAGGTGCGCGGGAGAAAATTCAGCAGTTTATTAATGCCCAAAGTACTAAAGAAATTATTTTTACCCGTGGTGCAACCGAAGCCATTAATTTAGTCGCACAAACTTTTGGCAAAGCGAATATTAAAGCAGGGGATGAAATTTTAATCACTGCGATGGAACATCATTCTAATATTGTGCCTTGGCAAATGCTGTGTGAAGAAACAGGCGCAGTATTAAAGGTAGCTCCGATTAATTTACAGGGTGAATTGATTTTTGATGAATTTGAAAAATTAATCAGTGATAAAACAAAATTAGTCTCTGTAGTTCACATGTCGAATGCGCTGGGAACAATTAACCCAGTTAAAGATATTATTGCTGCAGCAAAAGCAAAAAATATACCTGTCATGCTGGATGGTGCGCAAGCAATTCCACATTTAGCGGTTGATGTACAAGATTTGGATTGTGATTTTTATGTGTTTTCAGGGCATAAATTATATGCGCCTTCAGGTATTGGCGTGTTATATGGAAAACAAGCATTATTAGCTGCAATGCCTCCATACCAAGGTGGCGGTGATATGATTCGCAAAGTGACCTTTGAGGAGACTGAATATAATGATTTACCGTATAAATTTGAAGCGGGTACGCCAAATATTGCTGATGCGATAGGCTTAGGTGCTGCGATTGATTATTTAAATGAAATTGGTATGGATAATATCGCTGCTTATGAAGCAGAGTTATTAGATTATGCGACAGAAAAAGCACTGCAAATTGAAGGTTTAAGAATTATTGGTATAGCGGCTGAAAAAGGTGCAATCTTATCATTTGTATTAGATAAAATTCATCCGCATGACATTGGGACAATGTTAGATAGCTTAGGTATTGCTGTGCGTGCTGGGCATCATTGTGCCATGCCAGTCATGGACTTTTTTGAAGTACCTGCAACCGCGAGAGCTTCTTTCGCAATGTACAACACCAAAGAAGAAATTGATGTGTTGGTGGCAGGTATTGAAGATTTAATTAAGATTTTTGGTTAGGAAATAACAATGTTTGATGATTTACGCGACCTCTATCAAGAGGTGATATTTGACCATAATAGAAATCCTCGCAACTTTTATGTAATGGAAGATGCGGACAGAAAAGTAGAAGGATTTAACCCTTTATGTGGTGATCGCTTAACGCTTTTTGTGAAAATGGATGGCGATAAAATTATAGATGCCAGTTTTCAAGGCTCAGGTTGTGCGATATCAACGGCTTCTGTGTCTTTAATGACAGATATAGTCAAAGGATTAACAGAAGTTGAAGCGAATAAGCTTTTTATTCAATTTCATGAAATGACCACCGGTAAAGAAGACGATATTGATTTAGAGGCTATTGGTAAATTAGCTGTATTGGCAGGTGTTCGTGAATACCCTGCACGTGTGAAATGTGCGACTTTAGCATGGCATACCTTAGATGCAGCGTTAAAAAATGAGCAAGAAGCTATTTCTACAGAATAAAGGCGTTTAAATGTCGTATTATTCTGGAAAACTTGCAGTTTTACAAAGTGAAGATGTATCACAAGTATTTTCGCAAGATTTTGCCGATCAGTTAGTTGTGCCTTGCTATGAATCAGTCACTAAAAAAACGCCTGAAGATTTTTTTCTAACCTGGCGCAATGGTGAATTAAAGCTGATAGATAAGGAGCTGCTGAAAAAAGGCGGCTTAAGTGTTGATATTAATCCGCGTAATGGTGAGCAACGATCTTGGCCAGCACCCAAAGAAGGTACTTTAGCACAAGCGATTGGGCGAAAAACGAAAACGGTTATTGATGCAACCACGGGCTGGGCGCAAGATAGCTTACATATTTTTCGTATGGGCTATGACTTACGCTGTATAGAGCGTTCGCCCATTATGCTCGCTTTGCTAGAAGATGCCTTTAATCGCTTAGAGCAACTGGATTGGATGCAGCGCTTAAAATTGTCAGCACCCCAGCTATTAGCAGGTAATGCAATTGATGTTTTGGCCGGTTTAGATGATGCGCCAGATTGTATTTATATCGATCCTATGTTTCCAGCAAAGCGTAAAAAATCAGCCTTACCTAAAAAATCAATGCTCATTCTAAGGGACTTATTGGGTGATGATTTAGATAGAGAGGCTTTGTTTGAGGCGGCTTTTGCGGCAGCGACTAAAAAGGTGGTGGTTAAATGCCCTGATCATGCAGAACCTTTAGGGGGTAAGCCATCAGTGAGTTTTGGAAGTAAGCTACTTCGTTACGATGTGTATTTAAAAGGTTAAAAAATGACTGATTGGGTTGATGTGGCAGCAGAAAATGCTTTAGCAGTAGGGGAACATCTTGTTGTTGATGTTGAAGGGGTTGATGTTGTAATTTTTAAATTAGAAGATGGCTTTTACGCGCTAGAAGATGTTTGCACGCATGATGGTGCTGAAATTGGCAGTGGAACGATTGTAGGGGATGAGATCGTTTGTCCGCGGCACGGAGCAAGGTTTTGTATTAAGACAGGGGAAGTGAAGTGCGCGCCGGCTTATGAGGATATTCAGAAATTTGAACTTAAGATTGAAGCGGGAAGGATAAAGCTGAGAGAGTTAGATTAGAGTATGAAAACAACAGAGTAGCTCGCTACTCTGTTGTTACTACATAATCTAAAAGTTTAGATTAATGGTTTTAGAGCTGCGTATCTTCTTTCAGCTTCTAACAAGTGAGTATGAGCGCCTTGAGGGTCGCTGCTTTTCATTGCTTTTCTAGCTTTTTTCAAGAAACCTGCAGATTTAGCACGCTGTCTATCAACAGTATCATTTGCATTGATTTCTTTACCCATTCTTGTAGCTGATCTGATTAGGTTTATGACACCTGCAACATCATTGCCGTTATCAATCGCGTGGCGAGCTTCTCTGATTAGCTCAATAGTTAAGTTAATTGCTTCTACTGGCTCGTAACAAATTCTACCTTTATCTTCAGCACACTCACCAGAAACAGCAGCCGTTGAGAAAACGCCCATAGATGCGCCAAGTACTGCAGATAATAATAGTGGTTTTAATATTTTCATGTAATCCTCATTTATTTTTGTAGTTATTCTGACCATTATATGAAATTTTTATAGATGGTCGTTAACACGTCTATAAAATAACGCATTCGAGGATTATTCTAGCATAAGAATAAGAAACAACAATGCAGCAATGGAATTAAATCTCAGCTAAAGTACTCTCTCTATATAGTATATAATGCCGATTCAACACCCTAGGAACGTGCGCAAAATAACTTCCGCATCTGGCTGGTCTTTTTGTTCGCCTTCTGCGTTGTTAAAATAGTTGCGTAGCTCGCTATACGCCTGTTTCAACGCCTTGAAGGCAAATAAAAAATCTGCGCCCGTTGCTAGATTTATTTCATGCACGTTCCTTAGCGATAACGCCAATGCCAGTAAGTTAAGCGCAAGTAATTGATATTTAATAACTAAAATACTTGTTTTGTCGAAATATAAGAGAAACTTTAGCTTCTAAAGGATTGATGTTATTAGAGTGGTTAAAAAAAATTCTAAAAAAACCTCGTTTTTATACCAAAAAACTCTATTGGTATTAATATGTTACGCTTAACTTACTGGCATTGGCGATAACGCCTTATTTTTAATTTTACTTCACTAAAAAATGCAAGAAATAAATCCAATTACTCAGAAAATTACTGATTTAAGTCAAAGGGCTAGTACGCTTAGGGGGTATCTTTGACTTTGATGTCAAAAGTGAGCGCTTAACTGAAGTTTTAAAAGAATTAGAAAGTCCAGATATATGGAATAATCCGGCGGAAGCGCAAGCCTTAGGTAAAGAACGGGGGTTATTAGAGAATGTTGTTAATACTATTAATGAGTTAGACTCAGGCTTAGTGGATGCGGCGGATATTCTTGAAATGGCTGTTGAAGAAGGTGATGAAGAAACGGTTGCTAGTGTTGTTGCTGATGTAGATGGTTATCAAGAGCAGGTAGAAGGACTAGAGTTTCGACGCATGTTTTCAGGTGAGATGGATGCTAATAATGCTTTTTTAGATATTCAATCAGGTTCTGGTGGTACGGAAGCACAAGATTGGGCTGCTATGATTGAGCGCATGTTTTTACGCTGGGGAGAGCGTAAAGGCTTTAAAACAGAATTAATGGAAGAGTCTAAAGGCGATGTCGCAGGGATTAAATCTGCAACCATTAAATTTACGGGTGATTATGCTTTTGGTTGGTTAAGAACAGAAACGGGTGTGCATCGTTTAGTACGAAAATCACCGTTTGACTCAGGTAATCGTCGGCACACTTCATTTGCTTCGGTGTTTGTTTCACCTGAAATAGATGATGATATAGAAATTGATATTAATCCTGCAGATTTACGGATAGATGTATACCGTGCAAGTGGAGCAGGAGGGCAGCATGTTAATAAGACAGAATCAGCCGTTCGTATTACGCACTTGCCAACTAATACGGTCGTGCAATGTCAAAATGGACGCTCGCAGCATAAGAACAAAGATGAGGCGATGAAGCAGTTAAAATCTAAACTTTATGAGTTAGAATTGCGTAAACGCTCCGAATCTCAAAAAGAAGTAGAAGATAATAAGTCAGATATAGGTTGGGGAAGTCAAATTCGCTCTTATGTCTTAGATCAGTCCAGGATTAAAGATTTACGAACCAATGTAGAAACGGGTAATACGGGTGCGGTACTGGATGGGGATTTAGATCAATTTATCGAAGCCAGCTTGAAAAGTGGTTTGAAATAACCCTGTTATACTTCGCACGGTCACGAATGCGAAGTACACATAAAAAATATTAGGATTATTGGATTTTATATCTGATAGTCAGACCTTTAAGATTAAATTAAATATATAAAGAATATGTCAGAAATAGAACGCGATGAGCAAGAACAAATTCAGCAACGCCGTACTAAATTAGCGGCCTTACGTGAAAATGGAGGGATTGCTTTCCCAACGGATTTTCATCGTGATGTACTGGTGGAAGAGTTGGTTGAAAAGTACGCTGAAAAAACCAAAGAACAGTTGGAAGAAGCACCTGTAAGAGTTAAGTTAGGTGGCCGATTAATGACGCGCCGTATTATGGGTAAAGCTAGTTTTGCCAATATTCAGGATATGTCAGGACAAATTCAGCTCTATGTCACTCGTGATACCTTAGCTGAGGGTTTTTATAATGAGCAATTTAAAAAATGGGATATCGGCGACATCGTTGGTGCAGAGGGTGTTTTATTTAAAACAAAAGTAGGCGAATTAAGTGTTCGTGTTGATGATATTCGTTTGTTAACAAAAGCATTGCGTCCACTGCCTGAAAAATTCCATGGCATTGCTGATCAAGAAATAAAATACAGGCAGCGTTATTTAGATTTGATAATGAGTGAAGAGTCGCGTCGTACTTTTATTATGCGCTCAAAAATTGTTGCTTACATTCGTCAGTTCCTAACTGAGAAAAACTTTTTAGAAGTTGAAACGCCGATGATGCATTCGATTCCAGGTGGTGCGACAGCTAAACCATTTGAAACGCATCATAATGCCTTAGATATGGGCTTGTATCTTCGTGTTGCGCCAGAGTTATATTTAAAACGTCTCGTCGTAGGCGGGTTTGAGCGTGTCTTTGAGATTAACCGTAATTTCCGTAACGAAGGGTTGTCCTCAAGACATAACCCTGAATTTACTATGATTGAGTTTTATCAGGCCTATGCAGAGTATGGGGACTTGATGGACTTAACAGAAGCGATGTTAAAAGGTATTGCTGAAGACTTGCTGGGTAATTCTGTTGTGACTTATCAAGGTGAAGAATATGATTTTGCTAAGCCATTTGATCGCATGACGGTAGTTGAATCTATTTTACATTTTAATCCTGATTTAAGCTTAGATCATCTTAGCTCGCGTGAAGCAGCGGTTACAGTTGCAGAAGTTTTGCATATACCTGTTAAAGATAGTTATGGTTTAGGGAAAGTTCAAATTGAAATCTTTGAAAAAACAGTAGAAAGTAAATTAATGAAGCCTACTTTTATTACGGCTTATCCTGTTGAAGTGTCACCTTTAGCTCGTCGTAATGATAACGATCCACATGTAACAGATCGCTTTGAGTTTTTTGTCGGTGGACGTGAGATTGCTAATGGCTTTACTGAGTTAAATGATTCAGAAGATCAAGCGGAGCGTTTTTCTAAGCAAGTGGAAGAAAAAGAAGCGGGTGATGATGAAGCAATGCATTTTGATGCAGATTATATTACTGCCTTAGAGCACGGTATGCCGCCAACTGCAGGCGAAGGTATTGGTATAGATCGTTTAGTTATGCTATTTACAGATGCGCCTTCAATTCGAGATGTTTTGTTATTTCCACAGATGCGCCCTAAAAAATAACTTAGTAATCTGTTGGGTGCATCGGTGTATGCATCCAACGGGTTTTATTGAGTAATAAAAAGGCTATTAAGCTTAGGTCTTAGCTAACTGTTGGTTATAAAGCGCTGCTATTAAATTTGATTGATAGACCATGCCTACTAGGCGAGCTTCTTTATTAACAACGGGAATTTGCCGGTGTCCTTGTAGGGGCATGAGTTTAATGAGTTCTACGATATGATCGGAGTCTTGAACGGTAATAACAGAAGTTGTCATAATATAACCGACAAATTCTGGTTTTGATGCAGTTACATCACTCGTTCTTTGGATGAAATTGCGAAATTTCTCTTGAATGTTTTCATAAGCATTTAAATCGATAAATTTAAAAAAGTCATTCCAAGTGATGATTCCAATAATGCGGCTTGCTCGATCTATAACAGGCATTGCTTTGAGTTTATGTTTGCGCATTAGCTCCCAGGCCTGTTCTGCCTCTGTTCCATATTCAACGGTAATCACCTCTTTAATCATAATATCGGCACAAGAAATATTACCTTTTATTCTTTTGAAGGCATTAGTCTCTATTTTTGCAAGTAGGAGGCTTAATTCTGAGTGTGTCATATCAATAAAAACGTCGGTACTTTTTAGCGCACTATTAATATCTTGTTCTGAAAAACCAATTTGATGGCTAGGCGCGGAGCTTATATGACGCTGGCGTGTTTCTTGTTGAGTGGGTAATGGGCTAGGGTAGCTTCTTTTTAGTACTAGGCGATTTATAATGATGGCAAGAACTAAAAGGCTAAAAACGTTGATAGCAACGGGAATAAGTACAAAAGAATAACCCAGAGTAGTGATTGATGATCCTGCCATGACAGGCGTTAGGCTGGTAGCTGCACCCGGCGGATGCAAGCAACGAAATAACAACATTAATAGAATAGAGCCTCCCACAGCAGAGGCTTGTGCAGTTGTTGGGTCGGAAATATTTAGTGCGCAATAGACACCGACAAGTGCTGATATGATTTGTCCACCAACAAAAGGCCAGGGTTGTGCAAGTGGGCTATTTGGAATGAAGAACAAGATGATAACAGACGCTCCCATAGACGCGACAATCAGTGGGTGGCTAGGCCAAGAAGAGAAAATTTTAGTCATTAAAGCAATAAAAAAAATAGAACAAAAACAAGCGATTAATGAAAGTATTTTTGCTTTGGTACTAAAATTAACAGGGTCAATCGTTAAGTATTTGAAAATATGAAATACATTCATTGTTATTGATTTTTTGGTTGATGATCTGAAGTAGCAGCTAAAAAGAGCTGCGAGTATGGGGTAAGTACAATAAAATTTCTTTTAAGTATGAAATGTTGATAAAAGAATAGGCAAGTACTTGTAAATTTACAAGAGATATATTTCTGAATGTTATAAAATAACAAGTTATATTTTGAAAAAGGTCGTAGAGCAATGTTTTTGATAGTGCTTTATTGATATATTATTGGAGTTATTATGCGCGTTATTCTTTTAGGGAGTCCAGGTTCAGGGAAAGGCACCCAAGCACAATTTATTACAGAAAAATATGCTATCCCACAAATTTCTACAGGTGATATGTTGCGTGCGGCAGTGAGAGCAGGAACAGAACTGGGTATTGCTGCAAAGAAAATTATGGATGAGGGGGGGCTGGTTTCAGATAGTATTATTTTAGGCCTAATTAAAAGTAGAATTGCTGAAGCAGACTGTACAAAAGGCTTTTTATTAGATGGTTTTCCACGCACTATCGCACAAGCTGAAGGTTTGATTGAAATGAGCGTTGAAGTGGATGCTGTTATTGAAATTGCAGTTGAAGACGAACAAATTATTAAACGGATGGGCGGTCGTCGTGTACACCTTGAGTCAGGGCGTAGTTACCATATTGAATTTAACCCACCTAAAATATCAGGGAAAGATGATGTAACAGGGGAAGATTTAATTCAGCGTGATGATGATAAAGAAGAAATCGTAAAAAAACGTTTGAATGTTTATCATGAGCAAACCATGCCATTAGTCACGTTTTATTCTGACCTAGCGAAACAAAATAAGCTTAAATTTTCTTCTGTTGCTGGGGTGGGTGCAGTTTCAGAAATTACAGAGAAAGTTTTTTCAGCGTTAGCGTAAGTAACTTAGGGGTATAGGTGGATATTTTAAGTTCTGAGATTTTTCAAGATTTTAAAGCTCAAGGGTTAATTAGCGCACATTATGGCACTGATACCCGAGTGTATAATATTGTTCCTGCTGAACTAGCGGGAGAAGGTGATTTAGTCTTCGTTGAACATGAAAAATATTTATCAGTAGCTCTCAAAGTACCAGTAGCTGCGATAGTAACAACCGCTAAAATTGCAGAAAAATTACAGCTAGATAATACGGCAATTTTGATTGCACCCAATGTACGCATGGCAATGGCGTATTTGCGCCAAAAATATACAGACCGAAATGTTTATGATTCTGAGTGGGGGCAAGTTCATGTTACTGCTGTTATTCATGAATCAGTTAATGTACCTAGTGATGCAGTTATTGGGCCTAATGTTGTTATTGGAAGAAATGTTAAATTAGGGCAAGCTGTTGTTATTATGGCTAATTCAGTGATTGAATTTGATGTTATTATTGGCGCTAGAACAGTTATCTATCCGAGCTGTGTCGTGTCTTATGATTGCCATATTGGTGATGATTGTATTTTAAAAGCGGGTTGTGTTATTGGTAGTGATGGTCAGGGTTTTGCGCAAGATGCAGCCTTCCATCATCACAGAATTCCTCAGACAGGACGGGTCGTTATCGGTAATAAAGTAGTTATTGGCTCAGTCACTACGATTGATAGGGCAACGTACACTGAAACTAAGGTGCATGATGGCACTATTATTGATGCGCAATGTCACTTAGCGCATAACGTTGTTATTGGTGAGGATTGTATTTTAGTTGCACAAACCGGTATTGCGGGTTCTAGCCGTTTTGGTAAGCGGGTGATTGCTTCAGGGCAAACAGGAATATTGGATCATGTAAATATTCCTGATGATACTATGTTATTACATCGGGCTGGTGTGCATAGTAGTATTAAAGAATCAGGAATTTATGCTTATGGTCCAGCTCAGCCATTTAAAAAATACACCAAAAATATTGCAATTTTTCAGCGCTTAACAGAGGTTTGGTCACGGTTACGGGTGTTGGAAAAGCAAGTTACTCAGTTATCTAAAAATAAAACGAATACGGAATAGATTGAAATGTCAGAAAAAACTTTATATGACAAACTTTGGGATGATCATGTTGTTCATACCGAAGATGATGGAACTTCACTAATTTATATTGATCGCCAATTAATTCATGAGGTGACATCACCGCAGGCATTTGAAAGTTTACGATTAGCGGGTAGAAAACCTTGGAATACGCAACGTAATTTAGCGGTTGCTGATCACAATGTTCCTACAACAGATAGAAAACTAAAAATACCTGACCCTATTGCACGCTTACAAGTTGAAACTTTAGATAAAAACTGTGCAGAATTTGGTATCACAGAATTTGATATGAATGATGTGCGCCAAGGAATTGTGCATGTAATGGGGCCAGAACAAGGTGCTACCTTACCGGGAATGACGATTGTTTGTGGTGATTCACATACTTCAACGCATGGCGCATCAGGTGCCTTAGCATTTGGTATTGGTACTTCGGAAGTTGAGCTTGCTTTAGCAACGCAATGTCTGACACAAAAAAAATCAAAAAACTTTTTAATCAAAGTTAACGGTTCTGTTGGTGCAGGCGTTACTGCAAAAGATATTGTATTGGCAATTATTGGTGAAATTGGTACCGCTGGTGGTACGGGTTATGCGATTGAGTTCGCAGGGACTGCGATTACAAATTTATCAATAGAAGGCCGAATGACAGTTTGTAATATGGCTATTGAGGCAGGTGCGCGGGCAGGGTTAATTGCTGTCGATGACACAACCGTTGATTACTATCGTGACCGGCCTTATTCGCCAAAAGGTGAACATTGGTTTATGGCTGAGAGAGAATGGCAGAAACTTCATTCGGATGAAGGGGCTGTTTTTGATAAGCTGGTTGAGTTAAATGCCGCAGATATCAAGCCACAAGTGACATGGGGAACCTCACCAGAAATGGTTGTTGCTATTGATGAGCATGTTCCACACCCTGAGGATGAATTTGATGCGGTAAAACAACAGGGCATGATTAATGCGTTAAGATATATGGGTTTGGACGGCGGCCAAGCAATTAATGAAATTAAAATTGATAAAGTATTTATTGGCTCTTGTACAAATTCACGTATAGAAGATTTACGAGCAGCAGCTGCAGTTATTAAAGGTAAGAAAAAAGCAGAAACTGTTACTTTGGCGCTTGTCGTTCCAGGGTCTGGTTTGGTTAAATTGCAAGCAGAAAAAGAAGGTTTAGATAAGGTTTTTATAGATGCGGGATTTGAATGGCGTGAACCTGGCTGTTCTATGTGTCTAGCAATGAATGCAGATAAATTATTAGAAGGCGAACGATGTGCATCAACATCAAACCGTAATTTTGAAGGCAGGCAAGGTTATGGGGGGCGTACCCATCTTGTAAGCCCAGCAATGGCAGCAGCAGCTGGTATTACGGGTCATTTTGTTGATGTTAGAGAGTGGGTATAAAGAAATGGAAGCATTTAAACAAATAACAGCAAAAGTTATGCCGCTTGATAGAGCTAATGTCGATACAGATGCCATTATTCCCAAGCAATTTTTAAAATCTATACGTCGCGCAGGGTTTGGGCCGTATTTATTTGATGAATGGCGATACGAGGATATTGGTGAGCCAGAAATGGACTGCACTAACCGTCCATTGAAAGATGATTTCATATTAAACAACCCCGATTATCAAGGCGCTGAAATTTTATTAACACGTGAAAATTTTGGCTGTGGTTCATCAAGAGAGCATGCACCTTGGGCACTTGATGATTATGGTTTTCGAGCAATTATTGCGCCTAGTTTTGCTGACATATTTTTTAATAACTGTTTCAAAAATGGCATTTTACCGATTGCTTTAAGTGCGGATGTTGTTGATAGTTTATTTAAAGAGATTGCTGCCGGATATCAATTAGCTATAGATTTAGATAAGCAAACAATAGTGACACCAAAAGGTGAAGTGATTCAGTTTGATGTGGATGCAGCGCGTAAATATCGTCTTTATAATGGTTTAGATGATATTGCTTTAACTCTATTGCAAGCAGATAAAATTAAAGCTTATGAAGCAGAGCGAGTAAAACGCGCACCTTGGTTGTTTGCATAAAAATAAGTTATATGTGAGATGATTCACATAGAAAAAGTTAAATACAAGATTTAATAAGATTATTAAGAGAAAAAAATGACACATAAAATTGCAGTATTAGCGGGCGATGGAATTGGCCCAGAGATTGTTAATGAAGCCGTTAAAGTTTTAGAATATTTAAATACTGATATGGATCTAGGTTTAGAGTTCGAAGACGGGTTAATTGGCGGTGCTGCCTACGATGAGACAGGATCCCCTTTTCCCGAAGAAACGATTGCATTAACAACAGCTGCGGATGCAATTTTGTTAGGTGCAGTGGGTGGTTATAAATGGGAAGCATTAGATATTGCTGACCGCCCAGAAAAAGGCTTATTGGGGTTACGTTCTGAATTAGAACTCTTTTCAAATTTACGTCCCGCTATTCTTTACCCGCAATTAGCGGATGCTTCTACTTTAAAACCAGAAGTAGTTGCTGGTTTAGATTTAATGATTGTGCGTGAATTAACCGGTGGTATCTATTTTGGTCAACCACGGGGTGTCAGAATTTTAGATAATGGTGAAAAACAAGGATATAACACCTTAGTCTATTCTGAATCTGAAATTAAGCGTATTGCACATTCTGCTTTTAAAATCGCCCAAAAACGAGACAAACGATTATGCTCGGTTGATAAAGCAAATGTATTAGAATGTACTGAGTTATGGCGTGAGGTGATGGAAGAGGTTGCTAAAGACTATCCTGATGTAGGATTAAGTCATATGTATGTTGATAATGCATCGATGCAATTAGTACGAGCACCTAAGCAATTTGATGTCATGGTAACAACCAATATGTTTGGTGATATTCTATCTGACACTGCGTCAATGTTGACAGGTTCTATTGGTATGCTGCCTTCTGCTTCTTTAGATTGTAATGGTAAAGGAATGTATGAGCCGATTCATGGTTCTGCACCTGATATTGCAGGAAAAGGTATTGCTAATCCACTGGCAACCATATTATCGACAGCTATGATGTTACGTTATACTTTTAACCAAAGTGATGCGGCTGACCGTATTGAAACAGCAGTCAATAGTGCATTAGATTCAAATGTGCGTACTGCGGATATTTATTCAGAAGGTATGCAAAAAGTCAGTACATCTGAAATGGGCGATGCGGTTGTTAATGCATTAAAAGCAGGGGTATAAAGTGACTAAAAAATACAATATTGCAGTTGTTGGTGCAACGGGTGCCGTTGGTGAAGCGATGCTATCTATCTTGGAAGATAGAAAATTTCCTGTCGATAAAGTTTATGCTTTAGCAAGTTCTCGTTCAGCCGGTAAACGTATTGCTTTTAATGGTGGTAGTCTGGTGGTACAAGACTTAGCTGAATTTGATTTTTCGAAAGCTCAAATTGGACTTTTTTCTGCTGGAGCTTCTTTATCAGAAAAATATGCACCGATTGCAGCAGAAGCTGGTTGTATTGTTATTGATAATACTTCGCAGTTCCGTTATGACGATGATATTCCTTTGGTTGTTCCTGAGGTAAACCCAGAGAGTATTGCGGATCATAAAAAACGTGGCATTATTGCAAATCCTAACTGTTCTACTATTCAGATGTTAGTTGCAATTAAACCTATTTATGATGCGGTGGGTATTGAACGAATTAATGTTTGTACTTATCAGGCAGTTTCAGGTTCAGGCAAAGAGGGTATAGAAGAGGTTGTTGGACAAACTTCACAGTTGCTCAATGGTAAGCCGATTACGTCTAAAGTATACCCTAAGCAAATTGCATTTAATGTTTTGCCGCAAATTGATGTTTTCATGGAAAATGGTTATACCAAAGAAGAAATGAAAATGGTGTGGGAAACTAAAAAAATCATGGGTGATGATTCCATTCAAGTGAACCCAACGGCGGTACGAGTTCCTGTTTTTTATGGTCACTCAGAAGCTGTATATATAGAAACAAAAGAAAAAATTACGGTAGACAAGGTACGTGAATTATTAACTGCAACAGCAGGTATTACCGTCATTGATGAACGTGTTGATGGAGGCTATCCAACGGCAGTAACAGAGTCATCAGGGCATGATGATGTGTTTGTTGGTCGTATTCGTGAAGATATATCGCATGAGAAAGGTATTAACCTTTGGGTTGTTGCTGATAATGTTCGCAAAGGTGCTGCGTTAAATAGCGTGCAAATTGCAGAAGAATTAATTAAAAATTACATTTAGGCATAAATAGAGCTAAAGTGTTCTATATAGATAGTGAGGGAGAGAATAATGCATAAGTTGAAAAAAATTGTTGTCGCTATGAGTTTGATAGCACCGGTTTCTGCTTACCCATTAGGTGTGGGAGAGTTGAAGCTAAATTCGGCATTGAATGAAAGCTTAAATGCGGAGATTTCCCTAGTTTTATCAGCGAATGAAGATATAAATAATGTATCTATTGCAATAGCAAGCCCTGAAAAATTTGATGAAGCGGGTATTTCTTGGCACTATTTTTTATCTGGGATACGTTTTAATAAAGTTTCAAAAGGTAATAATAAATATATTATCGAATTAAGCTCTAATGATATTGTTCAGGAGCCTTTTTTAGACTTTTTATTGGAAGTGAAGTGGCCTAATGGAAATGTTTTTAAATCATTTACAGTTTTAGTTGACCCCGCTACTGATAATCAAGATTATTTTATCGAGCCTGTTCAAGTCTCAATAAATAAACAACCAAGCCCGGTAGTTTCAGCGAAAAAAGCACCTAAGCTTGTTGAAAATGACCTTTCTAGTTTAGCTGTTGCTGGGGAGTATGGCCCAACAAAACGCAATGATTCTTTATGGAAAATTGCGGAAGAAATTAATGAAAATCAAGGGCAGTCTGTAGAGCAAGTAATGATGGCTTTGTATAAAGCAAATCCTCGTGCATTTTATAAAAAGAATGTCAATGCTTTAATGGCGGGTAAGACATTAAAAACTCCTTCTGATGCTGATATTAATAGCTTATCTAAAGCGCAGGCTAATACGGAATTTTATTTTTAACATGATGTTTGGACAGGTAAAAGAAAATTAAGCTCTAAGACAAATTCTAAGACAGGCTCTAAGCTAATACCTATTAGTGTTGATGATGAAAAGAAAGCTAAACATTCGCTGAAAATCAGGGAAACGGAGCGCAGCGAAGTGATGATTTTTAGTCCGCAGTAGGCGACAGGGAAATTCGCCAATCCGAAGTGAACTGGTAAGTTCGCTCGGGAGGCAAGTAGTTATCCCGACAGCCGTCAAGTCATTTGAGGTAGACTTAACGAAGCAGTGTGTTTTTTGCGTAGTTGAGTTGGACGCAGGACGAACTGGGGCTCCCATAAATCGCTCCGTGCTGAATGAAGATTGGCGATAGGACATCCCAATGTTTCATGAAGTAGGAATGGCGCGCCTATAATTTTAGTTTCGCCTGTTGAAGATAAGCTGAAAGAGCCAGAGGCTTTAGTTGCTGATACTGGGGAGCAGAAAAAATTAATTCATAAAAATGAAGAGTTACAAGAAAGAATAACCCTGTTAGAAGAGAAATTTTCTGTTATGCAGAAGATGTTAGCTATTAAAGATAAAGAGCTAGCTGCATTACAAGATGCCCGGTTTTCTGCAGAGTTAGATGCACTCGAAAAGAAAAATTCGGTTAAAGAAAAAATAGAAGTTCAGAAAGAAGAAGTAAGACCAGATGTAGCAGTCAAAGAAAAAGTTATTGCTCAAGCTAAAATAGTGTAGCCAGTGGCTGAAATTGTAGAAAAGGGTACTAGCTATTCAAATATCATGCTAGGTTCTTTAGCTATTTTGTTACTTGCAATAGGCGGGTTTTTCTCATGGCGTAAGCGCCAAGCAGAGCTACAAAACATATTTAAAGCGACTGATAGCACAGTTTTAGCCGCTAGCTCGGAAGCAACAAAAGAAGATGAAGTGGTCGTGCTTGCTACACCAGTTGAAGCTTCATTTGATACGAAGACAACAGAGCATATTAAAGTTAAAGAAGAGGTCATGGATGATGTATTACTTGATGCTGATACTTATTTAGCTTATGGCAAGTATGACGAGGCGGAAAAATCATTACGTCAGGAACTTAAAGTATCGCCTTATAAAGATAGTTATAAACTTAAATTATTAGAAGTTTTTTATAGTAGTGAAAATAATGAGGCTTTTGATGATTTTATTTAAGAGTTGATTGAAGAGGGTAAACGTTCTGATGTGATTTTTTGGAAGAATGTATCCCCAATGGGGCAGGAATTCTCTAGTCACCCAGAATTATTTACTGATGATGTTATTAGAGATGAAAGCCCTGAGTTTGATTTAAATATCGATGAGCCTATTGAAGTGGCGGTAACTGATGATATTAAATTACCACGTTCTGAATTAAATATCGAAGCTGAGCCTAATGGAACCGAGAGTACAGAGTTTGAATTTGATATTGAAAGTACTGTAGAAGACAAAGTTTCTATAGAGCCTGAAAAAGCAGAGTTTGAAAGTTTTGAATTTACACCGAGTACTGCTGCTATTGATAAAGCAGAAGACATTGCTTCTATTGATGGAAAAGAAGATGCTTCTGAATCACTGGAAATGATTGATTTTTCAATAGATAAAACGGATAAAAATGAAGTAGAAAGTACCAATACCTCTGAACTAGAAGAGTTAGAGGTTTTTGATTGGAGTTAGGTGATGCTGAGTTAAGCTCTACAGAGCTTTCTTTGGAAGGTGATAATGCAGATTTATTAGCAAGCTCTGAATCTGATATTGATTTATCAGAGTTTAGTTTATCTGATGAGTCTGAATTAACTGATGAATTGAATATTGATACCCCTAGTGTGACTGATAAATCAGATGCTGCTTCAGAAAATAATGATAATCAACTTGATGATTTTGATTTTGACTTTGACTTTTCAGTAGAAGGCGATGCTTCATATACTCCAGCCGTTGCTGTAGAAGAGGGTGATGCTGGGCATGAGTTGACTTTAGGTGATGATGACCAGAAACTCACACTTGACTCAGACATGATTGCTGAAATTAATGAAACTGGAGACTATGAAACTAATTTAGATTTAGCCAAAATGTATGTTGCTATGGGTGAGACTGATGCAGCAAAAGAGCTGGCTGAGGATGTATTAGCAAATGGGTCTGATGAGCAAAAGAAAGAAGCACAGGAAGTGCTAGATCATATGTCGTCTTAAAAAGGTGAGGTAAGTTAAAACAAAAAAAGCCCGTTTATTGCTAATCAATAAACGGGCTTTTTAGTATCTTTAACAAATACTACATAGCAATACTAACAGCACCTTTTAGTTTGTTCATGGCATTTTTTTCTAGCTGACGAATGCGCTCTGCAGAAACGCTATAACGTTCGGCTAATTCATGTAAAGTCATCTTTTTTTCTGAAAGCCAGCGGTTAGTGACAATATCTTGGCTGCGTTCATCTAAATTATTAATAGCATTACTTAGTAAAGACTCTTTATGGTCTTGCCAATCTGATTTTTCTAATAATAAAGCAGGGTCAGCATTATGCTGCTCTAAATAAGTAACAGGAGAGCCAAAGCTTTCTTCGTTACTATCTTCAGGTAAGTCAAAAGCCATATCTTTACCGTCAAGACGAGTTTCCATTTCGTAGACAGTTTTTAAATTGACATTAAGGTTTTCCGCAATAGCTTCTGCTTCATCCTTTGATAGCCAGCCTAAATTTTTCTTAGACTTTCTTAGGTTAAAGAAAATTTTTCTTTGTGATTTAGTGGTTGCAACCTTAACAATGCGCCAGTTTTTAATAACATATTCGTGTATTTCAGCACGAATCCAATGCACGGCAAAAGAAACAAGGCGTACTCCCATATCTGGGTTAAAGCGCTTAACCGCTTTCATTAAGCCAATATTGCCTTCTTGTACAATATCGCTTAATGGTAAACCATAACCGCTATAACCACGTGCAACATGAGCGACAAAACGTAAGTTTGCCATAACTAATTGCTTAGCTGCTTCAATGTCATCTTCGTCTCTATAGCGTAGAGCGAGAATGTGCTCTTCTTCAGCATTTAATTTATTAGTTTGACCGATGACATTTAACGATGAATCAAAATTATTTGAATTTAATGAAATAGGTAAGGCTAATGAATCAGGCATGATAACTCCAAAAAGTAAACATATTTGTTTATAATATCATTCTATATAATACATGGCTAATAAACTTGAATGTTTTGAGAATAGATTCAAGAATTCATCAAAATATAGAGTAGAATATTACCTTTTAATGAGTGAAAGGTAGAGGTTGAATAGTCAATGGATAGTAAATTACTTGAAATTTTAGCGTGCCCAATATGTAACAGCACATTAGTTTACGATAAATCAGCGCAAGAACTATTGTGTAAAGCAGACCGTCTTGCATTTCCTGTACGTGATGGAATTCCAGTGATGTTGGAAGTAGATGCTCGTGAATTGAGTACGGAAGAAATTGATAAATTAAAAAATTAGCCATTAGCTAGTTGTTTCAAGTCACTTTTTTTGAGTTGTTTTCTGTGTAAGGCGGTAGCAACTAACGCTTGTTGAACCCCTAGGTTTTTTAATTGTATTAAGTCACTTAAGTCTCGTATACCGCCAGCTGCGATAAAATTATGATTAGGATAGTGTTGAAGGTAGTGCTTTATTTTTTGTAAATCTGCCCCACAGTTTTTACCCACTAAAGCCAAGGTCATAATGATAATGTTTTTAGGCCATAATTCAGGTTTATTATAGAGTTCAGAGCTGCCCATTTTTCGATTTTCAGTGGAAAAATCTAGCGATAAAATAAATTTTTTATGCAATGTTTTTAGCTTATTGCTATCAAAAGATTCGGTACCTAAGATAGGTGTATATTGATTGCTTTTTAGTGGCTGATAGTTGGGGTTGATAACTCCGCAATCAATTATGAAATAGATATTTGGGAATGCCTTAAAAATAGAGTTAATATAAGTCGTGTTATTACCTAGCCCCATCAAGCTATCTAGGTCAGCAATATAAATCGTTTTAAACTCCCAAGTACTTAGGTAAGCCTCAATGACTGCAATGGGTTCACTAGAAGAGCATAAATCTGTTGATAGGGGCTGATAACTTTTACGTTGCCCTTGCTTAGCTAAAACAGCATGGCCAGATTTAATGTCAATAACAGGGATGATTTTCATTTATGCGTTTGTTAGTTTTTGAATTTATAACAGGCGGTGGTTTGCTTAATGATATTTTGCCTAGCTCTTTAATGCAAGAAGGCGCAATGATGCGAGCTGCATTATTGCAAGATTTGGGAGAAATCCAAGGATTAAAGCTTTTAGTTTTGAATGATGCTCGTATTGAGGAGCCACAAATTCCTCCGGCAGGTACATTATTCAATATACAACCGAGAACTAATTTAGAACTTTATTTACGTGAAATAAAGGATGATTATGATGTGGTATGGTTGATAGCACCAGAAACAGAGGGAATGTTAGTTAAATGGCATCAGTTTTTTAGCCAAGAAAATAAACAGCTCTGTTTAAGCTCGCAGCAAACATTAACGCTTTGTCAAAATAAATTACATACAATTAATGTGTTAAAAGAAGCGACTATTAGCTGTGTTAATAGTCAAAAATACCGATCATTTTTACCTATAGATTCTGGGCAGTGGGTTTTAAAACCTATGGAATCTGTTGGTTGTGAAGATGTTTATTTAATACAGTCTAAGCAGCAATGGCTGGATCTTTTGAAAGTTTTAGATAAACAGCAGGAATATTTAATTCAGCCCTATATACAAGGCACAGTATTGAGCTTATCTGCCTTATTTTACCAAGGTGAATCGGCCTTTATTTGTTGTAACCAACAGCAGCTATCTCTGAAAGATAATAAATTTCAATTACTCGGCTGTACTGTCAATATTAAGCAAGAGAAAAGTTTAGAGTACCAAAAGCTATGCTCTAAAATTGCTAAGTCTATACCGGGCTTATGGGGTTATATAGGCATTGATTTAATTGAAACTGAACAAGGGGAGTTGTTGATTTTGGAAATTAATCCGCGCTTAACAACTTCCTATGTTGGCATTAAAGAAGCAACAGGCATTAATGTTGCCGCTCAAGTTTTAGATTTATTAAATAATAAAATAACGGACTTAATAAAAACAAAATCAAAAACCATATCGGTTAATATTCATTAAGGAAAAAGTTTGCAAGATAATATCGTTGGCTGGGATGTTGGTGGTGCGCATTTAAAAGCGGCTTGGCTCAATTCTAATGGAGATGTGCTAGGCGTTTATCAAGAGCCTTGCCCTTTATGGCAGGGGTTACATACCTTAGAGCATGCATTAGCAAATATTTTGCAGAAATTGCCGAGTGAAATTAAGCAGTACTATCTAACTATGACAGGAGAGCTGGTTGATTTATTTAGCTCTCGTTCCGAAGGTGTCATCGCTATTATTGACCTGATACAAAAAAAACTAGCACATAATTGTTTAAGTATTTATGCGGGGCGGCTGGGGTTTTTATCGGTAAATAAAATTAACGCTACACAGATTGATGATATTGCATCTGCAAATTGGCTAGCAAGTGCAAGCTATGTTGCAAGGCAAATTGAAACAGGTATTTTTGTTGATGTAGGCAGTACGACAAGTGACATTCTTCTGCTAAATAATGCTGCAGTATTAGCACAAGGGTATACGGATTTTCAACGATTAAAATCCAGTGAATTAGTTTATACCGGCGTGGTGAGAACTGCGGTAATGGCCGTTGCTCAATCTGTAGAGTTCTCAGGAAGTCAGGTTGGCTTAATGAGTGAGTATTTTGCCACGATGGCAGATGTTTATCGCTTAACCGCTGAGTTACAAGAACAGGCAGATCAAACAGAAACAGCTGATGGTGCAGAAAAAACCATAGATGCCAGTGCTAACCGTCTTGCTCGTATGATTGGTTGTGACCTTGAAGATTTTTCATTAGTTGAATGGATGAATCTAGCTTCTGAAATCAGAAAACAACAGTTAAATCGAGTTCAACAATCAGTTGAAATGCAACTTGCTCGTTTAGATAGGTCAGAAAATTGCCAGTTAATTGGTGCAGGTGTTGGTCGTTTTCTAGTGCGAGAAATTGCTGAGAACCTTAATTTAACTTATCTCGAATTTGATTCTTTTTTTACTGGAGGGAGAGGGAGTGAAATGCAAATAGCAGATTGTGCCCCTGCGGTAGCTGTTGCCTACTTGGGCTGTAAACACTAAGCACTAGATGGTTGGTATAAATACTCACGCAAAATTAATTTAACTAAAAAAGAGGGATAACAAACCATTATTTTTTCTTATAAACTTGAAACGAGGTAGACGATTAGCGCCACCCATTACAGCATGTTGTGTTGTCTATACAGATAAGCTAACCGTCTTAATAGTTGGCAAACACTGGGTAAGAAAATAGGTAGGGGCAATCCCCAATGCCAGTAAGTTAAGGTTAACCCATTGATTATGTTAGTATAAGTCCTTATATTAGCATAATTAATGGTAAGCATAAAGCAGTGGAAAATTCAATAAAAAATATTTATGAAGAGTTAAATAACACCCTAAACAGCTTTTCATTTATCGATAGATATCACCTTTCAAAAACAGCTTTTATTCGCAATCGTACCCTCAGTTTTCCAACGTTAATCCTCTATTTACTTAACCTTAGAAAGCACTCAAATCAAACAGAACTAGACCAATTTTTCAAGCTGATTAATAAAGAAAAAGAAGCCTCTCAAGTGGTTACAAAATCCGCCTTTTTTCAAGCCAGAAAACAGCTTTCTTACAAAGCGTTTATTGAGCTTAATCGACAAATAATAGACACTACTTACAAGTCGTATGATCACTTAAAAACATGGCGTGGTTTTCGCCTTTGTGCCGTTGATGGAAGCTCAATTCGCCTCCCAAATACGCCTGACATTACGGCACATTTTGGCGTTCACAAAGGGCGTAAAGAGCAAGCTAATTGCACGATGGGAATGGCATCAGTTTTTTATGATGTTTTGAATTATTTGGTCATTGATTCCTGCATTCATCCTAGCGGTTATTCAGAGCGTGCCTGTGCCTCA
>JAJJBE010000109.1 GCA_020996635.1 Bathymodiolus brooksi methanotrophic gill symbiont
GGTACAACCAGCCCTCTCTTGTCGCAATATAAGTAATATCACCCACGTAGCAAGTATCCGGTTTATCGACTGTCAATGCTCGATTGAGCAGGTTAGGGGCAATAGGATCGTCATGATCAGAATAAGGGGTTGCTTTAAACTTTCGCTTTGTTTTAACCTGCATTCCTTCTGTCTTCATTAACCGGCCAATACGGCGGCGACTCACCGTGAGTTCTTGATCGATTAAATCTTGCTGTATGCAGACGCGTACCATAGCATTCACGGCCTTCGTTAAAACTTGTTTTAATTACTTCTGTTAAGGCTTTATCTTCCTCAGCTTTAGCGGACAAGGGGGCTTTTTTCCACTTGTAAGTAGTGTCTATTATTTGTCGATTAAGCTCAATAAACGCTTTGTAAGAAAGCTGTTTTCTGGCTTGAAAAAAGGCGGATTTTGTAACCACTTGAGAGGCTTCTTTTTCTTTATTAATCACCTTGAAAAATTGGTCTAGTTCTGTTTGATTTGAGTGCTTTCTAAGGTTAAGTAAATAGAGGATTAACGTTGGAAAACTGAGGGTACGATTGCGAATAAAAGCTGTTTAGGGTGTTATTTAACTCTTCATAAATATTTTTTATTGCATTTTCCATTGCTTTATGCTTACCATTGATTATGCTAATATAAGGGCTTATACTAACATAATCAATGGGTTAATCTTAACTTACTGGCATTGAGGTTTACGTGTTCATATTCAGCGAAAAGGAACAAAAACTAAGCCACTTTCAGACTGCCAAAAAAATAGAAATAATCGTATCTCTAAAATACGCGTCCGAGTAGAACGTGCTTTTGCAGGAATCAAACAAATGGGTGGTAAGAAAATACGCACAATTGGATTAGCTAGAGCAACCTTACAGTTAAACCTTAAAACGACCACCTACAATTTAAAACGGCTTTGTAGCTTAAAAAGTTGCAATATTAAGTCTGCTTTTGCTTTTTAGTGGGATAACTCTCTATAAAATGGTTTAAATGCCATTTTAGGGAGATATTCCATGTTTTATAGCGTGAAATTTTATTGATCACATATTTTTCTTGGGTTCCATGTTTTTCGAGGTTCCCCTAAGTCGTATTTCATGCCTTGGCCGCGTCGAGCATTTGGAATATTTGATAGATAGTTTACAAGTTTCAATACTAAGCCTCTTGGAATAAAATTCTAAAACATTTTTAGGGAGATATTCCATGTTTTATAGCGTGAAATTTTATTGATCACATATTTTTCTTGGGTTCCATGTTTTTCGAGGTTCCCCTAAGTCGTATTTCATGCCTTGGCCGCGTCGAGCATTTGGAATATTTGATAGATAGTTTACAAGTTTCAATACTAAGCCTCTTGGAATAAAATTCTAAAACATTATTTTAAATTAAATTATTAGCATTGAACGGCCCTGATTTACCTCCTGAGCGAACTTGCAGTTCACTTCAGATTGGTAGCACCCCTTCGCTGCGGACTAAAAATTATCCCTGATTTTCAGCGAAGGGGTGTTTTTAAAAGATTGGGCGTCTACAAGACCAATTCAGGTTGAAGCTAGCTTTTATTAGCATATTTTTCGTATTGAGTTATTTTTTCTAATAATATAAATAAAAATAAAAGAACATAGAGTGGTTAAAATTATAATAAAGGGAATGTACACCAGAGGAATCAGTTTATACGATGTAAATAATTCATCTATTATATATATAAAAATAGGGTGTATGAGGTACATTCCAAAAGATGCTTCAGATATTTTAGAAATAACAATGTTTTCTTTAATATTGTTAGTGTTATTTTTTACAAATATAAATATTAATCCTGAGATAATAAATACTAATGGCCCAGTATTACTTAATATAAAGTAGTCTTTAATTATTCCGAGTGAGTCTGCCACTAAATAGTTAAAAACTGCACCCAATAATACCAGTGTAACAATTGATATTAAGAGGCTGCTATTTTTTAAGTGTAATTTGCTGCCATTTTTATCAAGATAATATCCACCTAAAAAATAGGCAATATACCATGGAAAAGTAGTAAACCAATTTATATTAATGTTCAACAATTCTCTTGTAAAACTTGAAATACCATTTAAAAAGAAAAATACAAATGTTATAGATAATAGTATTAAAATATCTTTTGATGATGGTTTGTCCCCATTGATGAATTGATTAATAAATGGAGCAAACAACATTAAACAAAGAAACATTGTTAAATACCATAAATGTACTGCTGCACGACCATCTGTAAATAAACCTATTTTTAGATGCCAAATAAGTCCACTGATATCCATTCCTTTGTATACACTAAATCCAATAAAAAATAGATTCCAAAAGATTATTGCGGGAACAAGCCTAACAAACCTTTTCCTATAAAATCCTATAACAGTTATACTTCGTCCAAGAAGCACTGCACCTGAAATCATTACAAACAAGGGAACAGAAAATCTAGATGCTGAATTTAAAAGGTTTGAAAACCACCAGTCAATACTTTCAATCTTTCCAAAGCTATTATAATAAAAAGCCGTAACATGGATAATTATAACGGCAATAATTGCAAGAACTCTAAGGTAATCTATATAGTTTTTTCTTATCATTATCTTATGCTCAATAATTATGTTATAAAAAAGGACTTCGCATAACGAGTAATTAGGATAAATGTTACAGCTTATAGAATATAATATATTTTCTATAAGTGCTTACAGTCAGGTAAAGTCTCGACTGTAACAAACGCTGAAAATCAGGGATGATTTTTAGTCCGCAATAGGCGAAGGGTTGTTACCAATCTGAAGTGAACTGTAAGTTCGCTCAGGAGGTAAATAGTTATCCCGAAGAGCCATAGGCACGCCATTCCTACTTCATGAAACAGGGATGTCCTATCGCCAATCTTCATTCAGCACGGAGCGATTTATGGGAGCCCCAGTTCGTCCTGCGTCCAACTCAACTACGCAAAAAAGCTGCTTCATTAATCCTACCTCAAATGAACTGTGCTTAATGTCAACTTTTTTATCATCAAGCATACTCTTTTGAGAACGCGGTTCCACTTTTTATCACTCCAAAAATCTGGCAAACAAGCTTGTGTGCAATGGCTACTTTTATCACTTTTTCAGGTTTTCCTTTCTCTGATAAACGCTCATATAGTGTTACGCATTGTTTATTTTTTCTTTTGGCTGTCCAGCTACACATGTACAACATTGATCGCATCCTGCTATTTCCTATCTTGCTAATATGAGCTCGTCCTTTAACGCTAGTTCCCGATTCAAAAGTTCTTGGGCTCATCCCTATATAGCTAATAAATTGCTTAACTTGAGCATGTGAAAATTTCTTAAAGCCATCGGTTATACAA
>JAJJBE010000042.1 GCA_020996635.1 Bathymodiolus brooksi methanotrophic gill symbiont
ACGCCCAAATTTTTAGCGATTTGAGGGATAGATTCATCAGAATCTAAGGCTAATTTAATAGCAGATTCTTTAAATTCGGGCGTGTAAGTATTTAGCTTTTTCTTAGTCATTTTGGGTACTCTATATTGAGGGGGTAAATCTTAGTTTTTGTGTCCTAAATAGTGTATCCACATCAGTTTATACCAATCGTAATCGTTTATAATGATACGAATACAATGCTAAAGTTGCATAGATAAACATAAAGAGAGAGATCATGGCAGGACATAGTAAGTGGGCTAATATTAAGCACCGTAAAGCAGGACAAGATGCTAAACGTGGCAAGTTATTTACCAAATTAATTCGTGAAATCACGGTGGCAGCAAAAGGCGGCGGTGGTGGAGATATTGCCAATAACCCCAGCTTACGTGCTGCGGTAGATAAAGCGCTGGGCGCAAATATGAAGCGCGATACGGTAGAAAACACCATTAAAAAAGCCACAGGAAACGTGGAAGGTGTTAACTACGAAGAGGTGCGTTACGAAGGTTATGGCTCAGGTGGTATTGCCGTTATGGTTGATTGCTTGACTGATAATCGTAATCGTACCGTTGCAGAAGTACGCCACGCATTTTCTAAAGCAGGTGGCAACTTAGGCACAGATGGCTCGGTTGCTTACATGTTCAACAAAGTAGGTATTTTGAGTTATAGCCCTGAGGTGAATGAAGGTGAAGTCATGGAAGTGGCTTTAGACTCAGGTGCGGAAGATGTTATCACCCATGAAGATGGCTCTATTGATGTTATGACTGATCCTGATGAGTATTTAACAGTCAAAGATGCCATGATTGCTGCTGGGTTTGAGCCGGAAGCCAGTGAAGTCACCATGCAAGCGGATTTACAGGTTGCACTGGATGTAAAAGATGCAGAAAAAGTGCTACGCTTAGTTGATGTGTTAGAGGACTTGGATGATGTGCAAAGCGTTTATTCAAATGCCGATATTAGTGAAGACGTGATGGCGGAGCTAGAAGAACTCGGTGGCTAGAATACTTGGAATTGATCCTGGTTCACGCATTACAGGCTTTGGCGTGATTGATGAAACAGCTAATGGTTATCAATATATCGCCAGTGGCTGTTTACGAATTAAAGGGGATAATTTTCCTTTGCGCTTAAAGCAAATATTTGCAGGCATTAGTGATGTCGTCGAAGAATATAAACCCACTGAAATGGGCATAGAGCAAGTGTTTATGCACAAAAATGCGGATTCTGCTTTAAAACTTGGCCAAGCGCGTGGTGCGGCTATTTGTGCAGTACAGTTATTTGATATTCCTGTTTATGAATATGCCGCAAGACAAGTTAAGCAAGCTGTTGTTGGCAAAGGTTCAGCGGATAAAAATCAAGTTCAGCAAATGGTAAAAATCTTGTTAGGCATTACCGGTGAATTACAAATAGATGCCAGTGATGCGCTGGGTATTAGTATTTGCCATGCTAACTACCAGCAAACACAACGACAAATTAATAAAGGACTATAACAATGATAGGCTTTCTACGCGGTAAGTTGGTTGCTAAAACACCGCCACTATTAACTTTAGATGTAAATGGTGTTGGATATGAAATCAATGCGCCAATGACAACTTTTTATAATTTGCCTGCCTTAGGTGAAACTATCCAGCTACAAACGCACCTGTCTATCCGTGAAGATGCGCATGTTTTATTTGGTTTTTCCACAGAAGCCGATAGAGTGATGTTTAGATTATTGATTAAAGTCAATGGCGTAGGCCCAAAGCTAGCCTTAGCGATTTTATCAGGCCAGAGTGTCGATGAATTTCACCGCTGTATTAATGATAACGATACCGCAACACTGATTCGTTTGCCGGGCGTGGGCAAAAAAACCGCAGAACGCTTGATTGTAGAAATGCGCGACAAACTACCTAAGCTAGAAGGGCTTAGCCAGAACACAGAAAATAATGCCACTGAAGTATCGGTTGGGCGTAGTAATGCCAAACAAGAAGCCATTAGCGCACTTTGTGCATTAGGCTATAAAGCGGCAGAAGCTAGTAAAATGGTACAAAATATTGCCCAAGAAGATAAGAGTTGTGAAGAAATTATTCGCCTTGCCTTGAAAGGGAAATGATTTTTAGCGATGAATTAGAGCAAGGGTTAAAACAGTTAAAAGATTAAGCTGTCGTGTTAGATTATTTTCAGGTATGCTGAATGACCATTATAAAAATATGGATGTTATTCAGTCAATAAGGGAGAGTTTATATGGCTATGAGTATGACCAATAAAAATGCTTCAAATCGTCGGCGTGCTGCACGCATTTATGAGCACGTAGATCTTTTTTATCAAACAATAACAGCCCCGGATGATTTCTCAGCAGCCTCACAACATCAAGATGATGTCGCTTCTTTTGAGCAAGATAAAGAAGGACATTTACCTAAATCAAGTAGCCAAGAAAACGAGACATTAAACGTTAATATCAGTAGCACAGGGATTTCTTATACTTGCCGAGAAGAGTTAAACCCTGGGGATCATATTTTATTAAGAATATTGTTATTATCTAGTATGACCGTGATAACAGTTTCTTGTGAAGTCATTTATTGCAAACCAAGCAATCCTTTTGAAAATAATCGTTATCCTTTTTTAATTGGTGGGCGGTTTATTAATATAAGAGAAGAAGATACTGAATTACTAGAACAACATATTCGCCGTAAGAAAATTCAACGTTACCCCTTTCAAGCCTTATTAGTGCTCTTAACGCTTGCAACAATACAAGCGCCTGATGTGATACTAGAGTTATTGGTAGGTGTAACAGAATTTATTGCTGAATTTGCTATAGAATCAGCATTTATCTTATTTGAAATTGTTTCTATGTATTTGGATCATGCGATTGAAGCTATTTTTCATACTAAAATACATGACACTCAAATGATTAGCTTTTACCTAATGTGGGCAACTGCGGCAGGCATAGTTTTTATACTGTCTAAAAAAACCTTTATATTAATTAAGAACCTCAAAAAAGCAAGTCTAAAGTATTACTGGCATGAAAAATCATTGATGTATAAATCGGGTATTATTGGTGGCTCTCTAGCAGTTTGTTTTACTTATGTGATGTTCTTTATTTGATTAAATATTGCTTTTATACCCAAGCTACTTGAAGGTGCTGGCTTAATGGAACTGCGATCTTAAGTCGCATTCGCTGAAAATCAGGGAAACGGAGCGCAGCGAAGTGATGATTTTTAGTCCGCAGTAGGCGACAGGGAAATTCGCCAATCCGAAGTGAACTGGTCAGTTCGCTCGGGAGGCAAGTAGTTATCCCGACAGCCGTCAAGTCATTTGAGGTAGACTTAA
>JAJJBE010000159.1 GCA_020996635.1 Bathymodiolus brooksi methanotrophic gill symbiont
TTGATCTGTCCAATCAAATTTGATTGCGTGAAGCTTGTTATTGTTTCGACGGTATCTATCACTGGTTGGTTTTTTTAACTAGGAATTAAGGTTATTTTATCACTGAATCCTAAATTGAGAATTGCTGCATTAAAACTAGCAACTCTCAATTTAGGAAAATTCAATACCTTATACCTAGACAAGGCTTTAATACTGATGCTTCTCACATCCCATATCACCGCGCAGATAATGCACATGGGAAAATGGGCAGCAGCCCCTGCTCCCAGAGGATTGCTAGGTTCATGATTTTTATTTAGTCAATTTTTGCCAATACTTAGGATGCTTTCTTTATAGGGTGTGCTGAGCAACGAAGCGCATCTTGTGCGTATAGCTTAGTATGATGCGCTTTGTAATAGTCAGCACATCCTTGTATCCATCAATTAGTTAATTGTCATCAAAATTCTTCTTATTTTCTTAAATTGATAATTGCTGACATTAAACAAGACTGCTAATTTAATATATTTCGACCATTAAAATCTCAATTTCAGTTAATCACACAATCAATCTTCTATAAAATCTAAACCATATTGAATATCTAAAACACTATAAGTCAATGTATGCGCGACTGTTTTTATCGTCACAGAATCATCAGGAGAATCAACACTGATATAACGTTTATCCATCTCAAATTCATCTCCACCTACAAACGGTAAAGTACTTCAGTTTCTTGCTCACTTAGTAATAGCACCCAAGCAGCAAAAAATATACGGTCTTGATCGCTAGGTTTATCAGCCACTATATTTAAAGCAGGCAGACGTTTTTGTAAAAAATGAATTCGGCCATCAATGCCGCGTAATTCTTTTTTTCTGTAGATATATACTCTGCGTTTTCCGAACGGTCGCCTTCAGCCGCAGCAGCAGATAAGGCAACAACAACCTCTTTGCGCTTCTCCCATAAAGACCTTAACTCTTGCTCTAAGTACTGAAAGCCTTCAGGTGTAATATAAGGCGATGATTTTGGCCTTGGCGGCCTCCAGCGTGACATAATTTAATAGTTTCCGTTTAAATCAATCATTACCAAGGCATCTCTGAGCCATCGTATTTAATAAATTGTCCGGTTTGCTGCATATCAAATTTTTCAATCTGTTGCCGCATACCTGTAATACTCTCTGGGGCATCACATAAACCATTGGGACCTCCCATATCAGTTCGCACCCACCCTGGGTGAAAGATTAATACACCAACGCCGGCCGATTTTATATCAAAAGATAAGCTCTTCATTGCCGCATTTAAAGCAGCTTTACTTGAGCGATATAAAATACTGCCACCACTACCGTTATCAGCAACACTGCCCATCAAACTACTGATTGCCACAAATAAGCCTTGTTCACTTTTTGCTAACGAATCTTTAAAGGCTTCAGCTAATTTAATGGCGCTCAATACATTAATGTCTAAGGTATTTCTCCAGTCTGAGTAATTGATTGCACCAAAACCATGCCCGGCACTATCCCCATAAACACCCGCATTTGAAATTAACAAGTCTAAGCTTGTTCCTTTTAAGCTCGCAGCTAAGCTATCAATTTGATTATGTTGACTAACATCTAATTTAACAACTTGAATACTTTCGTACTGTAGAGATAATTGTTTTAAATCATCTGCATTTGCTACATCACGACAAGCTGCAATAACTTGCCAACCAGATTGTGCATATTGCGAGCAAAATTCAAACCCTAAACCACGATTAGCACCAGTAACTAAAACCGTTTTCATCTCTATTTCTCCTTTACCAGCTTTGTAAATATTGATTGATAGCTAAACAAAAAGCTTCCGGCTGTTCTGCATGTAGTCAGTGCCCGGCATTTTCTATTTTTTGAATATCAGCATTTGGAAAAAGTGAGTATACATCATCTTCTTTGATATATTTTGAATTCCCACCACCTAAAAACAAAACCTTATCTAAATAAGGATTAAAAGAATTGATTGCTGGAAATGCAATTATATTGTCAGCATTAGCAGCAAAAAAATCTAAATTAATCCGCCACTGATAATGCCCCTCATTTAAAACTAAATTTTGCAATAAAAACTGTCTAAAACTTAATTCAGGAATAGCGCCTGATAAAAAATCGTCCGCTTGTTTTCTATTATTGATTTCTGCTAAAGGAATACTTTTTAGTGCTTGAATAATCTCATCAAAACTATGCTGATACGAAGTGGGGGAAATATCTGCCACAATTAATTTATTAATTATATCTGGGTTATTTAAAGCTAAATACATAGCCACTTTCCCGCCCATACTATGTCCAATAATATTCGCTCGCCTTATTTCTTTACTCTTTAAAAACTGCACAATATCTTCAGCCATCGTAGGGTAATCCATAAGACTATTATGTGGCGATTGCCCATGGTTACGCATATCTAAAATATAAATATGATGATATTCAGCTAACTTTTTAGCTATTTGTCGCCAATTACGAGCAGAGGCAAAGAATCCATGCAAGATAATTAATGGTGGTGAAGAGACCTCACCATACTCTTCATAAAACAAAGGCTGATTATTATTCATTTTTTAAAATATCTCAAAATCATAACTATATTATATAAACCACCAGACATAAAAAAAGCAACCCGAAAGCTGCTTCTTTATTATATCTAATTCTAAATAAGGAAATCAGTTTTTTCACGTCCCTCATCAAGTAATGCACGCATCCACTTAGGCGTAAGACCTCGCCCAGTCCAAGTTAAGTTTGCATCATTAGGGTTCCGATATTTAGCTTCTACTTTTACTGTTTTACGTGTTTCTTTTTTATCTGCAACATAAATATCAACGGTAGCACCAACCGATGCAGCTAGCTCTTTAATTTTTGCATAAACTTCTTTACGCTCACTATCTTGCTTAATTTTTAATGCCGCTGCTGCATTATTTATCACTTCTTGTAATTCACTAACAGAAAGATTATTTAAATCATTCATTTTAATTTACCTTATAAATACTAATAATATTTATTTTGAACTACCTGATTCGATAGGAAATAAGCAACCCAAAATTAGCTTTTAATTATATATGGCATTTTCTAAAATTAGTAGCTTATTTTGTGACTAAAAAATCAATTTTGTGCAATATATCACCTTTCTTGTTTACAACCCTAACTTGCCATTCTCCAGTTGCACTATAGGAAAATAATTTTCGTGTCGCTACCCGCCAACGATCACCCAATACATTAACCTTCTTTCTATAAATAACTTTATTATTAATAACCCACTCATGATAAACACTATTACCTTGCATATTAACAATTTCGGTAAAATAAGTAACACTAATTGCTTTTTCTTTATTAACCACCAAAGGAAGATTAATGACTCCACTAGGCTCTTTATTTATGGCTCTTTTTGCCAATAAGCCACGCCTTACATATTTGTTATTTTTAATGACTTCAACGTTTAATTTTTCTACGGTAATATTTTGTTTGTTAGCCACTACTTTAACGACTTCTTGTACTTTTTCTACAACTGGTTGCTGCTTTTCACTAATAACGGATTTTTCTACTACAACTGTTTTTTTCTGCGACAAAGAGCTTGCTATTTTATTTACCTCTTCAAGTTTTGCTCTTTTATTAGCTATCTCTGGCGACTCTTCATTAGCAAAAAAATAATACATAATGCCAATTAATAACAGCAAACAACATAATGTAATGACTATTTTTTTTACGTCCCACTCAGTAATCATTTTGACATCTATGTCCTCCATCATGCGCTGTTCTGTTTTAGACCTAACTCTAATTTGTAATTTATGTTCTTCTTTCATGATTTTTTTCTATGATTCGCAAGATTCTTGGTAATATAAACATTATACGTTACACGCTAACATATTTCCGTTAGAGTCTAACTTCTTTAAGTTAATATGTATCCCAACTTAAAACACGAAGTTCTACTTAATCGTTTATTAATACAAAATAGCCGGATTTTTTATGAGTAACTTGCTTAAGCTTTTCCAAGAAACCTCTGCACTTTATGGGAGTAATGCTACCTATATAGAGGATTTATATGAAAAGTTTCTTGATAACCCCGATACCATTGAAGCCTCTTGGCGTGAAAAATTTTCCGCCTTACAAGTCGCCAACAAGCATAGAGATATTGCACATAGCCCTATTGTAGATCGCTTTGCTCAACTAGCGTCCTCACCCTCTTCACGCCTGTCTGAGCTACAAGGCTTCACAGAAGAAAGCGTACAAAAACAGTCAGCGGTTGCCAGTTTAATCAATCATTACCGCTCTCACGGACATCAATTAGCCAATAATAACCCCTTAGAAAAATCGCAACGCAGCCTCCCCGCTCTTGACCCTAATTATTACGGTTTATCTGAACCTGATTTAGATACCCTATTTGATACTGGCTCAATTTATGGCAAAGACCGTATGCCATTAAAAGAAATTATTAGTACCTTACAAGAAATTTATTGCGCCAATATTGCAACTGAATATATGCATATATTCGATACCGATATTAAACGCTGGATTAAAAACCGCTTAGAAACAGCAAAGCCAACTGCCGACATCACTAATAAAAAGCGCATTTGGTTATTACAACAACTAATCGCTGCAGAAGGCATCGAAAAATATTTACATCGTAATTTTGTGGGACAAAAACGTTTTTCTTTAGAAGGCGGAGAATGCTTGATCCCTATTTTAGATGAGCTTATTCAACGCTCTGGTCGTTCTGGCACTAAAGAGCTTGTTATTGGTATGGCGCACCGTGGGCGACTTAATGTACTGATTAACATACTCGGCAAAAACCCTGCTCAACTGTTTAGCGAATTCAAAGGAACTGCTGCCGAATCCACTACCGTCTTAACTGGCGATGTAAAATATCACCAAGGGTTTTCTTCTAATGTTAAAACCGAAGGTGAAGGTGAGCAAGCACATATCACCCTTGCCTTTAACCCCTCACATTTAGAAATCATTAATCCCGTTGTTGAAGGCACCGTTAAAGCACGTCAGGATCGTTATGGGAAAAACAGCGCCAATACTGTGATTCCTATTTTAATTCATGGTGATGCCGCTTTTGCTGGCCAAGGTATCGTTATGGAAACCTTAAATATGGCGCAAACTCGCGCTTTTGCAACCGGCGGTACGATTCATATAGTCATCAACAACCAAATTGGATTTACCACCAGCAACCCGTTTGATGCACGCTCCACTCTTTATTGCACTGATGTTGCCAATATAATTCAGGCACCTGTTTTCCATGTCAATGGTGACGATCCTGAAGCAGTATTAGCAGTCACTCAAATGGCTATTGATTATCGAAGCCAATTTAATAAAGATGTGGTTATTGATTTAATTTGTTACCGTCGACGTGGGCATAATGAGGCAGATGAGCCGGCGACAACACAACCGATGATGTACAAAAAAATCAATGCTCTCACCACAACTTGCCAGCTTTATGGGGCCAAATTAGTTGAACAATCCATATTAACTGAAGAGCAAGTTCTGGAGATGACCCAGACTTACCAAGATTTATTAGATGCGGGAAAAAATGTTTCTCGCCCTATTTTAGAAAAAGGTTATTCCTACTCAAAATTATGGGATAAATATCATAATAAAGACTGGGATATCCAATACGACAGTACCGTGCCTTTAGAGCGCCTACGTTTTTGCAACACTCAATCACAACGATTACCTCCCGGGTTTGAACTACACCCTCGTGTTGCAAAAATCATGGAAAATCGTCTAAAAATGGCTGCTGGCGCAATGCCTTTAGATTGGGGCTTTGCAGAAAACATGGCTTATGCAACCTTACTAATGGATCAATATAATGTGCGCTTAATTGGCCAAGATGTTGGCCGTGGTACATTTTTTCATCGCCATATTATTTTGCATAACCAAATTAACGGGGATGCTTATATCCCCATTAAACATCTAGATATACAGCAAGGTCGACCACAAATTTTTGACTCTATACTCTCAGAAGCGGGAGTCTTAGGCTTTGAGTATGGTTACAGCTCCACTGTCCCAGAAACTTTAACCATTTGGGAAGCACAGTTTGGTGATTTTGCTAATGGCGCACAAGTTTTAATTGATCAATTTATTAGTTCTGGTGAAACTAAATGGGGACGTTTATCAGGTTTAGTGATGCTGTTACCACATGGTTTTGAAGGCCAAGGACCGGAGCATTCTTCAGCACGATTAGAACGCTATTTACAACTTTGTGCCGACCAAAATATGCAAGTTTGTGTGCCCTCTACACCTGCGCAAATTTTTCATTTATTACGTCGCCAAGTGATTCGGCAGTACCGTAAACCTTTAATTGTTATGTCACCCAAAAGTCTATTGCGCCATAAAGCCGCTACTTCGACTTTGGAGGATTTAGTACAAGGGCATTTCCAAAATATTATCCCAGAAACAAGTGCTGAGATAAAAATAGAAAACGTCACCCGTTTAGTGCTTTGCTCAGGAAAAGTTTATTATGATTTACTTGATGCTCGCAGCCAAAATAATCTAGAACATGTTGCCATTATTCGTATTGAGCAACTTTACCCTTTTCCTGCACAAGAGTTCCAAACAGAGCTGAAAAAATACCCCAATTTAGACACTTTAGTTTGGTGCCAAGAAGAGCCTAAAAATCAAGGTGCTTGGTACCAGACTCGACATAACTTCGCTATCTTAACACACGATAAAATAAATCTTATTTATTGCGGCAGACCTCCTTCAGCCTCACCTGCTGTAGGAAATTTAGCCAAACATATCAAACAACAAAAAGAAGTAGTAGAGACTGCTCTTTATAGCCACTCTACTACCGTATAGGAAAAAATTATGAGCCTTGAAATTCGTGTTCCTACCTTACCTGAATCCGTTGCAGATGCGACTTTAATCACCTGGCATAAACAAGCGGGTGATAGTGTTGAAAAGGATGAGAACTTAGTCGATTTAGAAACAGATAAAGTTGTTTTAGAAGTTCCTGCGCCAGAAGCGGGAATATTGGGTGAAATACTCATCCCAGATGGCAGCACCGTTGTCGATGGAGATTTACTTACCAGTATTTCTACCGATACTGTATCTAGCCCAGCAACTGATAACAAACCCACTAAGACAACCGTTATCTCAACAGATATTCCATTAAGCCCTGCTGTACGCCGCATTATTTTTGAACATAACCTCGACCCACACTTAATTACTGGAACAGGTAAAGGGAACCGGCTAACTAAAGCAGACGTACAGCACTATTTAGATCAGCAAAAACAAACACCAAAAACTGTAGTAGCTGAACCTAAAAAACCCAGCATTGTTACACCTGAAACTAAAACATTCGCACCACAAGTAAATTCTAGCGCTCGCCCCGAACAACGAGTTCCTATGACGCGTTTACGTGCAAAAGTTGCTGAACGTTTATTACAAGCCCAGCAAAACGCTGCTATGTTAACCACTTTTAATGAAGTGAACATGCAGAGTGTGATTGATTTACGCAAACAATATCAAGAACGTTTTATTGCAAAACATGATGTAAAACTTGGCTTTATGTCATTTTTCATTAAAGCCTCGATAGAAGCGTTAAAACGCTTTCCTGCTATCAATGCCTCTATCGATGGCGAGGATATTATTTACCATGGCTATTATGATGTGGGTATTGCAGTATCTTCTCCGCGTGGTTTAATTGTGCCCGTTTTACGTGATGCCGATCAGCTCGATTTTTCAGGTATTGAAAAAAATATTGTTGATTTTGGGAGTAAAGCGCAAGCAGGAACGCTTACTTATGACGAGCTCAACGGCGGTACATTTACCATTACTAATGGGGGGATTTTTGGTTCGATGTTATCAACCCCGATTCTTAACCCACCACAATGTGCAATTTTAGGTATGCATGCTATTACCGAACGGGCTGTTGTTGAAAATGGCAAAGTCGTTGTGCGCCCTATTATGTATTTAGCTTTATCGTATGACCATCGATTGGTTGATGGCAAAGATGCCGTGCAATTTTTAGTGGCTATTAAAGAGGGCTTAGAGTCCCCTGCTCATTTACTACTTAATATTTAACATAAGGAGCATTGACTATGTCTACGACAGAATATGATTACGATGTCATCGTTATCGGTGCAGGCCCAGCCGGGTATTTTGCGGCAGTCCGTAGCGCTCAATTAGGTTTAAAAACCGCCTGTATTGATAAAAAAATCGGCTCTCAATCAGAACAGAAACTAGGGGGAGCCTATGTTAATGCAGGCTGTATTTCTGCGATTGCTTTATTAGAATCAGCAAATCTCTTCAAGCAATTAAAAAACTCATCTTCAGCACATGGCATTACCGTAACGGATTTAAAAATTGATATTTCCTGTATGCAACAGCGTAAAGATGAAATTATTAGTGATTTAAATCAACAAATAGCTCAAATTTTTATCGACAATAATGTGGACTCTATTTCTGCCCAAGCAACATTAGTTAACCCGCATAGAATTGAAATCATCCCTCCAAATAGCGGTATTCCACAGGTTATTACTGCGGATAAAGTTATATTAGCGGCGGGATCTAGCTCTGTTGCTTTATCCATTGCTAAAATTGATAATCAATTTATTATCGATACAAAACATGCATTATCTTTGACTAAAGTTCCTAAAAAATTAGGTATCATCGGTGCCGGGGTTATCGGCTTAGAACTTGCTTGTATCTGGAATAATCTAGGCGCTGAAGTTACCCTCTTAGAAGCGCAAGATTCATTTATGCACATTGCCGACCATGATATCGCTGCAGAAGCACTCACTTTATATCAACAACAAGGTTTAGATATACGTATAGGCGCTCGCGTGACATCAACTAAAATTAAAGATAATCAAGTTTATGTTGTTTATGAAGATGACCTAGGCACACACAACTGCCAGTTTGAACAATTAATCGTTGCATCAGGTAGGAAACCTAATACTGAAATATTGATTGCTGACTCTGCCGACCTATTACTAGATGAAGAAGGCTTTGTTCATGTTGATGAAAACTGCTGTACAACTTTACCGAGTGTTTACGCCGTCGGCGACTTAACCTTATCAGGACCGATGTTGGCACATAAAGGGATAGAAGAAGGTGTTTTTGCTGCAGAACATATTACTGGTCAGCACTCCCCCATCAATTATCACACGATCCCAAATGTTGTTTATACCCAACCAGAAATTGCTTGGGTTGGACAAACAGAACAAGCATTACGCGCTATTGGTGAACCTATCAAAATCAGCCAATTTTCTTTTGCTAGTAATACTCGAGCCAAAATAACAGGTCATACTGAAGGCCGAGTTAAAATGATTATTCATACTGAAACTGAAGTTATTTTAGGTGTACATATTATTGGCCCTACGGCTTCTGAATTAATTGCTGAAGCCGTTTTGGCAATGGAGTTTTCAGCAACTGCTGAAGATTTAGCTCGTACGATACATGCACATCCAACTCACTCTGAATCATTACATGAATGTGCTTTAAGTCTAAATTCACGTTCTTTGCACTCTTCTATTTAAAGATATATTAATGCAAAAAACACTTAACCTTTGTAATATTGGTACTCCGTTTAAATTACTTTTTACCGGGTATTTATGCACCATTGCATTGGGTTATTTATTAGCTATTGCACAAATCCTATTTACTCATGGCATGGCTGATGGCAAAATCGGCCTATCTCTTGAAGATGTGGTTTATAACTATTATGGCAATCGTTCTGGATCGATTTTAGAAAAAAAGCTCAATGGTTCAATGAAAATGAACGCGAGTGATGCCGAACGATTTAAAATCATCCAGTGGGTTCGAGATTCTGCCGATGAACAAACTTTTAACCGAGAAATAAAGTCCATTATCGAAAAAGACTGCCTTATGTGTCATAACGAACACACAGGTAGCTTGCCTAATTTTGGTGAATTTGAAGAAATTAAAGAACTCACTAAATCAGATACAGGTATTTCCTATGCTTCTTTAACCCGCGTATCACATATACACCTTCGCTGAAAATCAGGGAAACGGAGCTTGCGAAGTGATGATTTTTAGTCCGCAGTAGGCGACAGGGAAATTCGCCAATCCGAAGTGAACTGGTCAGTTCGCTCGGGAGGCAAGTAGTTATCCCGACAGCCGTCAAGTCATTTGAGGTAGACTTAA
>JAJJBE010000051.1 GCA_020996635.1 Bathymodiolus brooksi methanotrophic gill symbiont
CGACTGCTCGATTAGAGATTCTCAGTGCCCAGCAAGGGCTGAACAAGTTCGCTTTAAAATCGAAACTTTATATTAATGCTATTCGACAAGCTTTTGATGAATTGCAACAATTAAAGTCGGCTACTGCGTAACATCAGTTACTAATGAGAAAATATGAAAGATAAAACAATAACGCACACATGGAAACAAGCTTTTTCAATTTACTTTAAACCTAAAGTGATAGGAATGTCTTTTTTAGGTTTTTCTGCAGGGCTGCCTTTTTTATTGGTTTTTTCTACACTTTCGGCTTGGTTACGAGATGAAGGTGTTACTTTATCAGTGATTGGCTTTTTTAGCTGGGTAGGGATTACCTATTCTATAAAAGTGGTTTGGGCGCCAGTTGTTGATCGATTGCCCTTGCCTTTTTTGACGACCTTATTAGGTAAGCGGCGTAGTTGGATGCTACTTGCGCAAATTGGTATTGCTGCAGGGTTAATGGCAATGGCTGAATTAAATCCAACTGAGCAAATAGGTGTTATTGCAGCTGTTGCTGTTTGGGTCGCATTTTGTTCTGCAACACAAGATATTGTTATTGATGCTTATCGAATTGAAGCAATAGAGCCAGAGTATCAAGCAGCAATGGCTGCAATGTATGTTTTTGGCTACCGAGTTGCCTTGCTTGTGGCTGGTGCGGGTGCATTCTACTTGGCTGATTTTATCGGCTGGAATGCAGCGTATTCAGCAATGGCGTTATGTATGTTCATCGGAATGGTGGCAACTTTTTTAAGCCAAGAGCCGAAACACTTAATAAATCAAGAAAGTGTTGCTTTGGAAAATAAAATAGAAAATACCTTAGGCTTAAAAGCGCATAAAAGTACATTTCAGCGTTTAGCAGCATGGTTTGCTGATGCGGTTATTGCGCCATTTGCTGAATTTTTTGTGCGTAATGGCAAGCTAGGTTTATGGATACTGGCACTAATTGCTCTCTATAAGATGAGTGACATCACTATGGGGGTGATGGCTAACCCTTTTTATTTAGACTTAGGCTTTAGCAAAAAAGAAATTGCCGATGTCAGTAAAGTATTTGGTTTTTTTATGACCATATTAGGGGCTTCGTTAGGTGGGGTGTTAGTTATTCGTTATGGCATTATGCGGCCATTGTTATTGGGAGCGATTTTAGTTGCTACAACAAACTTATTATTTGTTTTACTTGCGGTATCAGAGCCAAATCTAAAATTACTCGCAATGGTTATTAGTGCAGATAATTTAAGTGGTGGTATAGCCACCTCAGTATTTATTGCTTATCTTTCTAGTTTGACCAATACTGCCTATACAGCAACACAATATGCATTGTTTAGTTCATTAATGACATTGCCCGCTAAATTATTGGGTGGCATGTCGGGAATTATTGTCGATAGCTATGGCTATGATATATTTTTCTTTTATGCTTCTTTTGTGGGTTTACCTGCGATTATATTGGTTGTTGTGTTAACGCGGTTACAGAATAGCCAAGTAAGTTAGGAAAAAGCTTTTAAAAATTAAAATATTGGCTACAATTGAAAGTAGATTGTAAATAGATGGGGTAGGGTTATGAAAAATTTAAGTAAATTTTCTTTGGTTATAATAATGAGCTTGGCTTTTGTTGCTTGTAAGCAGCCTTCAGATGGTGCAGGTGCTACGGTTGTTGGTGAGGTTGACTCGGTGGAGTCGTCGACAGATGCTTCAGGAAATACCACCACGACGGTAACGGCAGCTGACGGTACAATTACAACAACCATTACGAATGCAGATGGTACTTCGGTTACAACGGGGTTGCTTTGCCCGCTGATGTTGATAACTTAGGCGCCGCAGGCGGTGTTTGGCGAGGAACTTTTACGCCGGATGATAAAACTAAGGCGACTGTGTTTTATAAGGCTTTCATTTCGCCGAGCAGGAAAATGATTATGTTGTCGGATAGTGAGGCTTCGTTTGTTATTCAAGGGAGTGATATGCTGCAAAGTACAGCTTTTTCTCAGACATCAGACGGAATCACAATTAACCTAAAAGAGTATGTGAAAGAAAATGATGGCACGGATCCAGTTGATGTGGTTATTACAGGAAACTTAACGCCAACGGACAATATTAAAGGAACCTATGTGCGTGGAGTAGAAACGGGGAGCGTTTTATTTATTTATGACCCAATCTATGAGCGTGGAGATAGAACGCCATTTTTTTATACGCAAAATACCTACTGGAAATTAAGTAAAACATTGGTTGATGCAAGTACCTATTCGGCGGCTTTTGGAGTTAATGACTCCTTTAAGGTGACGGGGCTTGAAGCGGAAGGAATGGACTTTACATTTGACGATGATGGTGAGGTGATTAGTGTTGATTTTCCAGCTGTAGCAGCAGATAGTAATGGTTGTAATTATGATGGCAACTTAGATATTGTTGATACGCATTATTTTATTTATAACATAACACTGGTTGTTACTAACTGTGCCTTAGCTGGAGCTTATGAGGGGTTAGCAACCTTAGAGGAAGAGTATACTATTGAAGGGCATCCGCATACATATTATGAGTTTATGACATTTTGTGTAAGTGATGGAACGAGAACGATTAATAATAGATTGACGCTAGATTATTTTGGGGTTTAAAATCGAGTAACTGGCTTTAAAAAAAGGGTGATTTTCACCCTTTTTTTATGTCTGGTATTTACATTTCAAATGGCATAGTCATAAGCAATAATTAATGGTGCATGATCAGAAAACCGCTGATCTTTGTAAATAGAACTAGATAGCACTTTGTCTTTTAGTGATTCACTAATCACATGGTAATCAATCCGCCAGCCGACGTTTTTAGCCCATGCTTGACCGCGATTTGACCACCAGGTATATTGCTCTACTTCATCGTTAACGAGACGAAAGGCATCGTGCCAAGGGTTTTTATAAAATAACTCATCAAGCCAGGCACGTTCTGCGGGTAAAAAACCAGAATTTTTTTGGTTAGGCTTCCAGTTTTTTAAATCAATTTCCTTGTGCGCAATGTTCCAGTCGCCACAAATAACATAGTCTCTGCCGTCTTTTGCGCGCTCTTGTAAAAAGGGTAAAAATCGATCCATTACGCTGTATTTAAAATCTTGGCGCTCTTCTTTTGATGAGCCGGAAGGCAGGTAAAGCGAGATAATGCTAAGATTGCCAATTTGTACTTCTAGGTAGCGACCTTCACTGTCTATATCTTCAAAACCCATGCCTTCAATGATTTTATCGGGTTGATGCTTGCTGTAAATAGCAACGCCACTGTAGCCTTTTTTAACAGCACTATGAAAATAGGCATGATAGCCTTCGGGATGAAATGCTTCGGCTGTCAATTGCTCGGGTTGTGCTTTAGTTTCTTGTATACAGATGACGTTGGCATTTTGTTGTAGCATCCAAGGAAAGAAGCCTTTGCGCTCTGCAGCGCGAATTCCATTGGTATTAACAGTAATAATACGCATAATTTATAAGGTGTTACTTGCGAAGTTGGGAGTAAAGAAGTATTATACTCTGTTCTAAATTGTGTTAGTCGATTTTTAGACATTTATTAAGGTCATTATGAAACCAGAAATTCACCCAGAATATAGCCAAATCACTGTTACATGTGGTTGTGGAAACGAGTTTGTTACAGGCTCAGTATTAGGCAAAGATTTGAGCATTGAAGTATGTTCAGCTTGTCACCCTTTCTTCACTGGTAAGCAGCGTGTTGTTGATACTGCTGGTCGTGTAGATAAATTCCGTAAGCGTTATAGCCAATAGGTTATTTCGACGCTTCGTAAAAAAAGCAGAGGAAAACATCGATGACAGAAGAAACTTTAACCATACGCAATAATTCAACAGGAAAGGAAGCTGATTTTTCTTTGCTTAAAGGAACAATTGGTACGCCTGTTATTGATGTTAGCTCGCTAAACAAAAAAATGGGGTTATTTACTTATGACCCTGGTTTTATGTCTACATCGAGCTGTAAAAGTTCCATTACTTATATAGATGGCGAGAAAGGAGTCTTGTTGTATAGAGGCTACCCTATCGACCAACTTGCAGAGAAATGTTCATTTCTTGAAGTTGCTCATTTATTAATGAATGGGGAGCTTGCAAATAAAGAGCAGCAAGCAGAGTTTGAACATGAAGTAGGGCAGCATGCGATGCTTCATGAGGCCATGCGTAGTTTTATTGATGGCTTCCATTATGATGCGCACCCTATGGCGATGATGGTGGGAATTGTTGGCTCATTATCAGCTTTCTATCATAGTGAGCTAGATATGAACGACCCTGAGCATCGTCGGATTTCAGCAATGCGTATGCTGGCAAAAATGCCAGTAATAGCAGCAGCTTGTTATCGTCACTCAATTGGGTATCCATTTGTTTATCCACGTTCAGACCTGAGTTACTGTGAAAACTTCCTTAATATGATGTTTTCATTGCCTTCGCAAAAATATATAGATAAAGATAATTATATTGATCCTGTTGCGGTTAAGGCGCTTAATCTATTATTTATTCTGCATGCCGATCATGAGCAAAATGCAAGTACATCAACAGTGCGTTTAGCAAGTAGTACGGGTGCAAACCCTTATGCTTGTATTGCTGCGGGTATTGGTGCGCTTTGGGGGCCTGCTCATGGTGGAGCCAATGAAGCTGTATTAAGCATGCTAGAAGAAATTGGCACAGTGGATAGAATTCCAGAATTTATTGCTAAAGCGAAGGATAAAAATGATCCTTTTCGTTTAATGGGTTTTGGGCATCGTGTTTATAAAAACTTTGATCCAAGAGCAACGATTATTCGTAAAGCGTGCCATGAGGTTTTAGAGAGCCTAGGTGGCTCAGATAAAGATCCTCTTTTTGAGTTGGCGTTGGAGTTAGAGCAATATGCGCTGAATGATGAGTATTTTATTGAGAAGAAGCTTTATCCAAATGTTGATTTTTATTCAGGTATTATTTATAAAGCCTTGAATATTCCCGTTGATATGTTTACCGTGATGTTTACTATTGCTAGAACATCAGGCTGGGTATCTCATTGGTTAGAGATGATGGCTGAGCCAGGGCAGCGAATTGGTCGCCCTAGACAAATTTATACAGGACATGATATTCGTAATATCTAAACTATACAAAGTATCAAGTTCATAAAAAAAAGCAGCTTTAAGCTGCTTTTTTTATGTCTGCAGTTTTTCCGGCAATTATCAATTTAAGAAAATAAGAAGAATTTTGATGTAAATTCGCTAGTTGATAGGGTCTGCTTACCTTGGGGAGCGCATATCACAGCGTTAGGGTAGCCGTTGTTTGTGGATATTGTGTCCATTCTGGGCAACCACAAGGGATTGCCCCAATGCCAGTAAGTTAAGCGCAAGTAATTGATATTTAATAACTAAAATACTTGTTTTGTCGAAATATAAGAGAAACTTTAGCTTCTAAAGGATTGATGTTATTAGAGTGGTTAAAAAAACCTCGTTTTTATACCAAAAAACTCTATTGGTATTAATATGTTACGCTTAACTTACTGGCATTGGGGATTGCCCCTATGATGACAGCTCACACCTTAGAATAATTATGCCTTGTTACTTATGCGTAACATCAGTTACTAAAATGGGAAATGTAATATGCGCTTCGTTCCTTAGCGCATCCTAAGTACTTAAAATAACTCTTCAGGAGTTTCAATTTCATTGCTGTTTTCTGAGTCAAGTAGAATAAAGGGCTGGGGAGCATATTCTGTTGGGACCTGCTTTTCTCTAAAGAACTCCCAGAAGCTAAATGCTGAAGCTTTTTGTTCTTGGCTTAAGAGGCTGGTCTTCTTATCAATCAGTACTTTTATTATGCCGAGCGGTGGTAAAAGTTCTTGTTCAGCTTGGTCTTTTAGGGCTACTTGCATAAAATCAACCCATAGTGGTAGTGCGGCTTTCCCTCCTGTTTCCCAGGAACCTAGGCTTTTAGAATCGTCACGGCCTACCCAGGCGATACCAACCATATCTTTTGTAAACCCATTAAACCAGGCATCTTTTTGATTATTGGTTGTTCCTGTTTTGCCTGCTAAATCCGTGCGATTTAATGATTTTGCTTTAGTGGCAGTGCCGCGACGAACAACATCACGCAGTAGCGAGTTCATTAGGAAATTTACAGGGGCTGAAATAATGCGAGGAGCCTGGTTTTTGCATTTTGAACAAGTAATAAGTGGCGTTGATTGAAATATTACTTCACCTTTAGATGATTCGATGCGCTCAATAAAGTACGGGGTGATTAAAAAGCCGCCATTGGCAAAAACAGAATACATCTGTGCCATTTGTAAGGGTGAGGCGTAGCCGCTACCCAATGCTAAGGAAAGTTTTTGTGGAATTTGTTCAGGGCTAAAGTTAAAGCGTGCTGCTATTTTGGTCACGCTGGATATGCCAAGTGAGCGTAGTAAGCGGATGGAAATTATGTTGCGGGACAGTCTTAGTGCTGTGCGGATACTAGTTGGGCCGTAAAATTTGTGGTTATAATTTTCAGGGCGCCATTCGGGATCTTGAGTGCCTGCATTGTTAACAATAGGTGCGTCATTAATAAGGCTAGCAACGGTGTAGCCATTTTCTAGCGCTGTCGTATAGATGATGGGCTTAAATCCCGAGCCAGGTTGTCTTTTTGATTGTGTTGCTCGATTATACTTGTTGTTAAAGAATGAATAGCCGCCAGAGAGAGCTAGAATAGCGCCACTGTTTGGGTTGAGAGCAACAAAGGCGCTTTGGGCTGCAGGTTTTTGGGCTAATATCCACGACTCTCCTTCTTTACGAACGCGGAATATATTATCTGGCTTAAGAATATCTAAAAAAGAATGAATTCCTTTCTTTTTGTTATTTTTATTAACTAATAGGGTTCTGTAAGGGGAGTCTTTCCAGAGTAAGGTAATTTCAGTATTATCTTTCAGCTTTGCTGTTAAGGTTTTTTTATTAATGGAAGTTACTTGAGCGGCCAAGGTATCGCCGATATTTGCAGTGTTAGCTAAGGTACTGTTACGCTCATTAGTGCTGCGATAGCTGTGGCGCTCATCATAACGATGTAAATTACTTCGTAATGCATGGGTTGCAGTATTTTGTAACTTTGAGTCAAGTGATGTGTAGACTTTTAACCCTGCTGTGTAGGCAATATCTTCACCGTACAACTTAATGATTTTATTACGCACCATTTCGGCAATATAAGGAGCGTAAAGCTCCCGTTGACTGGCATAGCGGTGGGCTGTAACTTTTTTAGAGCTAGCAATGGCGTATTCTTCCTTAGTAATGTGGCCTAAGGATAGCATGCGATTTAGCACGTAATTACGACGAATTAGCGCGCGCTTAGGGTTTGAAATGGGATTGTAGATGGAGGGTGCTTTGGGGAGGCCCGCGATCATTGCTAGTTCGGCAAGCGTTAGTTCGGAAAGAGGGCGGTGATAGTAGATGTCAGCAGCAGCAGCAATGCCGTAAGATCTTTGGCCTAGATAGATTTTATTAAAATAAAGCTCTAGAATCTCATGTTTACTGAACTCTGATTCAATTTTAAAGGATAGGATGATTTCTTTAATTTTTCGGGTGTAAGTTTTTTCTCTAGAGAGTAAGAAGTTTCGAGCTACTTGCATCGTAATTGTGCTGCCACCCTGCTTTTTTTTGCCAGTTAAAATAAGTTGAATAATGGCGCGAGCTAATCCTTTGTAATCAACGCCAGGATGAGTGAAGAAGTTTGCATCTTCAGAGGAGATAAAGGCGTTAATCAGTTGTGGAGGTGTGTTACTAATTGAGATAGGTGTGCGAATTTTTTCACCAAATTGCTCAATGAGCAGGCCATCAGAGCTGTAAATACTGAGTGGTTGCTTGTATTCGATATTTCTGAGGATTTGTGTATCAGGCAGTTCATTGCTAAGTTGTTGGTAAGCAAGGTAGCAGCTTATTAATACAATAATAGACAGTCCAAGGAGCATAATTAAGCCCCACTTTAAAAATTTTTTAACAGTCATGTCTTTTGCGATTAATTGTAAAATTAAAATTATTATTAAGTATATAGTAAATACCTATAAAAGTTAGAGCGTGATATGCTCTAACTTTATATTGCTTATGATTTGTAGTATGTATACCTCTAATTAGTAAAAGCATATCACTGAAGTGAGGGCTATTTAGTCGGGATAATTAGTGAAATTTACTGGGGCTAACGGGGCGGGGTACTTTGTTTGTATTTCATTGGTTTATGTGCAATACTTGAATTCTACATTATGTGTGATTGATGTTTAGTCGGCATGATAGGGCTACTCGAAATATTAAAAAAGACAGAGTTATTATATGAAATGGTTTAATCGTAAGTCTGAGCGTATTTTAGGGATTGATATTAGTACGGCAGCAATTAAGTTACTGGAATTGAGTAAAAGTGCTGATGGGTATAAGGTTGAGAGTTATGCTGTTCGCCCTATTCCTGAAGGTGTTTTAGTCAATAATGACCCAGAAGATATGGAAATTATTTCTGAAACTATTCGAGAAGTCTTGAAGCAAGCGGATACGAAAATACGAAGTGCAAGTATTGCGATAGCGGAATCAGATGTTTTTAGAAAAGTAATTACTTTGCCGTCAGGGCTTTCTGACGCTGAAATGGAAGAGCAAATTATTATTGATGCAGACCAATATATTCCATACCCATTGGATGAGGTTCGTTTTGATTTTGAGGTGTTAACGACAGATACAAAAATAGAAACATCTGAAGTGTTGCTGGTCGCATCAAGAATGGAAAATATAGATGAGCGTGTCGCTATACTTGAATTGGCCGGGGTAACAACGAAAGTCATAGATTTGGAAACTTTTGTTATGGTTGATGCGTTATCATTATTGCTGGATTTATTACCTAATAAAGGAGGCGATCAAACGACGGCTATTATTGATATTGGGGCTTCAATTATTAGTTTAAATGTTGTGCGTGATGGGCAATCCATTTACGCGCGTGACCAGACTTTTGGCGGCCGCCAGTTAACAGAGGAAATCCAAAGGATTTATGGGTATTCATTCGAAGAGGCAGGCAGAGCTAAAAAGAGTACCAATGCTCCTGAAGGTTATAATACAGAAGCATTGGAGCCTTTTAAGCGAGCAATTGTTCAGCAGATAGCCCGAGCATTGCAAGTATTTTATTCGTCAGCAGCAAGTGATGACATTGATAGTATTGTTTTTTCTGGAGGCTGTGCGTCAATCGAAGGGATAGCAGGATTAGTTGAAATAGATCAAAAATGTCCTGTCTTAATCGCTGACCCTTTTCTTAATATGAAAGTGGCAAAAAAGGTAAATGCACAAAGCTTACATGCAGATGGGCCGGCATTAATGGTGGCTTGTGGTTTGGCGCTAAGGAGTTTTGACTAATGATACGAATTAACTTATTGCCGTGGCGAGATGCACTACGGAAGCAAAAACAAAGTGAGTTTTATGTTGGAATAGGAATAAGCGCTATTTCGGCTATTGTTGTGGTGCTAGGTTCTTTATATTTTTTAAATGGTGAGATTCAAGCCCAGCAGGACATGAGAGCCAAGGTAGAGGCTAAAACTAAAGAGCTTCGTTTGGTCACTAAAAAAATTAGAGATATAAAAAAGAAAAAAACAGTTATTGATGACAAAATAATGGCAATACAAAAGCTGCAAAATAGTCGGCAAAAAATTGTACACTTTATGGATGAAGTGGGGAAAGTTATTCCTGATAGTGTTCACTTAACGGAAATCAAACAAACTGAGGGCCAGGTATCTATCAAGGGAAAAACTCAATCGAATGCACGAATTTCAGAGTTAATGCGGAATATTGATAATTCAGCTTGGCTGGTCGCACCGGAAATTAGTGTTATTCAAATGGGGAAGAGCAACACTACGAGTGGTAAGTTAAGTGACTTTACGCTTACTCTTAAGCAACGTAAGGATAAAACAAACGAGGAGGACCAATAATGGATCTGTCCGAAATTAATTGGGACATTAATGAAGCAGGTGACTGGCCTGTTCCTATCAAAATAATCGCTGGGGTGCTGGTTTTTTTCTTAATCATTGGTGGTGGGTATTATCAGTTTATTGGCGATAAATTAAATGAACTAAATAGAGAGGAAACTGAGCTTACAACAGCTGTCAATTCGTATGGAACTGAATGGCGCATGGCTTTAAATTTAGAATTACACCAGCAACAATATAAAGAGATAGAAGCATCATTAGCAGAAATGATGCGCTTAATGCCAACACAAGCAGAAATGGCTAGCTTGTTGGTTGATATTTCACAAACAGGGATATCTAGTGGTCTAGAATTTACTTTATTTAAGCCTGCTGGGAAAATTACTCGTGATGACGTTGTTGCGTTACCTATTAATATTAAAGTGCGGGGTAGGTATAAAGAATTAGGCTTGTTTGTGGGTGGCTTAGCTGCTTTACCAAGAATTGTAACGATTAAAGATATACAAATTTCTCCCTTGAAAGGTGCAAACTCGTTAAAAATGGAAGCAACAGTTACTACCTATCAAGAGATAGAGGCAGGAGAAGAGCAAAAACCAGGGTTAATGGACAATAGTTATTTGGTGTGCCTTAAGGAAGATGGCTTGATTATTGATGGGTGTACTAAAACAAGTAACGTTAATTTATCGGAATTTCCTGAGTTAATTGATAGGTTAAGCAAGAAAAGAGAAGACTCATCTCCTGTGCGTGTTGGGGAGATTAAGAGAATGGATCCTCTTGAGGTATTTATATTTAATCCAGACGAGATAAGAGATCCTTTTAGCTCAAAATCGGCTGACAAACCAGGAGAGGGGGCTTAGATGAAAATCAAAGTGGTATATCCCCAGATTTTAACCGGAAAAAAGGTGTTTTAGAGAAGGTTTCGTTGGATACTCTTGTTTTAATAGGCTATATAAAAAAGGAACATGATCCGATTAATTGGGGATTGATTAAAGTGGCCAGTGGAAAGATTCATCGAGTTAAAAAAGGGAATTACTTGGGCAAAAATTATGGAAAAATTATTGATATTTCATCTGCTAAAATAGACATTATGGAAATTATTCCTAATGGCCAAGGTGGGTGGGAAGAAAGGGCTGCATCAATTGCTTTATCTAAAGCGGATGAGAAGTAATATGAAAATTAAACAAGGCGGGTGGAATATGGGCAGTTTAAATTATTGGGCATTATTGCGTATTTTTATACTGGGATGTTTCTTTTTTGGACAGGCTTCTGCTGCTGGAATTCAGTCATTGAATAATGTGGACTTTAATGTGTTATCTGGAGGAAGGGTTCAATTAGTTTTTGAGTTGTCAGAAAAAGCAGTTAAACCAAAGGTTTTTCAGATGAGTAATCCAGCAAGGATTGTTCTAGATTTTCCTGAAACTAAAAGTGCTTTAGCTCAGAAAAAAAATATTATTAACCAAGCAGGGATAAATAGTTTTTTTGCTGTAGAAGCTGGCGGCAGGTTAAGGGTTGTTGTAAATTTGCGAGAGAAATTAACTTATACAGTTAAGCTGCAGGGAAAAAAACACGTCTTATTTTTAAACAGATTGAAGCAGAAAAAAAGATTCCTATTGCATCAAATGACGTAGAAAACTCACAAGTAAGCATTGCAAAACAAGAGGTTAAAAAGATAGATTTCCGAAGGGGAACTAAAGGTGAGGGGCGTATTTTAATTTCATTGTCTAATAAAGATACTCTGGTTAAAACGCAGCAAAAATCAGGAAAAATTGAATTACGTTTTATCAATACAAGATTGCCTGCTAATTATGCAAAACGTATGGACGTTATTGATTTTGCAACCCCCGTATCTATTATTGGTGCAACACAGAGTGGTGCAGATGTTAAGGTTCTTATTACACCAATAGACATAGAGTATAGCTATTCAGTTTTTCAGGCAGATGGTTTATTAACAGTAAAAGTTAGAGAAATTACTTTAGAAGAAAGTAAAGCCAAAAAAGCTGCTTATAAAGGTGAGCGCTTAACTTTAGATTTTCATGATATTGAGGTGCGTAATGCACTTAAAATATTAGCAGAAATTTCTGGTGAAAATATTATTGTTGATGATGCTGTCTCGGGGAATGTTACTTTGCAACTAAATGATGTGCACTGGGATCACGCTTTTGCATTAATTTTAAAACTTAAAGGTTTAGCAAAAAGACAAGTAGACAATGTTGTACTCGTTGCCCCGATGGAAAAAATACGTAAATTAGAAGAAGAAGAAATTGAAGCAAAAAAGGTTAAAGAGCGCTTAGAGCCCCTATTAACAGAATATATACAAATTAATTATGCTCAGGCAGAAAGCTTTAAGGATATTTTAGAAGGAAATTCAACGAGAGCCAGGGGCGGGTGTGCACTGATGGCGCTAGAATTGGGTGGAGGAAGTGGAAGTGGCTCAAGCGGTGGTGGGCTAAATATTGGAGGAGATAATAATGATGACGATGAAGAAAATACTCTACTTTCTAGAAGAGGGACTGCAATCGTTGATTCACGAACGAATACTTTGATTATTAAAGATACAGCGACTCAATTAGAAGAAATAAGGAAAATGTTGGCTCTGTTAGACGTGCCTGTTAGGCAAGTTTTGATTGAAGCAAGAATTGTGATTGCTGAAGAAGGTTTTCAGCAAGATTTAGGGGTTAAGTTTGGCGCTACCTATTTAGGCGGGGATGGAGCGCAGACAGGGTTTGGCATTGGTGGCTCTACGGGAGGATCAACTGCTATTAATGGCTTTGACCCAGTTTCATCGGTGGTTACTGGTTTAGCTGCGGCAAATCCATATGGTGCATTAGGTATGACCCTAGTGAGTGGTGCTGATTATGTGTTAAATTTAGAAATATCAGCAATGCAGGATGATAGAAAAGCTGAATTTGTTTCAAATCCCAAAATTTTAACTTCTGATCGGTGTATTGCAAGAATAGAGCAAGGTGAAGAGATTCCTTATCAAACCACAAGTCAGGATGGAACGACGACTATTTTTAAAGATGCTTCTATCGTGTTAGAGGTCATCCCTCAAATAACACCGGGTGGTAGTGTTATTATGAAAATTAAAATAACAAAAGATTCTCGTGGAGAGCAAACACCGGATGGTTTGGCTATTAATAAACGGGAAATTAATACCAGTGTTCATATAAAAAATGGAGAAACAATTGTATTAGGCGGGGTATATGAAGGAGATACATTGCATATAGTTGAGTCAGTTCCATGGTTTGCTGAATTACCTTTAGTAGGTTGGATGTTTAGGCGAAATATTGAAGGGAATTCAAAAAGGGAGTTATTGATATTTATTACTCCTAAAGTAGTTAAAGATGTCATGCGAACACAATCGTAAATTTCAATTTTGGCTAAAAAAGGGCATAATGCCCTTTTTTTATGAGTAAAAAAATTAATGAACAAAAAAAACATATATTTAATTGGTTTGATGGGTGCGGGGAAAACGACGATTGGTCGGTTATTAGCAAAATCTCTGGGTTTACCTTTTTATGATAGCGATAAGGCAATAGAAGATGCAACAGGTGTTGATATTGCCACTATTTTTGAGTTTGAAGGTGAGGATGGCTTTCGGCTGCGAGAAAATAAAATGATCACAGAGCTGACAGATATTGATGGCATTGTGCTAGCTACAGGGGGCGGCGTTATTTTAAACGCAGCGAACCGGGTGCAATTAAAAGAGCATGGCTTTGTGGTTTATTTGCAGTGCTCAGTGGAGCGCTTAGTTGAGCGTACATCAAGAAATTCTCAGAGGCCTTTATTAAATACAGAAAAACCACAAGCAAAAATTGAAGCGTTAGTTAATGAGCGCGAAGAGTTATATAAAGAATGCGCTGATTTTATAATTGATAGTGGAAAAATGCAGAGTAAAGCGGTGGTAAGTGAAATTATAAAAGAATATTCGGGCGAAGAATAAATTGATGACAAGCATGATGCAGGTAGAGTTGGGCGACAGAAGCTATCCCATTTATATGGGGGCAGGAAATTTAGATAATCCAGAGTTATTAACCAAGCATATTAAGTCTAAGCAAGTTGTTGTTGTGACCAATGAGACGATAGCGCCTTTATATTTAGATAGAGTCACTAAACATTTGCAGGGCTACCAATTAGAAACAATTATCTTAGCTGATGGTGAGCAGTTTAAAACCTTAGATACATTAAATATTATTTTTAATGCTTTACTAGAGAAAAAATTTAGCCGTAATGCAACGTTAATTGCTTTAGGTGGTGGTGTTATAGGCGACCTTAGTGGTTTTGCTGCTGCATGTTACCAGCGTGGAATTCCTTTTATACAAATTCCAACCACATTATTATCTCAGGTAGATTCATCTGTAGGTGGTAAAACAGGTGTTAATCACGCACTAGGTAAAAATATGCTGGGTGCTTTTTACCAGCCTCAAAGTGTTATTATCGATGTTGATGTGTTAGCTACACTGGATGATAGGCAATTAGCTGCAGGAGTTGCGGAAGTTATTAAATATGGCTTAATTCGAGATGCCAAATTCTTTTCATGGATAGAAAAAAATATTGAAAAAATAATGGCTAGGGATCAGTCGGCATTAACTTATATTATCGAGCAGTCATGCCAAAATAAAGCAGAGATTGTTGCTGCAGATGAACGAGAGTCGGGTATTAGAGCAATACTAAATTTAGGGCATACGTTTGGGCATGCTATAGAAACAGGCATGGGGTATGGGAAGTATTTGCACGGAGAAGCCGTTGCAATAGGTACTTGCCAAGCTGCGGAGTTATCATATGAGTTAGGATGGTTGAGCCAAAAGGATGTTGCTCGTATTAAGGCGCTTTTTCAGCAAGCTGGATTACCAATAACAGCACCAACAAGTTTAAGTGCGGAAACCTTTTTACAGTTAATGGCTGTTGATAAAAAAAATGTGGATGGTGATATACGTCTGATTTTACTTAATAAAATAGGTGAAGCAACATTACCGATAGCGGTAGAAAAAAGGAAGTTACTAAAAGTACTGAATGGCTAAGGCGTGAGGGTTTAATAAGACCCAAAATCAATGAAGGTGTTTGTTTTACACTGCGTCATCCCCAATGCCAGTAAGTTAAGCGTAACATATTAATACCAATAGAGTTTTTTGGTATAAAAACGAGGTTTTTTTAACCACTCTAATAACATCAATCCTTTAGAAGCTAAAGTTTCTCTTATATTTCGACAAAACAAGTATTTTAGTTATTAAATATCAATTACTTGCGATTAACTTACTGGCATTGGCGTCATCCCCGAAGTCTTTTATCGGGGGGGCCAGTTGATACCGCTAGACTCCAGATTAAAGCCTCGGGGGTGATGGGTGGAAAAAATGGCAGTATCTTCAAGTCGTTTGGGTATGACTCGGGTATTATTCCGTGTACGCTACCTTAGTTGTTAATCCTGTAAACATTGGAAAATAAGTAAAGCCTTTTGCATGCGTAGGGTAATAATATTTTATTGATAGTTTTAGGTAGGTAAGTATGGAAAATTTGTTAAGTTTAGAGCGACTACAAAAGTTAGATTTGTTGGCTCACTTAGTAACAAATTTATCCGGTACTTTGATTTTGTGAGGAGATGCAGGTTCGGGAAAATCAAGCTTGCTTAAGGCTGCAATGGAAAAAGGACTAAATAGTCATGATACTTTACTGCTGAATGCGGAGTTAAGCTTAAGCTTAAGCTTTGAGTCTATTCAATATAAGTTACTGCAGTTTATAAATAAAAAGTATCAACTAGATAGTCGTTCAATAGCTGACTTATTATTAGATTATGAAAAACAGGGAAAAAATGTAGTCTTAATAATCGATGATGCAGGTTTTTTGTTAACAGGGCTAATTAATGCCTTAATTAATTATGCAAAAGAGCATTCAGCATTGAAATTAGTTTTTTCTTTGACTCCAGATGAATTATCAATAAAATCTCAAACTGATGGCTTAAATAATAGCTGTCATTATATAGATCTATTAAGCTTAAATTACTCTCAAACTGCGATGTTTGTGCATCAATTGATAGCAGCAGGTACTCAGTATATAGAGACAGATATAAATAAAACTTTTTTACAAGAGCTCTATAAAGAAAGTGCTGGTAACCTAAGCGCAATTCAGTCTTTCTTAAAAAAAGATAAAAAAGGATACATGAATAATGTAGCTGTTTTAATTTTATTGGTTGCGATTGTATCTATTATGATTAGTACTTTTTTATGGCGGGGAGCTGAAGAAAGTGAGCATAAGGTACTCAGTAAGAGTAAAAAGCTAGCTTTAGTTGAGTCTTTAGCTAAAGTGAAAATTAAAAAAAATGAAGCTAAGTCTAGTGCTGAAAAGATAGTTATAGCAAAGCAATTTGAAGTAGAAAGTAATGAGATTGAGAAAGTCCCCGTAATTACCTTGCTGGGTATTCCTGCTGTAACAATGCCAAAAATCAGCTTCCCCAGTTAAATATCCCTGTCGTGCAATTGAGTGATATACCAAAGGAAGGGAGTACGAGCGAGAAAACTAAATTGCCCGCCCAGGAAGGTACAAAAGAAGTAACTAAAGAAATTGAAATAGAAGTAGTCGCTACAAGCAGCCCAGCTGTCTTATCCGTAAAAAAAATAGTAATACCTGCAGTCATTAAAGACATTGATGACCGGGCTTGGATTTTAGAACAAAAAGAAACGGCTTATACTATGCAGTTAATGGCTTTATCTTCAATACATGCTTTATTGCAAGAGCAGCAGAAGTTTAAAGACATGGGTTACAAAACTTACTTTTTACTTACTGAGTCGCATGAAAAACAAGTGTACACTTTGTATTATGGTGTTTTTGAGTCTATTGAAGATGCAAAAAGTAAGAGTTTAGCGTTGCCTATTGCGATGAAAAAATCATGGTTAAGGAAAATCTCGAGTATAAAGAACAAATTAAATTGAGGAATGAACAAGAAAAATGAGTGAGTTAAAAAACGATAGATTTATTCGTGCTTTATTGAAGCAGCCTGTTGATAAAACGCCAGTATGGATGATGCGCCAAGCAGGGCGTTATCTGCCTGAATATAAAGCAATAAGAGCAGAGGCAGGTAGTTTTATGGATTTATGTACCAATCCAGAACTTGCATGTGAAGTTACTTTGCAGCCATTAGAGCGTTTTGATTTTGATGCAGCAATATTATTTTCAGATATTCTGACGATTCCAGATGCAATGGGGTTAGGGTTGTATTTTGCGGAAGGGGAGGGGCCAAAATTTAAATCTCCCATCCGTACTGCTGCTGATATTAATAAGTTATTTATTCCAGATCCAGAGCAGGAATTGAAATATGTAATGGATGCAGTACGTTTGATTAGAAAAAACCTACAGGGTCGAGTTCCGCTAATAGGGTTTTCAGGAAGCCCCTGGACTTTAGCCACCTATATGGTCGAAGGAAGCAGTAGTAAAACATTTTCAAAAGTAAAAGGATTAATGTTTGAGCAGCCAAAGCTAATGCATAAAATGCTTGATAAGCTAGCTCAATCAGTGGCCTCCTATTTAAATGCACAAATAGCTGCAGGCGCACAGGCCGTTATGTTATTTGACACTTGGGGTGGCGCTTTAGGGACAGAGGAGTACCTAGAGTTTTCTTTGCGTTATGCGCAGCAAGTAAGGTCATTACTAAAGACGGATGTTGATGGGAAAAAAGTGCCAACAGTACTGTTTACTAAAGGTGGTGGACAGTGGCTAGAGTCTATGGCTGGCATTGGCTACGATGCTTTAGGTTTAGACTGGCAGACTGATATACATCATGCGCGAATGAGGGTTGGGTCAAAAGTAGCTCTGCAGGGAAATATGGATCCAATTACACTCTATGCGAATTCAGAAGTGATCCGTGAAAAAGTGGGTAGCATACTTAATAAGTATGGCTCTGGTACAGGGCATGTATTTAACTTAGGGCATGGAATATTGCCTGATATGAACCCAGAGCATGTAAAAGTAATGGTTGATGCAGTGCATGAGTTAAGCGAGCAATATCATAAATAAAGGACTATTAAATGAAAATCTGGGTGTGGATTGTTATGTTGTTAGGTACTTCTACGGTGAGTTATGCCGAAGAACAGCTGAAATTAACAAATATATTGAAAGAGATTGTGGTCTATAGAAGCCCTAGTTGTGGCTGTTGTGGCAAATGGGTTAAACACCTTGAGCTTAACGGCTTCAAAGTGACTGATAAAGTGACTAACAATGTACAGGCTATAAAAGATCAATATGGAGTTAATAAATCACTGGCCTCTTGTCATACTGCAATTATTGGTAATTATGTTGTCGAGGGACATGTTCCAGCAGACGATATTAAAAGGATGATTCAATCTAAAGCAAATATTAAAGGAATAAGTGTTCCTGGGATGGTGACGGGGTCACCAGGAATGGAGATGGGAGGACATAAGGATCCATTTAATGTGCTGTCATTTGATGAAAGTGGTAAGCAGGATTTATATAAAGCTTATGAGAAATACTAATGATATTAGCGATTGATATTGGTGGCACTAAAACTTTATTAGCTTTATATCGTAAAAAAGGTAATAACTGGAGTCTTTATAAAGAGGCATCATATAAAAGCATCGTATTTAATGGCATAGAAGAGATAATAAATAAGTTTTTAGGTGATGATAAACAAGGCATTGAGGCGGTGAGCGCAGGGGTTGCAGGAACGGTTATTGATCAAGAGTGTCAAATTACTAATTTATCATGGAAAGTTTCAATAAAGGCAGTGCAGGAGGTAACGGGAGTTAAGCGGGTTTATTTGATAAATGATTTAGCCGCAACGGCTTGGGCTGTCGCTTTAGCAAATATGCAGTATGAAGAAATTAATACAAGTGTAGATAAGCTTAGTTCAGTATCAGGAAGAGGGCGTATTGCAATTTTATCGGCTGGAACGGGGTTAGGAGAAGCTATTTTAATCCAAGATATAAAAGGCATGCAGAGTGCGAATGTTTTGGCGACAGAAGGTGGGCATGGCAGTTTTGCTCCACAAAATGAGCAGCAAGACCGTCTGCTAGTGTTTTTACGGAAGAAATATAAAGGGCATGTGAGTTATGAGCGCTTAGTTTCAGGTGCTGGATTACATAATATATATTTATTTTTGCAAAGTGAAGGTGTATACTTAGCAGATAAAAAAATTACTGAAAAAATGCAGAGTTCTGACCCGGCAGAAATAATTGGTTTAGAAGCAATATCAGGAAATAACAGGCTTTGTGAAGAAGCTGTAAAGTTATTTTGTGATATTTATGCCGCGGAAGCAGGTAATCTTGCGTTAAAGTGCCTGCCAGAAGGTGGAGTGGTACTGGCGGGCGGAATGCCTCCCAAAATATTAAGCATAGTAAAGCAGCAGTTTATGCGCTCATTTAGGAATAAAGGCCGGTATAGTACATATTTGGCGAGTTTATCAGTTCGGGTCTGTATGAATGAGAAAGCTGTTTTATTGGGGGCTTTGGCTTATGCAAAATTACAGGCAAAATAAATATTTTGCCTGTAAGGAAGAGGGGGATTAAAGGGATGAAATGCCAGATAAGCCAGAAATATCCCAGTTGTCAGAATCCATTATGCCAGTAAGGTCAGACCCTTCATCGTATTGGATTTGACACGCATATTTTCTGAAAAAAGACTCGCCTGATGCGTTGGTTAATTCAATGTCTGCATTAATAAGATATTTATAGTTTCCTAGTGACCAAGATTGTAGAGGGTTAATAGGGAAATTAATTAAAGTTTCATCGTCAATAATATTTCTAATTTCAATATTACATTGGTTGAAAGCATGGTTAGTCATTGGAGTGCTGTTGGCAATTCGACTCCCGTTATCTCCGCTATCCTCAAGAAAAAGATCAGTTGAAGCAACCCATTCAGCAAAAGGCAGGACAACTTCTTTTTGAAAAAAAATAAGTCCGATCAAGCAGGCTAAAAAGAGGATGGGTAAGAGTTTTTTGTTCATAATAAGGAGCCTGATGTAAGGAAAGTAAAAGAGAGTTTATTTTATCAGGAAAAAGAAATGTACGCATAACGTCGTCACTTAAAGTCAGAGAAAGTTAAAAAAATTAATATGAAAACCTAGTTAAATTAAAGGATTAGCCAGGTGGTGTGGAGTCGAATGTAATGTGAGTGGATATTATCTTGACACTTTTGATTAAGTTGATACACTTACTTGGCATATCAGAAGGAATGATGTCATCATTATTTATGATGTGACAGGATGTTAAAAAACGTTTCCGATGTCTTTGTTGGAATAATTATATTTACTTTTAGGAGGTAATAATGGCTGCTACTACTGATTCAGTGAAAGCTGACGCTTCAGAAGCCCCACTACTAAATAAAGTTAACCTGTTTTCAGGCCTTATGCTTTACTTGGTATTCTACTCATTTATCCGTTGGTACGAAGGTGTATACGGATGGTCTGCAGGTTTAGATTCTTTCGCACCTGAGTTCGAAACATATTGGATGAATATGTTATACATCGAGCTTGTTGCTGAAGTATTTATCGCTTGTGGTTTATGGGGATACATTTGGAAAACTCGTGATCGTAACGTTATGTCTATCACTCCTCGTGAAGAGTTAAGAAGACATTTTACTCACTGGACATGGTTAGTAATGTACGGTTGGGCTGTTTACTGGGGTGCTTCATACTTCACTGAGCAAGATGGTACTTGGCATCAAACTATCGTTCGTGATACAGATTTTACACCAAGTCACATTATTGAGTTCTACTTAGCATACCCAATTTACATCATCACTGGTGTATCTTCGTTCTTATATGCTAAAACTAGACTACCTGCTTATTCAGAAGGTCTATCTATAATGTATATGGTATCTGTACTAGGCCCATTCATGATTCTACCAAACGTAGGTCTTAACGAATGGGGTCATACTTTCTGGTTCATGGAAGAGTTATTCGTAGCTCCTCTTCATTACGGTTTCGTATTCTTCGGATGGGCGACTCTTGCTGTATTGGGTGTTGTGAATACTGAAGTTGATGCTTTAACTAAACTACTTAAAAAAGACCTAGCTTAATATATAAAGTAAGTTTTAAAAATAGTAGTAAAAACTTGTTATCCCCTTATGTTGCCGTCCCTTTTGGGGCGGTGATATGAAAGAGGGATAGCAGTAATAATAAAAATTTTTTTTGGAGGTAAGCGAATGAGTGCATCTCAATCAGCTGTACGTTCACGTGCTGAAGCGGTTCAAGTTTCACGTACGTTAGACTGGATGATTCTCTTTACAGTATTCACTGTTATACTTGGTGGGTACCATATTCACTACATGTTAACTGGTGGTGACTGGGATTTCTGGACAGATTGGAAAGATAGACGTTTATGGGTAACTGTAGCGCCAATCGTATCAATCACTTTCCCTGCTGCTGTTCAAGCATGTTTATGGTTCCGTTACCGTCTTCCTTTTGGGGCGGTAGTTTGTGTTCTAGCTCTTATGATCGGTGAGTGGATTAACAGATACTTAAACTTCTGGGGATGGACATACTTCCCAGTAAACTTCTGTTTTCCTTCTAACTTAATTCCAGGTGCTATCATCCTTGATGTTGTACTAATGCTATCTAGCAGCTTTGTATTGACAGCTGTTGTTGGTGGTATGGCTTGGGGATTAATTTTCTACCCAGGTAACTGGCCAATTATTGCTCCTTTACATGTGCCTGTTGAATATAACGGTATGATGTTCACACTAGCTGATTTACAAGGATATCATTACGTACGTACTGGTACTCCTGAGTACATTAGAATGGTTGAGAAAGGAACACTAAGATCTTTCGGTAAAGATGTTGCTCCAGTATCAGCATTCTTCTCGGCTTTCGTATGTATTATTATTTACTTCTTATGGCATTTCTTTGGAAGATGGTTTTCAAAAACTGACTTCATTGATGGCGAAGGTCTGTAAATAGAAAGTTAAAAACTGTTTAGTTTTTAAAATATATAATAATAACGAAATAAATTTCTCTAGTTTGGAGGAGATATATGAAAACAATTAAAGACAAAATAGCTAAGCTATCATTTGTCGCATTGCTATTGGCTGTAACATCTGCGATGTTCTACACGCCTGCAGCATCTGCACATGGTGAAAAGTCTCAAGCAGCGTTTATGCGTATGCGTACTATTCATTGGTTTGATCTTGATTGGTCTACTGATGAAGTAGCAGTTAACGAGCAAATGACTATTTCAGGTAAATTCCACGTTTTCGCTGGTTGGCCTGAAACTGTTGATAAGCCTGAAGTATCTTTCTTGAACATCGGTATTCCAGGGCCTGTATTTATTCGTCAAGGTTCTTGGATCGGTGGTCAATTAGTTCCTCGTTCTGTAACATTAGAATTAGGTGATACTTACGAATTCAAAGTTCTTCTAAAAGCACGTCGTCCAGGTGACTGGCACGTACATACTATGATGAACGTTGAAGGTGGTGGTCCAATTATTGGTCCTGGTAAATGGGTAACTGTTACTGGTACCATGGGCGATTTCGTTAATCCATTAACTACTTTAACTGGTACTACACTAGATTTAGAAACTTACGCTTTAGATAACGTATATTTCTGGCATGCATTATGGATGTCAATCGGTGCTGCATGGTTATGGTTCTGGGTTAAACGTCCAATGTTTATTCCTCGTCATATCGCAGTTTCTTCTGGTAAAGCTGATACTTTAATCAGTCCTCTGGATAAGAAAGTTGCAATGGGTTTTGCTGCAGGTACTTTAGGTCTAGTTATGTTCTCTTTAGGAGCAACTAACGAGCAGTACCCAATCACTACTCCATTACAAGCGGGTTTGATGCGTGGTATTAAGCCAATTGAAATGCCTGAAACTACTGTTACTGTTAAAGTTGAAGATGCTACGTACCGTGTTCCTGGTCGTGCAATGCAAATGACTTTAACAATCACTAACAATGGTGATTCTGGTATTCGTTTAGGCGAATTCAACACTGCTTCTGTTCGTTTCTTAGATGCTGATGTTACTGAAGATGAATCAGGTTACCCTGATGACATCCTAGCTGAAGAAGGTTTAACTCAATCTGATAATAGCCCTATTGCTCCTGGTGAGACTAGAACTATTGAAGTGACAGCTTCTGATGCAGCTTGGGAAGTTTATCGTTTAGCTGATTTAATCTACGATCCAGATAGTCGTTTTGCTGGTTTACTATTCTTCTTCGACGAAGATGGTAACCGTCAAATGACTATGGTAGATGCTCCATTAATTCCTTCTTTCATCTAATCGATTAAAGAATACTTAGTTTTCTAAGTAGGAATTAAATAGCAAGGAAGACCCCTGTTACGAAAGTAGCAGGGGTTTTTTTTTGCGAAAAGAAAATGAGTGAAAAATAGATTAAAAGCAAATGATAGAGTTGCTAAGGCAAAAAAGAAAATAAATTAGGTATATCTCTGTTTTGTAAGTGTTTGTAATAAAGAAACAGGATATAATTAAACTAATAATTCATGTAAATTCACACGTAAGGTAGAAGGATGCTGGGTAAGCTTGCTAAATTTGTTGTTGGTAGTCGAAATGATCGCTTGGTTAAGAAAAAAAGAAAACAGGTACTTTCGATTAATAAGCTTTCGGATGAGTATAAGCAACTTACTGATGATGCATTACAAGCGAAAACGCAAGAATTTAAGTCTCGACTAGAAGGTGGTGATTCACTAGATAGCTTGATACCAGAAGCATTTGCAACCGTTAGAGAAGCTTCTTCACGTGTTTATAATATGCGCCATTTTGACGTACAGTTAATTGGTGGAATGGTATTAAACGACGGTAAAATTGCTGAAATGAAGACAGGGGAAGGTAAAACCCTGATGGCAACACTGGCTGCCTATTTAAATGCACTTTCTGCTAAAGGTGTTCACGTTGTCACTGTTAATGATTATTTAGCGGCTCGAGATTCAGAGTGGATGGGGCAGCTCTATGAATTTTTAGGTTTATCTACAGGTGTAATTATTAGTGGCTTAAGTCATGAAGAGCGTAAAGAAGCATATGCTGCTGATATAACCTACGGCACAAACAACGAATTTGGCTTTGATTATTTGCGCGATAATATGGCATTTAGTTTGGATCAAAAAGTTCAACGTGATTTATATTTTGCTATTGTTGATGAAGTGGATTCTATTTTAATTGATGAAGCTAGAACGCCTTTAATTATTTCAGGCCCTGTAGAAGATAGTATAGAAACCTATTTAAAGACAAATGAAATTGTACCTTTTTTAACGAAAGTAGAAAGACAGGAAGGTGAAAAAGAAGGGGAGGAAAAAGGCCCTGGTGATTTTACCGTTGATGAAAAATCAAAGCAGTTGCATTTAACAGAAGATGGTCATGAAAGTGTTGAGCGTTTATTAGTTAAGCATGGGTTGTTAGACGAAGGAAGAAGTCTATATGATCCTGAAAATATAAGGTTAATGCATTACTTAAATGCATCATTACGTGCGCATGTCTTGTTTCATCGTGACGTGGATTATATTGTTCAAGATAATGAAGTTGTCATTGTTGATGAGTTTACTGGGCGAATTATGCCAGGTAGGCGATGGTCAGAAGGTTTGCATCAAGCGATGGAAGCAAAAGAAGGCACTAAAATACAAAGTGAAAATCAAACATTAGCATCAATCACATTTCAAAATTACTTTCGTTTATATAACAAATTATCCGGAATGACTGGTACTGCAGATACCGAAGCATTTGAATTAAATAAAATTTATGGCTTAGAGGTCGTTGTTATTCCAACACACAGACCTTTAAATAGGGCAGATAAAGGTGATTTAATTTATTTAACAGCAAAAGAAAAATATTTAGCCATTACTGAAGATATTAAAGACTGTGTACAACGAGGACAGCCTGTCTTAGTAGGTACAACTTCTGTAGAAAACTCTGAAATTATTTCAGACATACTAACAAATTCCAAAATTCAGCATGAAGTATTAAATGCTAAACAGCATGAGCGTGAAGCGCATATTATTGAACAGGCTGGAATGCCAAAGGCTGTAACAATTGCAACTAACATGGCAGGCCGTGGTACCGATATTGTGTTAGGTGGTAATGTTGATGCAGAAATTGAGCGTTTAGGTGAAGGGGCAACTGAAACTGACATTAAGAAATTACGTGATTTGTGGTTAGATCGTCATGAACAAGTATTGGCCAGTGGCGGATTGCATGTGATAGGTTCAGAGCGACATGAATCTAGACGAATTGATAATCAATTAAGAGGGCGTTCTGGTAGACAAGGTGATGCAGGGTCCACTCGATTCTACTTGTCTTTACAAGATGATTTAATGCGTATTTTTGCCTCTGATCGTGTATCGGGTTTAATGAAGAAGCTCGGCATGGAGGAAGGCGAAGCTATTGAGCACCCTTGGGTAACACGCTCGATAGAAAATGCGCAGAAAAAAGTTGAGGACCGTAACTTTGATGTACGTAAAGAAATATTAGCCTATGATGATGTAGCAAATGATCAGCGTAAGGTGATTTATCAGCAACGTGATGAGCTTATGGGGTCAGATGATATTAGTGATATTATCACTGCCATTAGGGCCGATGTGATCAATGATGTCATTACTAAATATATTCCAGCGAAAACAATGGAAGAGCAATGGGATATTAAGGGTCTAGAAGAGCACCTACAAGATGAGTTTGAAGCTCAAATTCCTGTCGCTACAATGCTAGAGGAGGACTCTTCATTACATGAGGAGTCTTTACGCCTTGCTATTATTGATTTAATTAGTAATCAATATAAGCAAAAAGAAGAGGACATTACTTCTGATGTAATGCGGCATTTTGAAAAATCTGTCATGTTGCAAGTTCTTGATAATAGCTGGAAAGAACATTTGGCTGCTATGGATAATTTACGCCAGGGAATTCACTTTAGAGGGTATGCTCAAAAAGATCCAAAGCAAGAATATAAGCGAGAAGGCTTTGATATGTTTACGGCTTTGCTGGATCAAATGAAATATGAGGTGATAGGGATTCTTTCAAAGGTTCAGGTTTCTACCGAAAATTCAGATGAAATTGATGAAGCACGGCAAGTAACTCAAGAAATGAACTTTGAACATGCTGATGCTGATAATGCTTTAGAAGATTCTAGTAGTGTTGAACCAGTTGCTAACGAAACAGCTCCAGAACCAGATGCCCCTTTTGTTAGGGAAGATAAAAAAGTAGGGCGTAATGAGCCTTGTCCATGTGGGTCAGGTAAAAAGTATAAACAATGTCATGGTAAGTTATGAGCCTAGTCTACTAGAATTAATAAATTAAGTGATTAGAAAGGCTCAATATCCTTCTAATCGCACTTTTAATCGCAATCGTTACAGAATAAAACAATGCCAAATAGAAGCTTTACTAAAAGTACCCCCGTATCTACGATTACTAACGTACCTAAATTAGGTGTTAATAAAGCAGATTTTATTAATGATTTTAAACGATATTACAGTCATCGACTGGGAAGGGATGAATTTTGTCGCTCACCATATTATGCATATGAGGCCTTATCACTTGTTATTAGTGATCGATTAGTAGAGCGATGGAAAAAAACATATAACAGCTATAGAGAGCAAGACTGTAAAAAAGCTTATTATTTATCCATGGAATTTCTTATGGGCCGGACCTTAAGTAATGCTATGTTAAACCTTGGTATTACTGGAGTTGTTGCTGATGCAATGTATGAGTTAGGTTTAGATATAGAGGAGCTTACTGATACTGAGCCTGATGCAGGTTTGGGCAATGGAGGTTTGGGGCGTTTAGCTGCTTGTTTTATCGATAGTTGTGCAACATTGCAACTCCCTGTTATGGGTTATGGTTTGCGCTATGAATACGGTATGTTTTCTCAAGAGATTGTTGATGGAGAGCAAATTGAGCATCCGGATCATTGGTTAAAAAATGGCAATGTCTGGGAAATTGAGCGTCCAGAATATACACAGCGTATTAAATTTGGTGGCAGAGTTGAGCGTTTTATTGATGCTGATGGGTCGGAACGAAAGTGCTGGGTAGATACTAATGATGTATTAGCTGTTCCTTATGATACGCCTATCCCAGGCTATGAAAATGGTACAGTAAACACACTACGTTTGTGGAAATCTACCGCTACAGAAGAGTTCAACTTACAAGATTTTAATGCGGGTGATTATGCAGAAGCGGTAGCTGAGAAAAATACAGCTGAAAATATAAGCATGGTGTTATACCCGAATGATGCAAATGAAAATGGTAAAGCACTACGCTTGCAACAACAGTATTTATTAGCTTCAGCAAGTTTACAAGATATTGTTGCTAACTGGGTTGGACGGCATGGAAATGACTTCACCCATTTTGCAGAAAAAAACTGCTTTCAACTCAATGATACCCATCCAAGTGTCTCCGTTGCTGAATTGATGCGACTATTAATCGATGAGCAAGGGCTTTCTTGGAATGATGCTTGGGCGATTACTAAAAAAACAATGGCTTATACTAACCATACTTTATTGCCTGAAGCGCTAGAGAAGTGGTCTGTTAGTTTATTTGAACATTTATTGCCGCGTGTACTAGAAATTATCTTTGAAATAAATGCTAAATTTATGGCTGAAGTTTCGGCGCATTGGCCGGGAGATACCAACCGTTTAGCTCGAATGTCTTTAATTGAAGAGAGCGGTGAGAAGCAAGTCAGAATGGCCTATCTTGCTATTGTAGGGAGTTATTCAGTCAATGGTGTTGCTGAGTTGCATTCCAAGCTATTACAAGAAGGCTTATTTAATGATTTTTATCAATTATGGCCAGATAAATTTAATAATAAAACCAACGGTGTTACTCCACGCCGCTGGCTTGCAGGTTGCAATCCTGAATTAGCGAGCTTTATTACTGAAACAATCGGTGATAAATGGGTTACTGATTTGTCGGAATTAAAAAAATTAGAAGCTTTTATTGATGATAAAAAATTCTGTAAAAAATGGTATTCATTACAGAATAATGCAAAACAAGTTTTAGCTGACTACAGCAAAGCTGAGTATGATATTGACTTAAATGTAAATGCTTTATTTGATATTCAAGTAAAGCGATTTCATGAATATAAACGTCAATTATTGAATGTTTTGCATGTGATACATCTTTATGATCGTATTAAACGTGGAGATACAGAAAATTGGACGAATCGTTGTGTTTTAATTGGGGGCAAAGCCGCGCCTGGTTATTACATGGCAAAACGTATTATTAAATTAATTAATAATATTTCACAGGTTTTAAGTAATGACCCAGATGTAGGCGATAAATTAAGTTTAATGTTTTTACCAAACTACCGCGTTTCAGCAATGGAGAAAATTTGTCCAGCAGCTGACTTATCAGAGCAAATTTCTACGGCAGGAAAAGAAGCATCTGGAACTGGTAATATGAAGTTCATGATGAATGGCGCATTAACTATTGGTACTTTGGATGGAGCAAATATAGAAATTAGAGAAGAGGTTGGTGACGATAACTTTTTTCTATTTGGCTTAACTGAAGGTGAAGTGGAAGCGCTGCGCCCACACTATAACCCACTAGAAATGATTAATCAGGATGATGATTTGAAGCGAGTGATGAAGCTTCTTGAGTGTGGACATTTTAATCAATTTGAACCTGGTATTTTTGATGATGTTATTAACTCAATCAAAAGTTCAAACGACCCTTGGATGACAATTGCGGATTTTCGTAGTTTTGTTGATATGCAACAGCAAGTAGAAGTTGCATATCAAGATAAAGAGCGTTGGACACGTATGAGTATTATGAATACAGCGAATAGTGGGAAATTCTCAACGGATAGAACAATTCAAAATTATAGTGATGAAATATGGAAGCTTAAGCCTGTCGTTATTAAATAGGCATTAAAAATAATAGAGGCATAAAAGGCTGCAAATAATGCGGCCTTTTTTGTAGATATTATTTCCCTCGCATAAAGCTATGCTGCTTCCATGCTTCGTAACTGACGATAGCAACGGTATTAGATAGGTTCATGCTGCGGTTATTAGGCTGCATTGGGATTCTAAGTTGGTGTTTAGCTGGGATGTTTTGTTGAATATCGGGAGGTAAACCTGCGGTCTCAGAGCCAAATAATAAAACATCGCCTTTTTGATAACTCATTTCAGCATAAGAGCCTGTGCCTTTTGTTGTTATTGCTAATATTCGATGACCTTGCATCGTGTTTAAAAAGTCCGCGTAATTTTTATGTTGGGTGATGTTGGCTAAATCCAGGTAATCTAAGCCAGAGCGGCGTAAACTTTTTTCTTCTAAATTAAATCCTAGCGGTTCAATTAAATGTAGATGGCAACCATTGTTAGCAATAAGTCGAATGATGTTTCCCGTATTTTGTGGGATTTTAGGTTCAAAAAGAGCAATGTTAAACATAGAGATAGGTGATTTATGAGTGAAAGTATTTTGTTATTGTGTTGTTTATACAGATAAGCTAATTGCTTTAATGGTTGCAAATACTGGGTAAGAAAATAGGTAGGGGCAATCCCCAATGCCAGTAAGTTAAGCGCAAGTAATTGATATTTAATAACTAAAATACTTTTTTTGTCGAAATATAAGAGAAACTTTAGCTTCTAAAGGATTGATGTTATTAGAGTGGTTAAAAAACCTCGTTTTTATACCAAAAAACTCTATTGGTATTAATATGTTACGCTTAACTTACTGGCATTGGGGCAATCCCTTGTGGTTGCCCTTACAAAACGTTAAATTAAATATTTGGGACTACTTATATACCCAAAATAAATGAAGATGCGTGATTTTAACTAAATGGAACAGCGGTCTTTAGCCGCTGCAATCGCATATCAAGGTATTCTGCGACTAAAGATCACAGTTCCATTAAGCAAGCACCTTCAAGTAGCTTGAGTATAAGTATCAATTAAAGACTGATAATAAGTGACCGATTCAAGTTTACCCCTTTTTTCTGCTCCCTTTTGAAAAATACGTGCTTTTTTTAAGAGCATTCTTGTGACCAGTTGTCGGTTATCAACACTTAACTCTTCATGTTTAAGTAGCTTATCTAATGCTTTAATTCTAAATCGATCCATGCCCCAGTATTGGTGGGATAGCTGATCCTCATGCCCGCCATATTTATTAATTAGCGGTTGTTCAATAAATAACACGGGGTAATAGTTACTAATGCGCAACCATAGGTCATAATCTTCGCAAGCAGGCAAACTCTCGTCAAAAACTCCAAGCTCATCAAAAATAGAGCGATGAATTATAATTGAAGAGGGTGACATCGCACATAAAGGTAAACATTGTGCAAAAATCCAGCCACCTGATTTTTTATGCTTATTCATAGCATTTACGCGTATACCATGACGAATCCAAATTTCTTCAGTATGACAAACTTTCATTTCAGGTGCTTTTTTTAATGCGGCAACTTGTTGTTCTAGTTTAGTTTTAATCCACGTATCATCTGAATCTAATAAAGTAATCCAATTACCGCTTGAGTGTTTGATTCCAATGTTTCTAGCACTGCTGACACCCTTGTTTTCTTGATAAAGGTAAGTCACTTGCGGAAAGCTCTTTTGTAGCATTTCTTGGGTATCATCTGTAGATCCATCATCAATAACAATAACCTCGTCGGGTAGAGTTGTTTGCGCAAAAACTGATAGTAAAGCACGAGCTAAAAGCTCTGATCGATTATAAGTGGGGATAATGAGAGATATTTTCATGTATCTGAAGGGGGGTAATTGTTTATAGGGGAATAATTGCGTATTTTAATCAGAAAGCAGTATTCTACGATGATCTATATTGTTTTATTGGTGTAAATATTGAGACTGTAATTAGTTAAGTATTTATCCAGCAGTTCTCAATTTAGGTTTTCTCCTATTATTGGTATCGGAACCTCCAATCCTTCTAGCATAAATTTCAGTAATGATTGCCAGCTATCAAACTGCATGTAGCGAGTAAGCGCTCTTATATCGTCAAAAAATGTTTTTCTGCTGCTTAACTCATTTCTGACTAGCGCATAGCATTGATCAAACCATTCAAGTACCGTATGAACCAAAAAAG
>JAJJBE010000233.1 GCA_020996635.1 Bathymodiolus brooksi methanotrophic gill symbiont
GTCAATCTAAGGACTTGTTTTTTCAATCGTTTTATTTCATTTTCATTCGACTCGTTGCTAGCCACGTTAGTATTACCCTTGGGTTTTGAAGCGTTATGAACCCAAGTATAAAGAGTGTTGGAATTAACGCCCAAATTTTTAGCGATTTGAGGGATAGATTCATCAGAATCTCAGGCTAATTTAATAGCAGATTCTTTAAATTCGAGCGTGTAAGTATTTAGCTTTTTCTTAGTCATTTTGGGTACTCTATATTGAGGGGGTAAATCTTAGTTTTTGTGTCCTAAATAGTGTATCCACATCATACCTCATAAATATTATATAAAGTAGATAGGGTACGAATGAATGATTCGTACCCTATACTCAACCAAAGGAGTCTGGCCGTCATGTTACAACAACAGATTATGCAAGAATTAAACTCTATCCCAGAAAATAAGCCTGCTGAACTTTATGATGTAATTCATTATTTTTGCTTAGGTGTTAATAAAGAACAATCAAGCATAAGAAGCAGGCCTACTAAAAGGCTCTCTTAGCGATAGTTTTTTGAGCCCTCATCAGAGCAAGAACTTACCTCATGGGAGTAAATATACCCATTCGACCGTATGCTGATGGCTCAAGCTGAAATTGAATCCATGCCTATTATTACTTATGACAAAGTATTTTATAAAACATCCCTTATTATCATTCCCCATAAAAAGTAAACCATATCCCACGTTGTTTTTTTATCTAGCTGTGTTAAAGTTTTAAATCTTTTTAGCCTAATAAAAACAAGTCTTTTCTATGCGTTTTTTGCCTCGTCATTACTCAGTTATAGTCAGCTCTCTCTTTTTTAGTTTATCGCCTCTTTCTTTGACTGCAAATACACTGTCTCAGGCGGTTCAAGTAGAAAATAGCACCCACTCTGCCGCCGTCCTATCGCAAAAAAAGATCAATACTTTAGATGACCGTACGCGCAAGATGTTAGAACAATACCGCGCCGCTAAACGCCAAACAAAAACCCTCTTAAGCTACAATGCTCATTTAGACACTTTATTAGCATCGCAAGAACAAGAAAAACAATCACTCATACAACAACTAGAGCAGATTGAAATCACGCAACGCGAGATTGTGCCTTTAATTATTAATATGCAAAAAAGTTTAGAGCAGTTTGTTGCTTTAGATTTGCCTTTTTTGCCCAAAGAACGCCAAGAACGTTTGCAAAAGCTAAAAGCCATGATGTCCCGCGCCGATGTGACCACGGCTGAAAAATTTCGTCGCCTTATTGAAGCCTATCAAATAGAAAATAGTTACGGCAATACCATAGAAGCTTATCGCGGCAATATTGAGTTAGATGGACAAGACAGTTCGGTTGATTTCTTGCGCTTAGGTCGTATTGCTTTGTATTATCAACGCTTAGACGCAAGTGAAACTGGTTTTTGGAATGCACAAGAAAAACGTTGGCAGACCTTAGATTCATCACACACAAATTCAGTCCGCCAGGGATTAAGAATGGCACGTAAAGAAACAGCCCCCAACTTATTAGCACTGCCTATTAATGCAGCAACGGAGGCTAACTAATGAAACTATTACTCATCATTACCAGCTTACTTCTCAGTAGTCATTTATGGGCAGCCGAGCAAAGCTTAAGCCAATTGTTAACGGACATTAAAAAAACACAACGCCAAGAACGTAGTTTAAATAAAACACGTGAAACTGAATTTTTAGCGGAAAAACAAAATCAACAAAAATTATTAAATACAGCTAAAGCGGAATTGGCTACACAAGATAAACGCAGTAGACGATTAAAATCGACCCTACAAGCGAACGAACAAGTATTAAGTGAGCTAGAAACAAAACTAAAAGATCGTAGCGGTGTATTAGGCGAGTTATTTGGTGTTGCGCGCCAAACATCAGGAGATTTAATCGCTGAATTAACAGAGTCACTTATTTCCGCACAATATCCTAATCGTACTGATCGCTTAAAAAAATTAGCTGATAGTAAAGCATTGCCAAGTATTGAACAGTTAGAAAACTTATGGTTTACGCTGCAACATGAGATGACCGAGTCTGCTAAAGTTGTGCGTTTTAACGGCCAAATTGAAACTGCGGCTGGCTTACGTGAATCGGCTGAAATTATCCGTATTGGAACCTTTAATACGCTTGCTAATGGTGGTTATTTACGCTACTCCTCTGAAACAGACTCATTAGTCAGCTTGCCACGCCAACCGAGCAGCCAATATTTAAATTTAATTGAAGACTTTAGTGCAACAACGTCTGGTTTGGCGACTCTCGCGGTTGACCCTACTCGCGGTGTAATGCTTAGCCTGTTAATTCAAACCCCAGATACTAGCGAACGCATTCACCAAGGCGGCATTATTGGTTATATAATTTTAACTATGGGAGCTATAGGGCTTATGCTTGCCCTCTTCCGCTTAATTGTTCTGTTACAAACTGGGCAAAAAATGCAACAACAAATCACTTTACCTAATGCCAGTAATGATAACCCACTAGGGCGTGTGCTTTTAGCAACCGAGCAAACATCTGAGCAAGACACAGACACACTAGAACTTATTTTAGATGAGGCCATTACTCGCGAGGTCCCTGCTTTAGAAAAAGGCTTATCCATTATCAAGCTATTTGCAGCGGTAGCACCATTATTAGGTTTATTAGGTACAGTAACCGGTATGATTGCGACTTTTCAATCTATTAGCTTATTTGGCACTGGCGACCCTAAACTAATGGCGGATGGTATCTCGCAAGCATTGGTCACAACAATGCTAGGTTTATGTGTTGCGATTCCTTTGTTATTTTTATATAACTTAGTCGCAACGCGTAGCAAAATGTTGGTGCAAATTTTAGATGAGCAAAGCGCCGGCATCATGAGCCGCCGCGCAGGAAAATAATGTCTGCGTTTAGTGAGCTTAGCCAATTTATGCAGCTAGGTGGCAACATCTTGTGGGTGATTTTAATGGTGGCCGTTGCATTATGGAGCTTAATTATTGAGCGTTTAATGTTTTTTAAAGCCAGTTACCCAGAGCTACGCATTAACTACCTAAACCAATGGCAACAGCGAGACGATAAAAATTCGGCTCATGCTTTATTTATACGCCAAGCATTGATTTCTGAGGCTCTTATCGAGATGAGTCGCGGCGTATCCGCTATCAAAATATTAATCGCTCTTTGCCCTTTATTAGGTCTTTTAGGCACGGTAACAGGAATGATTCATGTCTTTGATGTGATGGCTATAATAGGAACAGGCAATGCTCGTGCAATGGCTGCTGGGGTATCAAAAGCAACAATCCCAACAATGGCTGGTATGGTTATCGCAATTGCGGGGCTATATTTCAGCAAATTAATTGAAGAACGTGTCAATGATGAATCTCATCACTTGGCTGATTTATTAAAATATCACTAACACCTACTTATGCGCCGCAGAGCTAATCGTTCATCTATCGACCAAAGTGCTGATATAGACATGACTCCTATGCTGGATATTGTTTTTATTATGCTGATCTTTTTTATCGTTACCACCTCTTTTGTTAAGGAATCTGGAATTGATGTTAACCGCCCTAATGCCAAAACATCCGAGACTAAAGCAAAAGGTAATATTATTATTGGCATAAAACCGAATGGCGATGTGTGGATAGATAAACGTTTAATTGATATTCGCGCAGTACGCCCTAATGTTGCTCGTTTACATGCCGAAAATCCTTTAGGCTCAGTGATTATTGCTGCTGACCGCGAAACCAAAACCCATGTGCTAGTGCAAGTTATGGACCAGGTACGTTTAGCAGGTATCACAAACGCAGCGATTGCGACTGAAGCGACAACACAATAATGACACGTTTGCTAATTGCCTTTATTGCTGGAAGTAGCATTGCCATCGCTCTTTTTTGGGGTATGCAGGCAATGATTCGTAATAATTTACAGGGTATAAAAGAAACTGATAATTTAGTCATGACTGAATTTGTGCGTTTAAAACGCGACTCTCAATTACAGACTAAAGATAGAAAAATACCCAAAAAACCCAAACCGAAACAACGTCCCAAGCAACCTGCATTAAAAACACAAACGACTCAAGTTAGCCAAAAATCCGCGCCTAGCATGTCTATGCCAAAATTAGATATGCCCATACAAGCCAGCAGCTTTAATGGATCTAATTTAGGTGGCATAAAAATGGGGGCAGGAAAAATCAGTACCTCTGTCATTCCTTTAGTTAGAATCCCCCCTATTTACCCTCGTCGCGCCGCTAATCGTCGTATACAGGGATGGGTGAAAGTTGAATTTATTATTACTACAGAAGGCTTAGTGAAAGACCCTGTGGTTATTCAATCTATGCCAAATAAAATTTTTAATTCTGCCGCATTAAGAGCGATTAAGCGCTGGAAATTTAAACCTCATATTGTAGAAGGTCAAGCTTACGAGCAAAAAGCCTCACAAACATTAGAATTTAAATTGAGCCGTTAATTTTATGAAACAATTATTACCTTCCCTCAGCTTATTAGTTTTTTTATCAATTAGTAGTAATATTTTTGCTGAACAAGAAAAATCACCCACAATTTCACCTTGGCTATACAAGCAACTCAGTAAAACAGAAGAGCTGATTACCAGCCAAGCATATCCACAAGCACGGCAGAAATTAAAAAAATTATTACCTGATTTAAAAGAAAACAGTTACTCCCAAGCTTTAACGCTACGCAGTCTTGCTTCGGTCTATGCATTAGAAAATCAATATAAAGAAGCGACACAGCATTTATTACACTGCCTATCAACGCATGCATTACCCGAAAATCAACAGCAAAATGTTTTGCTCAATTTAGGCCAGCTTTATATGGCAACAGAGTTGTATCAAAAAACCATTGATACCCTTGCTCAGTACCAAGGTAAAAAAGATGCACAAATTTTAGCGTTACTCGCCAATGCACACGCACAATTAAAACACTATAAAAAAGCCCTTCCCTATATTGAACAAGCCATCAAACAAAGTAAAAACCCTCATGAAGCATGGCTTCAGCTTAACTTAGCACTTTATTACGAACTTGATCAATATGCACCCGCTGCAAAGATTCTTCGTCAACTCATTACAAGTTACCCTAATAAAAAAACTTACTGGCAACAGCTAGGTACGGTTTACCAACAATTAAAACAGTTTTCTAAAGCACTCAGCATTCAACATATGGCCTATAAAAAAGGCTTTAAGTTTTCTGAGGCAGAATTATTACAGCTGTTTAATTTATATATTTTTAAACAGCAACCTTACCAAGCAGCTGAACTATTAACCCAAGCATTGAAGACAAAAAGCATTAAAGTCAATTCAAAACACTGGGAAATGCTAGCTCATGCTTGGACAGGCGCACGGGAATATAAAAAGGCAATTAACGCCTTAGAAAAATCATCGGCATTAAATGAAAAAGGCGAGCTTTATCTGCAACTAGGGCGCATTCATGTCGAGCAAGAGCGCTGGCCAGCGGCAATTAAGTCCATCAAGCAAGCGATTAATAAAGGTGGATTAAAAAATAAAGGGGAAGCTTATATTTTATTGGGTTTAAGCCATTATGAAATGGAAAAGCCTTCTTTAGCTAAGCAAGCTTTTAAACATGCAGTTACTTTTTCAAAAACTAAAAAATCCGCACTGCAGTGGTTAAAGTATATAAAAAAGACTTAAGCCGACATTTATCGCGTAGCCCGTATTACGTGCCTCCATACGGGCTACGAAACTGATGATTGTGTCATTAATGGGCAACCACAAGGGATTGCCCCAATGCCAGTAAGTTAAGGTTAACCCATTGATGATGTTAGTATAAGCCCTTATATTAGCATAATCAATGGTAAGCATAAAGCAGTGGAAAATTCAATAAAAAATATTTATGAAGAGTTAAATAACACCCTAAACAGCTTTTCATTTATCGATAGATATCGCCTTTCAAAACTGATGTGGATACACTATTTAGGACACAAAAACTAAGATTTACCCCCTCAATATAGAGTACCCAAAATGACTAAGAAAAAGCTAAATACTTACACGCTCGAATTTAAAGAATCTGCTATTAAATTAGC
>JAJJBE010000257.1 GCA_020996635.1 Bathymodiolus brooksi methanotrophic gill symbiont
GTCCTGCGTCCAACTCAACTACGCAAAAAACACTGCTTCGTTAAGTCTACCTCAAATGACTTGACGGCTGTCGGGATAACTACTTGCCTCCCGAGCGAACTGACCAGTTCACTTCGGATTGGCGAACTTCCCTGTCGCCTACTGCGGACTAAAAATCATCACTTCGCTGCGCTCCGTTTCCCTGATTTTCAGCGATTAGGAGCATAACTCATGAATATTAATGATTCAAAAAAACTATTTGTCCTAGATACCAATGTATTGATGCATGACCCTGCCTCACTATTTCATTTTCAAGAGCATAGTATTTTTATACCCATGGTGGTGCTTGAGGAATTAGACCATGCCAAAAAAGGCTTATCTGAAGTCTCACAAAATGTAAGGCAAGTTAGCCGCTTTATTGATGATTTACTTAAAGGAACTAACCAAAAGGATATTAATGAAGGTTTGCCCCTATCCCAGTTACAAAGTTCAGGACAAAAAGAAAACGCACTTGAGGGGCGCTTGTATTTCCAAACACAGCATATAGATTCATCCTTGCCTACTTCTATGCCCGGGCATCTTGCTGATAATTCTACCCTTAATATCGTGCTCGCTTTAACCAAGCTACACCCAGAAACTTCCGTTATTTTAGTCTCTAAAGATATTAATATGCGTATCAAAGCCCCAGCTTTAGAGCTAACGGCGGAAGATTACCATAGTGATCAAACACTCGATGATATCGACCTGCTTTATCACGGTGCAACGGCTTTACCTGCTGACTTTTGGAAAACCCATGGCAATGATATGGAATCATGGCAAAAAGATGGTAGCACTTTTTATAAGCTTTCAGGACCTTTAGTTGAACTATGGCACCCTAACCAATACCTTTATATTGAAAATAATTCTGATTTTGAAGTGATAGTACGCACTATCGATGATGGCATTGTGATGTGTCAACACTTTTATGGACACAAAATTAAGCTGCTTTTAGCGACATTTCGTAATCAGCAGGTGACTTGTAATCATTCGCTGAATGACGTCGTTTACGGTTATAAAAAACCTCGATATATT
>JAJJBE010000210.1 GCA_020996635.1 Bathymodiolus brooksi methanotrophic gill symbiont
TTGCGAAGCCTATGAAGTGGACTTATTTAAGGAGTTATATTATCTTCGCTGGGGCATTGAAGAAAATTATAAACGCCTAAAACAGTGGGTAGAAATTGAGAACTTTTCAGGCAAATCTGTTGTGTCAATTCAGCAAGATTTTTATGCCAAAATAGTTGCCTCAAATTTAACCGCTTTGATGGAAATAGCCGCACAAAAAAAGTGGATAAAAGAACTCATGATTTAGAGTTAAATTACCAAGTAAATTCAGCCCAAGCTTTGTCAAAAAGGAAGCATCGACTCGTTACTTTTATTCTTGATGCACACAAGGACATTTTGCAAAGAATTGAACAAGTTATTGACTATATTTCTGTCACTATAGAAGCCCTTAGAGTTGGGCGGTCTGCGCCGAGAGCATTAAAGAGCTTTAAGAATGATATTCATTTTTCAGCCTATAAAAGCTCTTTGTAATTAATTAGTTACGCTTAACTTACTGGCATTGGAGTGCACCCTCAGATTTTGTTTGTAACTCCTGTAATGAGCTATTTTTACTAGAAGTCGCTGGTTCCTGCTGTAAAGCGTTTATTAACTGGGTTATTTTAGTTTTTAAATCTGGCGTTAAGTCTGCTGTTTGTTTGCCATCGGCTAATTTAGCTTCTAAAAACAGACTGCTATTATCAATATTCTTTTTCAGTTGTGCCCCTTCGGTTAATTGTTGTTTGCTTGGTAAGTTTCTTAATATATCTTGTGCCAAGCGTTTTAATGCATCAGGAACACTTTCGTTTGTCGCTAAGTTTTTTACTAATTGATTTAGCATCACTGAGCTTGATTGCTCTTTAGGTAATAACTCTTTTAAAGCATTATTAATGGACTCTTCTTTAGTGGGAGCAGCTAGTATTTTAAATTGTGGCTGATCACCTGTTTTAGTGACTTGTAGGGTGATATTACTGGTTGCTTTAGCTAAACTAGATTTAGGAAATTCTAGTGTGATCGCTTTCGGGGTGAAAAGTTTAAGTGTTAAGTTTTTATCATTGGCAAGCACCGTGGCAGTGATTTTTTGATCGAGTGATAGCTTGGATAATAATGGATTTTTTGCATTATCCGGAGTTTGTAAGTTAGCAGGAGTACTTTTAGGGGTATTTTGTATGGCTGCTTTAAGTGTAGGGGAGTTTTTAGATTCTTGATTAGGAATAAGTATTTTATATTCAGCCTGTGGCTGAAGTTTAGTCATCACTAATTTTATATTTTGTCCTGACTGTAATTGTTGTGCTTGTAGCTTACTTGCGGTTGTTTCGTTATGAATAACAACATCCGTACGTTTATTACCGATAGATAGCTGTATCGCTGTTTTTTGCTGATTGATACTAGAAATTTTGGCATCAATTTGTTGGCCTACTTTTAAATCAATACTTTTACTTGCGTCAGTCGTTAAAGTGTTGATTGTATGCTGTGCTTTGGTGGGTAAAAAGTCGTTAATCATACGTTAGCTCTGGGTTGTTTTTTAGCTAAAGGTAAGCGGGGTGAAAGCTATATACTTCGCATTCGTGACCGCGCGAAGTATAACGGCACAAGAATTAAAAATATTAATAGAGCTTGCCAATATAGCAGTATTAAGAGAAGGGTAAAGTAAACTTTTTTCTGTATAACGAGCAATTTAGTTTAAAATTAGATGCAACACTATTATTTTTTGTTATTAGCAACACGATGCAAACATTAGAAACGATTAGAGATTATATACGCTGGGGTGCTAGCCAATTTACTGATGCCAAGCTCTTTCATGGGCATGGTACAGCGACAGCGATTGATGATGCCGCTGCCTTGGTTTTACATAGCTTATATTTGCCTTATGATTTAGCTGAGTGCTATTTTGGTAGTAAATTAACGCCAGTTGAGCGTGTAAAAATTACTGATTTAATTAATCGGCGGGTTAATGAGCGCATTCCCTCAGCTTACTTAATGCAAGAAGCGGTATTTGCAGGGTTAACATTTTATGTTGATCAGCGAGTCTTAGTGCCGCGCTCTCCTTTTGCTGAATTAATTAAGGAGCAATTTTCTCCGTGGGTAGATCCTGATAAAGTTCATAGGGTATTAGATTTGTGTACAGGTAGTGCGTGTATTGCAATTGCTTGCGCTTATGCTTTTCCTGATGCGCATATTGATGCGGTTGACTTATCTACTGATGCTTTAGAGGTTGCTAAAATCAATTTGGCTAAGCATAAACTTGAAGATCAGTTAAGTTTATATCAGTCTGACTTATTTTCAGCTTTACCTGCACAAAAATATGACTTAATTGTTTCTAACCCACCTTATGTGGCAATTAGTGAATGGGAGCAATTACCGGATGAATTTCATGCTGAACCTGAAATGGGTTTTACTGGTGGCGAAAGTGGTTTAGATTTAGTCATTAAAATTTTGTTTGATGCCGCTGAGTATTTAACTGAGCAAGGAATATTAATTATTGAAGTGGGCAGTAGTGCAGAAACCTTAAAAAGTCAGTTTTCTAATATCCCATTTTATTGGTTAGAATTTGAGCAGGGTGGAGATGGAGTCTTCTTACTAACAGCAGAGCAAGTTTTTACATTTAATGAACAATTCAAAAAGGCAATGGGTTAAGTATGTCAGGGAATAGTATAGGGAAATTATTTACAGTGACAACCTTTGGTGAAAGCCACGGTATTGCTTTGGGTGCAACGATAGATGGTTGTCCGCCAGGAATAGAGATTAGTGCAGAAGAGTTACAAGTAGATTTAGATCGTCGTCGCCCTGGTACATCACGGCACACAACACAGCGACGAGAGCTTGATCAAGTAGAAATTCTATCGGGAGTTTTTGAAGGAAAAACAACCGGAACCCCGATTGGTTTGTTGATTAAAAATACTGACCAACGCTCCAAAGATTACGCTAATATTGCTGAAACTTACAGGCCAGGACATGCGGATTATGTCTATGATCATAAATATGGTTTTAGAGACTATCGAGGGGGCGGGCGTTCATCTGCGAGAGAAACAGCTATGCGAGTAGCCGCTGGTTCTATTGCTAAGAAATATTTAAACCTAGCGTTGGGTATTGAAATTCGTGGCTATTTAGCGCAACTAGGGCCGATTAAAATTGAAACTATTGATTGGTCTGCAATGGAGAATAGCGAGTTTTTCTGTCCTGATAGTAGCAAAGAAGCGGAATTGGTTGCCTATATGGATGCTTTACGTAAAGAAGGTAATTCTATTGGTGCAAAGGTTAATGTTATTGCTACTAATGTACCACCGGGTTTAGGTGAGCCAATTTTTGATCGCTTAGATGCGGATTTAGCACACGCTTTGATGAGCATTAATGCAGTAAAAGGTGTGGAAATTGGCGATGGTTTTGATTGTGTTACGGCAAAAGGCACTGATTTTAGGGATGAAATGACACCTGATGAAGGCTTTTTAAGTAATCATGCGGGGGGAGTTTTAGGGGGTATATCGAGTGGGCAAGATATTACAGCGAGTATTGCATTAAAGCCTACATCGAGTTTACACCTACCAGGACGCAGTATTAACCGAAAAGGTGAGGCGATTGAAGTGGTTACAAAAGGTCGCCATGATCCTTGTGTGGGTATTCGTGCCACGCCTATTGCAGAAGCAATGATGGCTATTGTATTAATGGATCATTTATTACGTCATAGAGCACAAAATTATGATGTAAATTCCACATTGCCTGTTTTGCGTTAGTAATAAAATAGCATCAGCAGGGCTTTTTTAATTTTATAAGGTAGGTAAAGTATGAAACTTGAATCATTAGCATTACATCATGGATATACTTCAGAAGCAACGACTAAAGCCGCTGCAGTCCCTATTTACCAAACCAGCTCCTATACTTTCGATAATACCCAGCATGGCGCAGATTTATTTGATTTAAAAGTCCCTGGTAATATTTATACGCGCATTATGAACCCGACAACAGATGTGTTGGAGCAGCGTGTCGCGGCAATGGAAGGTGGTATTGCTGGCTTGGCATTAGCATCAGGAATGGCGGCTATTACTTATGCTATCCAATGTATTTGTGAGATGGGAAGTAATATTGTTAGTACTAGCCAGTTATATGGTGGGACGTATAATCTTTTTGCGCATTCTTTACCTAGGCAAGGCATTGATGTCACGATGGTTTCAGCTGATGATTTTGATGGCTTTGAGCAAGCGATCAATGAAAATACTAAAGTTATTTTTTGTGAGTCGATAGGGAACCCTGCGGGAAATATTGTTGATATTGAACGTTTAGCGACTATTGCGCATAAACATGGTATTCCTCTGATTGTTGATAATACGGTAGCAACCCCTTATTTGTGTCGACCAATAGATTTAGGTGCTGATATTATTGTGCATTCTTTAACTAAATATATAGGTGGGCATGGAACCTCAATAGGTGGGATTATTATTGATTCGGGGAAGTTTGATTGGGTTGCAAATAAAGAACGCTTTCCTATGTTAAATGAGCCAGATCCTTCTTATCATGGCGTTGTTTATACTGAGGCTTTGGGAGAGGCGGCTTATATTGGGCGTTGTCGTGTTGTACCCTTAAGAAATACCGGTGCAGCAATTTCTCCTATGAATTCATTTCAAATTTTACAAGGCTTAGAAACTCTTGGTTTACGCATGGAGCGCCATTGCGAAAATGCAGAAAAATTAGCGCATTATTTAAGTCATCATGAAAAAATAGCATGGGTAAATTATGCTGCGTTAAAAGACAGTGAATATTATGAAAACTGCCAAAAAATTTCTAATGGAAAGGCTTCGGGTATTTTAAGTTTTGGTTTAGTTGCTGGTCAAAAAGCAGGTGAGCAATTTATTGATGCCCTACAAATGATTCTTCGTTTGGTTAATATTGGCGATGCAAAATCATTGGCTTGTCATCCTGCCTCAACAACACATCGGCAATTAAATGATGAAGAGCTAAAAAAGGCGGGAGTCAGCAAAGATTTAGTTCGTATATCAGTTGGTATTGAAAATATTGAAGATATTATTGCTGATGTAAGCCAGGCCTTAGATGCTGTTAAGTAATAGCGTTATAGAAGCTCTATTAAGTGAAAAATAAAGTCCCACATTGGCGCTTATCTGCCTTTTATTTTTGTTACTTTGCAACCTTAGGAGGCTTTTTACCTTTTTGGAGTTTGTTTTTAAAAGATAGTGGCTTTAGTGCGGCTGAAATTGGTGAATTGACTGCTTTTATGGTAGGAACAAAAATTATTGCACCTAATGTATGGGGTTGGATTGCTGATTATACTGGGCGCAGTCTGCGTATTATTCGAATAGCCTCATTCTTAGCGGCGGTATTATTTGCCGGATTTTTGTACGAGACCTCTTATCAATGGTATGCAATAGTAACAGTTTGTTTTAGCTTTTTTTGGAATGCAACCTTGCCACAATTTGAAGCGGCAACCCTGCATCATTTAAAAGATGAACCGCACCGGTACAGTGATATTCGAGTGTGGGGGGCTATTGGTTTTATTGTCACTGTTTTAGGTGTCGGTTATTTATTAGATTTATATCCGATTAAGTTACTACCTGTACTTATTGTTGCGATACTTAGTAGTATTTGGCTGATTGCGATGATTACCCCGGAGGTCATTACTGCTAAAGCAAGCCAAGCAGTGGTTGGTGTTGGGCAAATTATAAAACAGCCAGAAGTTATCGCGTTTTTATTAGTTTACCTACTGTTGCAAGCATCACATGGACCTTACTATGTGTTTTTCTCGGTTTATTTAAAAGAATATGACTACTCAGCTACTGTGATTGGCTTATTATGGTCTTTAGGTGCCGCTGCGGAAATTATTGTTTTTATTTTTATGCGGCGCTTATTAAAGTTTGCTTCATTACGCAGTATTTTGTTGGTGAGTTGTTTTTTAGCTGTTATTCGTTGGTTATTAATTGCTTGGATGGCGGATGATATGGCTTTATTGTTATTTGCGCAAATATTGCATGCGGCAACTTTTGGTACGGCACATGTTGCAGCAATGCACTTAGTTCAAGGGTATTTTAGTGAGCACCATCAAGGCAAAGGGCAAGCGCTTTATAGTAGTTTGAGTTTTGGTTTAGGAGGTATGGTAGGTGGTTTATATAGTGGGTACGGGTGGGATGTTTACGGGGCGAACTGGGTGTTTAGCTTTGCTGCCTTACTGAGTGGTTTAGCATTTATTATTGCTTATATTTTCGTTGGAAAAACCAGGACAGCATAAAAATAATTGGGTAGTGATTCAATTATTAAAATAAATAATTGTATGTTTTGTTTTTTGCTGACTATTTCCGAGATTTTATAAAACACACTAAGCTTACTTGACCCCAGTTAAATGACCTTTTAGAATCAGAGTATGAACCTATATTGTGTTTCTACATTTAAAACAGGAAATACTTTATTTTATTAAGATTTTTTAATGATCAATTTATTATCGAGATAATACGGGAATAAAAATGTTACCTGCTCATTCGTTGTTTGTTAATGAAAATGGAAAGGAAGTCAGTCATGTTGGCTCTGCTATTAATTTTAAAGTTAATGCGGTCGTGTGGACAGACTCCGAGCAAGTAAGCGATTCGTTGTATCGGCAGTTAGTTTATAAAGTGTGTCGATCACCTAAGCGATTGATGTTTCATTTGCAAAGGATTTATCATTGCTTTGAAAATAAGCTTTCTGAACAGCTTTATGCTGCACTTATTGACCTTTTTTATATATTAAATGGTAAAGGAAGCGCTTTTAGTCTACGAATAGCAACAGAAGTAATGACGGTTTTAGCAGAGCAAGAGGCGGCTAAAATAGAGGCTTATTTAGCAACATATGAAGAGACTTTATTAATTGGGAACCAATATTCTATTTTCACTACTGGGTTAACAAGCTCTTTAGCGCTAATAAAAGAGGCAGCAAAAGTTAATTCAGAATATGATGTGTTAAGCCTTGCGCATGATTATATTGAATATAGTCAATTAGAACAGGCAATGGAAGTTTTGGAAGGCGGGATTCTTGAAATGCCTGAGAGACTAGAGTTGCAAATTGAACTTTTAGAATTATATACCATAACTAAGAGCTACCTAGCTTATAAAAAAATGACTAATCAATTGTAGAATAATCAAATTGATATAACAGATGAGTGGCAGAATGCCGCCAAATACTTTGCTGAGTTAAATTAATGAAGAGTAATAATCAAGCAATAAAAGTTGCTCTCTATGGTATGGATGCTAGAGCAAGTAAAATGATGACCATGTATCTTAATGGGCCATGTAAAGGTATTGCTATTGTGGTTGCAGATGCAGAGGCAGAAATAGATATTATTGATGCGGATTTTTTGAAATTTAAAGACCTACTGGAAGAAAGGCAATCTAAAGCACCTGATAGACCTATTATTATTGTTGCGTTGCAACCCGTTTCTATAGAAGGCGCTATTTATGTTAAAAAGCCTATTGAAAGTGAAGGACTAACAGAGGCGCTAAAGCAGATAAAATCTGATTTAGGCAAAAAGAAACGAGTAATAGCCGCAGTATCAACATCAGCGAATATAAATTCAGAAGATGAGCATAAAGATGCTGAGTCTCAAGTTAAAGTTATTGCTGACGAGTTGGGTCCTGACATTGATTTGTCCAAAAATTTATCAGAAACTAAGGCTGCTGCTACCGAGCAGCAGCCTAAGCAAAATACAGTGAGTTCAAATGAAAAAAAGAAAACACTAAAACATAGAACTGCAATAGATTTAACAGATGAGGTTTTTTCTAGTTATATTGGGCATGTTGAAGGCATTGATTTTTCAGATAAAGAACAAGTATTGCTTGCCTCATTTAATTCTAAGCATTATTTTTTGAGCTATATACAGTCTGCATTGCGAGTTGCAAAAGAAAAACAACGCATTATTCAGTTAAATGCAAACTGGAAACCATTGGTTATTTTTCCTGAGTCACATGAAATCTGGCTAGATGCTAAAGATGTTCAGTTGAGAGCTTTTTCGGGTATTTTAATGAAGCAATGGGCGGGTAGTGGTAGTAGTGTTTCTTTAAATGCTGTGGATCCTGCTAAAGTGGGATGTAATGACAAAATGGAAAATTTTTATGATGCTGATATGTTACTTTGGAAGGTAGCGATTTGGACATCAAAAGGACGCTACCCAAGTGCTATTGATATTCATCAGCCTGTCTATTTAAAAGGGAATTATATACCTAAATCCGCAAAACTACCTTAAGTCCTTTACATATAAGAATTAAACACTGTTATTTTTTATTTTAGAAGTGGTATAATAATCTGCAACACTATCAAATAATAAAGATAATATGAAACCTGCAAAGACAATCAGCATAATAGAATTACTATCAGAGTTTTCAACTGAACATAAATCTATCAAATGGTTGGAAAAAATCAGATGGGATAAAGAGCCTATTTGCCCTCATTGTGGTGGCATTGAAAACATAAGCAAACAAAAATCTAAAAAACATACTTATTGGCACAAAGATTGTAGAAAACAATTTACAGTGAAAACCAACACTATTATGCACGCCTCAAAAATACCCACTCAAAAATCATCATGGTTTTTACTACAAAGAATTAGAAACGCTTGCACACAAGGTAGTTTTAAACTATCAAATATAGTAGAAGTAGACGAAACATATATCGGAGGTAAAGAGGCAAACAAGCACGCCAATAAGAAGTTAAACTCTGGTCGTGGTGCTGTTGGTAAAACTGCCGTATTTGGCATGAAAGAAAGGGGCGGTAAAGTTAAGGCGATGGTTGTCAATCGCACGAATAAATCAACTTTACAAGGTAACATACATAACAATATTCAAGCAAAAAGCACTGTTATTACTGATGACTTTAGAGGATATTTAGGTTTGCAAGGCTTTAGCCACAAAACCGTTAATCACAGTGCCAAAGAGTATGTGAATGGCATGGCACATACCAACGGCATTGAGAGTGTTTGGGCGGTGTTGAAAAGAGGGTATAACGGCACATTCCATAATATCAGCACCAAACATTTGCACCGCTATATTGATGAGTTTGTATTTAGATTAAACGAGGGTAATTGTCAAATTGATACCAAGGATAGAATGGTATCGCTATTTAAAGGGATTGGCAATAATAGAATTAGTTACAAGGAATTGACGGGGTAATTATGGCAAATGAAAGAAAAACAGAAATTATTACACGCAATCACTTTAATCAGTTTTTAAAAGAGGTTGAAATTGAAGAGCAAAGTTCCGATAATCCAAAAATAGATAAACTGCTGAAAACTGCATCAAAAGGCGGATTTGGAAAAGGCTATCCTGAATTTATAATCACCTATAAAACAAACTCTGATTTGTTGATTGTTATTGAGTGCAAAGCGAAAACAAAATATCACGAGAGCAAAAATAGAGATAAATATAAAGATTTTGCTGTTGATGGTGCTTTGCTCTACGCTTCTTATATGTCTAAAGAGTTTGATGTTTTGGCGATTGCCATCAGTGGTGAAACAAAACAAGAATTAAAGATTTCACACTTTCTACATTTAAAAGGTGAAAAAAAAGCAGTTTCTTTTGTTGGTGATAAATTATTAAATGTTGATGAATATTTACAAAATTATTTAAAAAGTCCTGAAAAATTTAGACAAGATTACAATGCTTTGCTAGATTTTACTAAAATATTGAATGCAAAATTACATTCAAATAAAGTTTTAGGAAGTGAAAGAAGTCTTTTAATCAGTGCTATTCTAATTGCCTTGGAAAATGACGCTTTTCAAAAATCTTATGCCTCTCATAAAACCCCTGAAAATCTAGCCAAAGCACTCACTCAAACTGTGTCAAATGAATTGGAAAATGCCGACATTGGCGATAAAAAACTAAAAAATCTCAACACACAGTTTAGTTTTATAAATACCGATACTTCTTTATCTCAAAAAGATAATGTTTTAAAAGAAACCATTGATGATATTGATGGCAATATCAACACCTTTATTAAAAGCCATCAATATTTTGATGTTTTAGGGCAGTTATATATTGAGTTTTTAAGGTATGCCAATAGCGATAAAAGTTTAGGTATTGTTCTAACTCCACCACATATTACCGAGCTATTTTCTGATTTGGCACAAGTTAATAAAAACTCTATTATTTATGACAACTGCACAGGCACAGGCGGGTTTCTAATAAGTGCAATGAGCAAGATGATAAAAGATGCCAAAGGCGATGAAACAAAAATAAAAGAAATTAAATCAAAACAGTTAATAGGCGTGGAATTTCAATCTAAAATTTTTGCTTTGGCAGTTTCTAATATGTACATCCATCAAGACGGCAAGACTAGCATTATTAAGGGGAGTTGTTTTGATGATGCTGTTATTACAAAAGTCAAAGCCAAAAATCCAACTGTTGGGTTTTTAAATCCTCCTTATAAATCCGATAAAAAACACGATGATGACGAACTGGAATTTATCTTAAATAATTTAGAATGCTTAGTAGATGGTGGAACCTGTGTCGCTATTGTGCCAATGCAAAGTGCTTTAGCCACAAGTGGAAAAGTTTATGAGTTTAAAAAAGAATTACTAAAAAAACACTCTTTAGAGGCTGTTTTTTCAATGCCTGATGAATTGTTTCATAACTCTAAAGTAGGCGTGGTTTCGTGCATTATGTTATTTACGGCTCACAAGCCACACCCAAAGGCCAAAGAAACTTATTTTGGCTACTATAAAGACGATGGGTTTATTAAACGAAAAATACAAGGCAGGTATGATGGTTACGGTGCGTGGAAAGATATAAAACAAAAATGGCTTGCCAACTATAACAATAAAAAAAATGAGGCTGGATTTAGTGTTACTAAGTGCGTTACAGCCGATAATGAGTGGGTTGCGGAGGCTTATATGAATACTGATTATTCTGGCCTGTTTGACCGTGATTTTGAAGATGATATTTTAAATTATGTAACCTTTTTGCATAAAAATAAAATTTTCACTCAAGTGCTTTGCGATGAGTAAGTTAGTAAAAATATCGGATATTTTTGATATTGAATACGGAAATAGCCTAGAGTTAATCAGTCTATTAGAAACTAAAAGCACAAACCACAACGCTATTCCGTTTATTTCAAGAACTGAAAATAATAATGGAGCGTCTGCCTTTGTAGAAAAAGAGTTAGACATAAAGTTAAATTCAAAACACACCTTATCAGTTGCATTAGGCGGTTCGGTATTATCAACTTTTTATCAACCGATTGAATATTACACAGGGTTTCATATATTTATTTTAACACCTAGAAAGCAACTTAGCATTATTGAAATGCTTTATTACGCAAAGTGTATCAGCAGTAATAAATATAAATATAGTTATGGCAGACAGGCAAACAAAACCTTAAAAGATATTCTAATTCCAAAAAAAATACCTACTAATACCAAGGCTAGTTTAATTAGTTTTTATCAACAAACTTTAACAGACATTTCAAGAGAACCCATTAATAAGACTTCATTAAAAATAAGTGATAGAAATTGGAAGCGTTTTAAACTGATTGAATTATTTGACATTAAAGGAAGCAAGACAACATCTATACATGATTTAGAGGATTGGGGTTACGGTAAATCGCCCTATGTAACAACACAGGCTACAAATAACGGCACCGGTGGTTTTTATGATTTTTATACTGAAAAAGGTGGTTGTTTGACAGTTGATAGTGCAGTCTTAGGATATTGTTCATATCAAGAAAATGATTTTTCAGCAAGCGACCACGTGGAAAAACTTATTCCAAATTTTGAAATGAATAAATATATTGCACTATTTTTAACAACAATTCTTAATTTGGAACAATATAGATATAATTACGGCAGAAAATGCAGTCAAACAAGAATGAAGGAAATAAATATAAAATTACCAACAAAAAACACCCAACCAGACTGGCAATTTATGGAAGACTACATCAAATCACTGCCTTATTCTAAATCACTATGACGACCCTAAAACAAATAGAAAAAGCCCTAAAAGAGGTTTTACTAGCCAAACCAAAAGAAAAAGTTAAATATGAGAATAAAAAGCCTACAAAAGTTGAGAAAAACCAAAAATGGCGATTAGAGGAAAAGGCTTAAAATTAAGTTTGCGGATTTAGGTATATAATTCCCATTTAAAACAATGGCCTAATTTTACGCGTTTGTTGATTACACCGAATGCACTACAAATAGCTGCAGTATTAACGAGTGGTCCTATATTAATGATGGATGTTAAAAATTAGGAGCGCCATTCCTACTTCATGAAACATTGGGATGTCCTATCGCCAATCTTCATTCAGCACGGAGCGATTTATGGGAGCCCCAGTTCGTCCTGGGTCCAACTCAACTACGCAAAAAACACTGCTTCGTTAAGTCTACCTCAAATGACTTGACGGCTGTCGGGATAACTACTTGCCTCCCGAGCGAACTGACCAGTTCACTTCGGATTGGCGAATTCCCCTGTCGCCTACTGCGGACTAAAAATCATCACTTCGCTGCGCTCCGTTTCCCTGATTTTCAGCGAAAGCCAGAATATATGTTTGTCTTTATTAGTGCCGCTCATGCTTTAGGCCTTGTTGGTCAAGAACAGCAAAGGCTAAATAAACCAGTAGTTACTCCTGCTAAAAAACCTAAAGCCAAAGGATTGTTGGCTAAAATTTTAGGTAAGTTACGTAATTAAGAGATAAAACAATTAATATGAGTCAATATAAAATAATTTTTACTGGCCCTGTTGGTGTTGGAAAAACAACAGCGATACAATCAATAAGTGATGTTCCGCCTATCAAAACTGATGCAGCTGCAGGTGATATGACTAAAGCTAGGAAATCAGAAACAACTGTGGCGATGGATTATGGCATTATGCATTTAGATGATGGAGAAAAAATTCATCTATATGGAACGCCTGGGCAAGAACGGTTTGACTTTATGTGGGATATTCTTTCGGTTGGTGGTTTAGGGCTTGTACTGTTGTTGGATAATACGTGCGCTGACCCTTTTCAAGACATGAAGTTTTTCTTAGATTCTTTTGCTGATACTTCAGTTGCTATTGGTATTACTCAAATGGATTTAAGCGGCACGCCTACAGTCGCTGAAAATCAGGGAAACGGAGCGCAGCGAAGTGATGATTTTTAGTCGGCAGTAGGCGACAGGGAAATTCGCCAATCCGAAGTGAACTGGTCAGTTCGCTCAGGAGGCAAGTAGTTATCCCGACAGCCGTCAAGTCATTTGAGGTAGACTTAACGAAGCAGTGTTTTTTGCGTAGTTGAGTTGGACGCAGGACGAACTGGGGCTCCCATAAATCGCTCCGTGCTGAATGAAGATTGGCGATAGGACATCCCAATGTTTCATGAAGTATGATGACTATCATCAGTAATTAAAAAAATATGGCCTAAAACCAGCTGTTTTTGCTGTTGATGCAAGAGAGAAAAAAGATGTTTCTTTATTGCTTCAGTCTCTTTTACTATCAATAGACCCTATGTTGGGTAGAGAGTAGAATTATATGAGCACGTATTCTCTAGCAGAAGGATTGTTTCTTTATCCAACGCCAGTGGGAAGTTATTATGCAATTTCTTCAAATGAAGATAATAAATCAAGAAAATTTCTTAAGCGATTATTGAGGCAAGCTAAAACGCCTGAGTTAACACTTGAGACAATAAAAGTATTAATGGATGAAGCTAATGACGAAAAAGCATTAGATTTGCTTCATCATTGCCAGAAAATTGGCTGGGTTCAAGGTATAGATAAAGAGATACAGTGCCCTGAAGGTGCTTTAGAAGATATACTGGAAAACCTTTTGGATAGTATCACTGAAAAAGGTAAAGTGTTACTTGCTGATGACCAAGGTTTTTATTTGGTTTGTAACGGTTTTCCTCATGAAGTTGCTGAAGAATTATCTGCATTAGGTGCAGAAATAGCTACAGTGCATCAAAAGCGAGCAGGGTTATTAGTTAATAATTTAGGCTTAGCAAGTCACGCATGGGCAATTGTTGATGCTTTTGGCTGCAGTCAAATAGGTTTTTGGCCTATTTTTATTGGCGATACTCGTTTTGTTATAGCAATATCAGGTATCCCACATTTTAATCACCCTGATTTTGTTACCTTTATTTGGGCTTTAAGTATTCGCTATGCAAAAAACAATAATTTATAAATTACTATTAAAATTTAACTATGAGGACTTGGTATGATCGCTGACATGCTAGCATCAGTTTTAACTGAACTAAACGGGACTTCAGCAGATATTGAAGCTTCTGCTGTTATTTCAACAGATGGATTAATCATGGCATCTGTTTTACCTGCAGCTCTTGATGAAGATAGGGTAGGGGCAATGAGTGCTGCTATGTTATCTCTTGGGGATAGAACGGCCCAAGAACTTAACCGAGGTAGCTTGGAACAAGTTCTTATTAAAGGAGATAGTGGTTACATTTTAATGACCTATGCAGGAGATGAGGCTGTTTTAACTGTTATGGCCAAACCGAATGCAAGATTAGGACTTATTTTTCTTGATGTTAAGAGAGCAGTAGAAAGTATCACAGATTTACTCTAACCTCCGTTAAATGAGTGAAATAGAGTTTATAAACAAAGCTTATAAATTTAATTTTAATGTGATGGTGAGTAGTTATGATTAACGATATGAACCCAGAAGATATTGTTGGGGAGTTTAAAGAAGTTAGTTTGGATTTATATGATTCAATATCGAGAAAAATTTTATACACAGATATTGAAACACCCTATCCTGATGGGAAGTTAATTGTTTCTACAACGACATTAAAAGGAATTATTACCCATGTTAATCCCTCGTTTATTCGAATGTCGGGGTTTACGGAAGAAGAGTTAATTGGAGCTCCTCACTCTATTCTCAGGCACGCAGATATGCCGCCTGCAGCATTTAAAGACCTTTGGGATACGGTGTTAAAGGGAGATAAATGGCAAGGTTTTGTGAAAAATTTACGTAAATATGGTGGGTTTTACTGGGTCAAAGCAACAGTTATCCCAAATGTTAGACAAGGTGAAGTTGTTGGTTTTACATCGGTACGTAGAAAACCATCACGCACTAAGGTTAATGAGTGTGTAGCTCTCTACCCTACAATGTTTTAGTTAGGAGATATTTATGTCCTTTATATTTACAGTTAGCCCAGATTTTTCACCTGCTCATTTATCTGGCTGGTATATTTTTAATACATGGTTGCAAAAATAAACAGAATTAGCAATTCACTTAGAATTGCATGATGATTTTCACGCACAAACAGATGCAATCAAAAATGACGCTGTCGATTTAATTTATGCGAATTCATTTGATGCCGCGATGCTAATACGTGACAAAGGATTTTTGCCGTTAGTAAAAGCTAAAGGCAAGTCTGACGAAGCTATTATTGCTGTTAATGCAGAAAATTTAGTTGAGGATGTTGCGCATTTAGAAGCAGGGACTAAGATCGCGTATACCGATGACCCAGATGTAAAAATGATGGGTATGATTATGCTAGAACCTGCTGACTTAGATGCAAGTAATATTGAGTCTATTGTTACAAGTACAAATATACTCGTCGCTAAAAAATTACTTCAAGGAGACGCTGATGTTGGTATATTTTTAGCGGAAGCATTTGATGATTTATCTAAAATGATAAAAATGCAGCTTCGTGTCTTAGTTAAAAGTGAAATTACGGATATTCATCACTCGTTTATGATTGGCCCCAAGTTGTTAGATAAGAGAGAGGAAATTCAAAAAGTTTTATTAGAAATGAATAGCTGCGAAAAAGGTAAAGGCGTATTAAGTAGTTTAGGTTTTGATGGCTGGGAAACGGTTGAAGTTGATGAAATGGAATTTATGATTGATTTGGTTGATGCATTGTCAACCTAACTAACAGCTTAGTGGTTACTTGTTTTTATTTTTTTGATTGTAAAATATAATAACTAAATTTGTGAAACTTCAGCTTGTTCAAAAGTAGCCATTTGCTGATGCAATAAACAGGCAGAATTTAATAAGGGCAAGGCGACAGTTGCTCCACTAGCCTCACCTAAACGCATCCCTAAATTCAATAAAGGCTCTGCTTTTAATTCATCTAAAATGATTTTATGCCCTTGTTCTTGGGATTGATGAGAATAAATCAACCACGGCTTTAAATCAGGGTTTATTTTTGTTGCAACTAAAGCGGCAATAGTGCAAATAAAACCATCTACTAAAATAACTAAATTATTTTGAGCTGCGGCTAAATAAGAGCCAACTAAAGCTGCAATTTCAAAACCACCAAAATATTGCAGGGCATTTAATGGAGTTGCTTCAATATCAGAAAATCTAAGTAAAGCTTGTTGAATAATGAGTGCTTTTTCCCGTATTTTTTCGTTATTTAAACCTGTGCCTGCGCCTGTTAATTTAGGTGCATTTAATTTGAGTAAGTGACAAGCAATAGCCGTGGCGCTACTTGTATTGGCAATCCCCATCTCACCAGCAATAAATAGATTACTTTTATGTTGTAAGGCACGAGTGACAGCTTCTTTCCCTGCTAATAATGCTTGGGATAGTTGTGCTTCAGTCATGGCGGCTTGCTGAATAAAATTAGCCGTTCCTAAAGCTACTTTATGATGAATAATAGCTAAATCATCTAATGAACTAGCAACGCCAACATCAATTATCTCTAAATGAGCTTTGTTTTGTTTAGCAAGTACACTAATTGCAGCCCCTCCATTGACAAAGTTTTTTACCATTTCTGCTGTCACAGCTTGTGGAAAAGCAGAAACGCCCGCATTAGCAATTCCATGGTCTGCAGCAAAAATACTGATCCATGCTTTATCAACAGAAGGGCAGGCTTGTGACTGTAAAGAGGCAAGTTTAACGGCAAGGTTTTCTAGCTTTCCCAACGAGCCAGCAGGCTTAGTAAGTTGCTGTTGCCGGGTAACTGCGGCTAATAAATAACGCTGATCAGGTGAGGGTATTTGATTGTTTAGCCATTTCATTATTGCTTTAACGCTTGTGCGAGTCCTGCGGTTATTAGGCTGACATGAGAGCATTGCTTAGCAAGCTGTTGATGTAATCGTCCTGCCTCATCAACAAATTTTCGGCTCATTTTATCTATTGGAGTAACGCCTAATCCAACTTCGTTGCTAACTAGAGCAATATCAGTATTTAAGTGAGACAATTCATATAATAATGCTTGTTTTTGCTGCAAAAAAATATCTTCTTGATAGCGGCCTTGAGTATCAAATAAAATATTAGATAACCATAAAGTAAGGCAATCAACCAATAAAAAGTAACGAGGATTATCATGCTGGGAAATAACATCTGCTAATGCAATTGGCTCTTCTACTGTTATCCAATAGCGCGGACGACTTTCTTTGTGGTGGGCAATGCGTTCACGCATTTCATTGTCACCTGCGGTTCCAGTCGCAATATAAATAACTTCTTTTTGGCTGAGTTGCGCACATTGCTCGGCGTAGTTACTTTTACCGGAACGTGCTCCCCCTAAAATAAGATGTTGCATTAGTTAGTTATCCTGCAAGCGCACAGCTAAAACATCGCATTGTGCATGATGTAACACACCATTTGCTGTAGACCCTAAGAGCAAGGCTAAACCATGGCGGCCATGAGAGCCAAGAACGATTAGATCAACCTTATGTTCTTCGGCTGTACTTACGATCTCTAAGGCAGCGCTGCCGATTTCTAAGTATTGTTGCTGCTCAGGAATGCCCAATGTTTTACCTAGTTCAGCCAGTTGCTTCTTTGCTGAAGTCATTAGTAAATCATTTAAATCCATATCAAAAGGGATGATTGGGCCGTAAGTCGTATCAGTGATAGGTAAGTTATCTAGTAGATGAATAATACTTAACTTTGCTTGGTGCTGCTTAGCTAAGTGCTGTGCTTTTAGTGCCACAACTGAACCATGCTCAGAAAAGTCAGCGGCAAGTAGTACGTGTTGATAGTTGTCCATTGTCCCACCCTAAATTAAATCTTGTTACCTAAGAATATACGCTGATTCATCTGTGGCAGATAGTATAAATAAGGTAATAAAGAACTGTGGAATAACGGAACGTGAAAAATAAGTTAAATATAGGCATTTGTTTGATTAAATGGTTAAATTTTTTCATCTGCTTTAGCGGGTATATGTTTAAAACAAATTTATTACTTGCAAAGTTAAATAATGTAAGTATAATTTGAAAAATAAATCGCGGGGTGGAGCAGTTTGGTAGCTCGTCGGGCTCATAACCCGAAGGTCGTAGGTTCAAATCCTGCCCCCGCTACCAGATTGATTAGGTAATTTAGATTCACTAAGTTACTTCTAAAATTATTCATAAATATAGTTAGTTAAAGATTCAAGGTATAGTATTACACTTTATATATTAACGCTGTATTGAATGTATAAGAATAAAGTTAATAAGCATAGTTTAAAAATAAATCGCGGGGTGGAGCAGTTTGGTAGCTCGTCGGGCTCATAACCCGAAGGTCGTAGGTTCAAATCCTGCCCCCGCTACCAGTTGATTAGGTAATTTAGATTCACTAAGTTACTTCTAAAATTTTCATAAGTATATCTAATTGTTTGAAGAACTAGATGCTTCAAAGTAAAGTGTGTAGTTTTTAGTTTGTGCTAACATTCTATTGAATATATAAGAAAAAATACTGTGAAGAATTAATCTCTAGATATCTTTATTTCAATTTCCTTATTGAAGCAAAAATATTTTTTCTTAAAAATATAATAAAGATTAAGTTGTTCGTCGATTTTTCTTTTCTGTTTATTCAAAATTCATATTTCATTTTAGTGTATCCATTAAATTTAAAACTTTAGTTATAGCAATAGATACAAGCATCATTAAAGAAATTTATACAGACCATTTTCATGACGTGTATCACCAAGGCTTGCCTGATTATAGTGGGGTCATTAGCAATGCAGATAAGGCCTTAATGAAGCGAAAGCGTCTGGAAGAGATACAAGGGTGGAGGAGCTATACTCAAAATAAATGAAGATGCGTGATTTTAACTAAATGGAACAGCGGTCTTCAGCCGCTGCCATCACATATCAGGCATTCCGCGACTAAAGATTGCGGTTCCATTAAGCCTGCATCTTCAAGTAGCTTGGGTATATAAGCTTTCCCTGTTTTTGGAAAAAGCTATTTAGTAAACTTTTCTGAATTCAGTCAATATGAATTTATAGCTTGTGTTTTAATAGCGTATCTACGCAAAATTTAGATTTAACTCACTCAGCACTTATAGAACGTTTATGAAATATAAAGACCTTCGTGATTTTATTGCACAACTTGAAAAAATAGGCCAACTAAAACGTATCACTCAAGAAATTGATCCTGTTTTAGAAATGACTGAAATTTGTGACCGAACTTTAAAGCAAGGTGGCCCTGCTTTACTATTTGAGAACCCTAAAGGCTACAATATTCCTGTATTGGCTAATCTTTTTGGTACACCAGATAGAGTCGCAATGGGCATGGGTGCAGAATCTGTTACTGCATTACGAGGTGTAGGAGAGTTGTTATCCCAACTTAAAGAGCCTGAACCACCCAAAGGTATGAAAGATGCTATCGACAAAATTCCAGTCTTTAAAAATGTCTTACATATGGCGCCAAAAATGGTTAAAAACCCACCTTGCCAAGAATTAATTCGACAAGGTGATGAAGTTGATTTAAGTGTTTATCCTATACAAACTTGCTGGCCAGAGGATGTTGCCCCTCTCATTACTTGGCCTTTAGTGATTACCAAAGGACCTTATAAAGACCGCCATAATTTAGGTATTTACCGCTTACAAGTTATAGGTAAAAATAAACTTATTATGCGCTGGTTAGCCCACCGTGGTGGCGCATTAGATTTTAGAGAATGGCAGGAAGAAAATCCGGGGCAACCTTACCCTGTTTCAGTTGCCTTAGGCGCAGACCCAGCCACTATTTTAGCGGCTGTTACGCCAGTGCCAGATACTTTATCTGAGTATGCTTTTGCTGGTTTATTGCGTGGTAGTAAAACAGAAGTAGCTAAATCAATTACCAATGATTTACTTGTTCCCGCAAGTGCGGAAATTGTTTTAGAGGGTTTTATTTGTCCTGATGATATGGCACCAGAGGGGCCTTTTGGTGACCATACTGGCTATTATAATGAGGTTGATAGCTTTCCTGTGTTTACTGTTGAATGCATAACACAGCGTCAAGCTCCTATTTATCACAGCACTTTTACAGGTAAGCCACCTGATGAGCCTGCTATTTTAGGTGTTGCTTTAAATGAGGTCTTTGTGCCAATTTTACAAAAACAGTTTCCCGAAATTACTGACTTTTATTTGCCGCCTGAAGGTTGCTCGTATCGCATGGCCGTTATCAGCATGAAAAAGCAATACGCAGGACATGCTAAACGTGTAATGCTAGGCACCTGGTCTTATTTACGTCAATTTATGTACACAAAATTTGTTATTGTTGTAGATGATGATATTGATGTACACGACTGGCAAGAGGTCATTTGGGCAATTACCACGCGTATGGATCCAGCCCGTGATTTAACCATTTTAGAAAACACGCCGATTGATTATTTAGACTTTGCTTCGCCTGTTTCAGGCTTAGGTTCTAAAGTTGGCTTTGATGCGACTAATAAATGGCCCGGAGAAACTACCCGCGAATGGGGGCGAACCATAGAAATGTCTAAAGATATAGTTAAAAAAGTCGATGAATTATGGGACAGTCTAGGTATTGACAAGCCCTAAGCTTAGCGTAATATCAACAATTATTAGGTGGTGTCATTTCACTGCCTAATAATTGTTGAACGAGGATAAGATCATGAAATTAAAAATAATTTCTAACATAATAGCACTCACTGTCTATAGTGAGTTTTGTTGAGCAGAATAGCTAGTAATTTCACTTAGTATTAGCTTTAGAGTTCCATGTACTTGTATCAATAAAATCTAAAAGTATTTCGATCATCTTTTTTAGCTTTATACAAAGCTATATCAGATTTATTAATTAGTTTTTCTTTATCTACTTCATCACTTGGAAAAATAGCGATACCTACATTGGCTCCAACTTATATAGAGTATTCTGCAATTTGTATTGGTTTTTTAATTGCATCAATAATTCTTTGAGCGATTAAGCAGATATCTTCTGTTTTGATTGGGTGAACTAAAAATAATTTCAAATTCATCCCCCGCCTAACCGGGCTACAATATCAGATTCACGGCTTGTTTTTCTTAATATTCTTGAAATTTCCTGAAGTACACTGTCTCCAGCTGGGTGTCCGTAACTATCATTAATAAGTTTAAATTGATCTAAATCTATCGTTAATAATGCTAGTTTTTGAATAGTAGTCTCATTTCTTTTACGCTCTGTAATATCTGTAGCAATAAGACCTGTTGCAAATATTACGCCGTCACCATTCCAGTATACTCAAAATCAGTGAAGATGCAGTTTTTAACTAACGGAACAGCGGTCTTTAGCCGCTGCAATCAGACATCAAGCATTCCGCGACTAAAGCTTGTATTTTTATTAAGTCTGCATCTTCAAGTAGATATAGGCTTGAATATAGCAGATATAGTTGCTTAGTCGTTATGCATTTCAAAGTGAAATCTGGCAATGAACTATGTTAATTAGAAATTGAAAGTAGAGTTAAAAATATTTGTAGCTGACAGAATGCCAAAATGAATAGGGATTTTTTTTGTTGCTGTTGACATGTCGCCGTAAGTTTCAGGCATAAAAAAAGGCCAGTAACGAAAATCGCTACAAGCCTTTAATTTATTAATGGTGCCTCGGGCCAGAATCGAACTGGCACGCCCAGAAGGCGAGGGATTTTAAGTCCCTTGCGTCTACCAATTTCGCCACCGAGGCAACAATCTCCTAAAAGATGCACCCATTATAGCGTTGATTTAGGATTTGGCTAGTCTTTTTAGATATTAAAATGTTTGGCTTTTATTATTTGTTTGATTTATAAGAGAAAGTATTTTTATTATTAGTTTGAAATATGATTTTTAGTGCCTAATGGAATAGCTGCCAGATAGGTTGTATGTTGATAGGTAAGGGGGCTAATCGTCCGAGTTCGACCCATTTGTTTTTTGGACTATGAAAATCTGATCCAACAGAACCATATAAATCAAACTGTTTAGCAAAGTGAAGCGCGCGACGTACTTCATCAGGGTTATTTCTCCCAGTAATAATTTCCATTCCTAAGCCGCCTTCTGCTTTAAACGCTGTTAGAAAGCGCCGCATCCAACTAGCTGTCATTTTATAGCGCATAGGGTGGGCTAAGACGGCAACACCGCCAGCCGCTTTGATGCAGTGCAGGGTATCTTCTAGTGATGCCCATTCGGTATTAACAAAGGCTGGTTTTCCTTGACCTAAATAAGTATCAAATGCACCTTGCTGGGTCGTAACGTAATTATTTTTTAGCAAGAAATCAGCAAAGTGGCTGCGGGTAATCATAGTTGTTGCTGATGCGGCTAAAATGGATTCATAAGCACCCATTATTTGCTTTTTTTCTAATTTCTGGGATATTTTTTTAGCACGTTCTGTACGTATGGATTGTAGTGATTCTATTCCCGTTAATAATTTTGCATTTGATGGGTCTATATTCAGGCTAACAATATGAAATGTTTTTTTATTCCATGAGCATGAAAACTCGATGCCATTAATTAGTGTTAAGTCGACTTTATCAGCAGTTATTTGCGCTTCTGCTAAGCCAGAAATAGTATCGTGATCCGTTAAGGCTAGATGGCTTACGCCATTATCTTTGGCGCGTAAAACGAGTGCTTCAGGTGATAACTCACCATCTGAAGCGGTAGAGTGGCTATGTAAATCGTAGGTCTGTTCCATTATTGTTGATAATCTCCATAAAGTTTAGCGTATAAACCTTGTTGCTTGATTAGGTGTTTATGGCTGCCTTGTTGGCATATTGTACCTTCTTCAAAAACATAGACATGGTCAGCTTGTTTGATAGCACTAAGGCGGTGGGCAATAATTAAGGTGGTTCGTTGTTTGAGGAATTCTGCCATCGCTAAGTGTAGTTTATATTCAGTTTCTGTATCTAGTGCGGAGGTTGCTTCATCTAAGATGACGACACTGGGATTGGCAACAATCATACGTGCGATAGCGATACGTTGTCGTTGGCCGCCAGAAAGCCGCATACCTTGCCTGCCAATAATGGTATCTAAGCCTTTATCTAATTTTTTAATAGTCGACTTTAGTTGGGCAATTTCTAGGGCATTCCAAAGGTCGTCTTCACTGACTAACTTACCGAGGCTTAAATTTTCACGGATTGTATCGTTAAATAAAACAGGGTGCTGTAGTACAGTGACGACATGTTCACGAATTGTATCAAAACCAATTTTATTAACAGGGATGTCATCATAATAAATCATGCCCTTAGTTGCTGGGTATAGGCCAGTTAATGTTTGAATTAGCGTGGATTTTCCACCGCCACTGGCACCAACAAAAGCAATTTTTTCTCCTAATTTAATGTTTAAATTAATTTTAGATAAAATGTCTTCTCTTGATGTGCTGTATTTAAAATGAAGATTTTCTATGCGTAGGCTGACAGTTTGTTTGTTTTTGAAAGGGTTGTGTAGAGCAGGATAGATAGGTTCTTGTTGTAAATCTTGTAGGCGATTGATGCGACTTAATGCGGCTTTAGCATTGTAGAAAGCATACTGAATGCCTAAAATTTCTTGTATAGGAGCCATCATAAACCAGAGGTATCCAAAAACAGCGAGCATTTCACCAATGGTTAAATTAGAGTAAAGCACCATTAGCATCGCTGCAGCACGGAAAATATCAAACCCTAATAAAAAAATTAAAAAACTAAAGCGGGTCGCTGCATCACTTTTCCAAGCAAAGGCGATAGAGTGCTGTTTAACTTTTTCAGCCGAATCAGTGAGCTTCTTATAATAATGCTGTTCTCTGTTACTAATTCTAATTTGGTGGATGGCTTCTAAAGTTTCCGATAAAGCCTGTTGAAATAAACCGTAAGCTGAATTTTCTTTAGCTTTGAGGTGTTTTACTTTTTTTCCTAAGCTGCGAGTAAGAAAAATAACAAAAGGGTTAAGCAGTAGTATAAATAGGCCTAATTGCCAATGCATCCATAATAAAATTATGGCAGTCCCTAAAATAGTTAAGCCGGCAACCAGTAGTTTACTGGTTGTACTGCCGATGAAGGTGTCCAGCGTATCAAGGTCGGTAACTAAATGGGTAATCACTGTACCGCTGCCTAGGCTTTCATATTCAGCCATAGAGATATGTTTTAGGTGGTTAATTTGACGTTTACGGATATGAAAAATAATATCTTTCGATATGCGTGTAAATTGGCGAGACTGAATGATATTAAAAATAATCCCTAAAATTCGCAAACAAAGGCTGATTACTAATATCGCTGCTATATAAATGGCGGGTGTTTGCCAATGTAGCGGTACAAATTGATTGACGGTAGATATGGTAATGCCAGGATTATGAAGTAATACTTCATCAACTAACAAAGGCATTAATAACGGGACAGGGACGGTAACTAGTGTTGCTAAAATCGCTAATAAATGTGCACTGAATAGTTCTTTTTTATGTTGCTTTACTAGGCGGATAATATAAGGCCATGTGTAATGCTGAGCGTTGAGCGTTTGATTGTTTTTCACAAATATTATTGAGAATTTGGGTGAAATCGAATATTTAATTATAGCTGTATTTATATTTTAGGTATGGGTTAAATTTATGATTTAGCCTGTGTATTTTTCATTTCTAGAAGTAAGGTATTTAGCTTAGAGCAAATAAATTTTTCATTGTTATCACTTGTATGTAGCTGAAAATATTTATGAGAGTTACATCACTCATAGCATTGAATGTTTTTTTGACGGGATAATATAATAACTGCTCAAAGTATATGTTAAAACATCTATTATAAGCTAAGCTGGGCTGTGATGCTTTTGGCACTGAAAGATAAGGTGTCGTTGTAGGCAATATCTTTGTTAGAAGAGGAAATAGTGTGAATTTAATCATTAAACGCATTCATCCTATTGGTCTTTAAGTAGTAGTTGTTTTGATATTGATAGGAAAATTAGAGTCATGATTAATTTTTTGAGAAAAGTAGCTTTTATTCCGATATTTTTTATATTGAACCTTGATTGTTATGCAATCACGACTGAGCAGTTACATAAGACATTTTTACAGGCTGAACAAGCAATAAATAATAAGAATGATGTAGAGTTTTTAGAATTAAGCTCGACGTTAGTTGATTACCCCTTATATTTTTATTTGAGATATCAGTGGCTACTTAAGCATTTAAGTGAGACTCAGAAAGTTCAGCAGTTTTTAGAAGAAAATGAGTCACCTCTTTATGCTGGTCAGTTGCGTGAGAAATGGTTGGAATACTTGTATAAAAATAAGCGTTGGGTTCTATATGTTGAAAATCATACGAGTATTAAGAGTAAGCAGCTTGAGTGTCGTTATCAATGGGCTAAATACCAATCAAGTGAAAAAAAGAAAGTGCTGCAAGCAACTAAAAACATTTGGTTAACAGGGCATTCGCTACCTGAAGACTGTGATGAGTTGTTAGCTAAATTTAAGCAATCTGAATTTTTGACCCAGAAGTTAATTTGGAATCGATTTAAGTTGGCTATTTATAGGAATGAAGAAACTTTGGCTGGTTTTGTGCAAAGACGTATAGAGGGAGATATTGCTCAAGCTGATGCTAGAAAGTGGCGGCTTTTACTGAAAAATATTAATTTAATATCAGAGCCAAAATTTTTGAAGAATATTTCAAGGATAGAAAGGGCGGATATGCTTGTTTATGCTATTCAGCAGATGGTAACAAAAAATTTGGGTGTTGCTATGAAAGTCTGGGATGATCAAAAAAAGAGTCAAGGTTTAAGTGAGCTGCAAATAAGTAAGGTTGAACGATCTATAGCAATGTATTTAGTTTTTTCTAAGTCTAAAAAAGCATATCAGTACTTTAGGGGTTTAAAGCAGACGGATAAAGTTATTCGTGCTTGGGAAGTTAGAGCTGCACTGATTACGGGTAACTGGGTTTTAGTGCAAAATGCATTAAATAAAATGCCTGAAGAAGAAATAAGTATGGCAAGGTGGCAGTACTGGCAGGCAAGAACCTACTTACAAACAAATCAGTTTACAAAAGCACTTGAAATATTTGGTCATCTATCAAAAGAGCGCAGTTATTATGGGTTTTTGGCAGCTGATTATGTGTTGAAGGGGTATGCTCTTTATCATCAACCTATAGTGGTTGATGATAAAGAAGTAAATAAGTTATTAAAGACTAAGGGATTTGCGGTTATTAATGAATTTAGGGGCTTGCAAAGAATTGCGGAGGCTAAGCAGTATTGGGATGAGGTCACTAGTCAATATGAGAAGTTAGATTTATTAGTAGCAGCTAAAATTGCAGATAACTGGAAATGGCACAAGCAAGCAATTCTTGCGGTTGCAAGGGTCAAAGAGTGGAATGATATTAACTTGAGATTTCCTATTAATTTTGAAGAAATATAGGCGCGCCATTCCTACTTCATGAAACATTGGGATGTCCTATCGCCAATCTTCATTCAGCACGGAGCGATTTATGGGAGCCCCAGTTCGTCCTGCGTCCAGCTCAACTACGCAAAAAACACTGCTTCGTTAAGTCTACCTCAAATGACTTGACGGCTGTCGGGATAACTACTTGCCTCCCGAGCGAACTGACCAGTTCACTTCGGATTGGCGAATTTCCCTGTCGCC
>JAJJBE010000169.1 GCA_020996635.1 Bathymodiolus brooksi methanotrophic gill symbiont
TGAATATATCGAGGTTTTTTATAACCGTAAACGACGTCATTCAGCGAATGATTACAAGTCACCTGCTGATTACGAAATGTCGCTAAAAGCAGCTTAATTTTGTGTCCATAAAAGTGTTGACACATCAGTTTACTATGTTAACTGCACCCGCGACAGCGATCATGAACCAAGTCAGCATATCTAAAAAAATGCTTATTATCTCCATTGCATTTTTAATTCCTTTGGTGATTATTCAAGGCTTATTTGTTAAGAAGCTGTTTGGTTAATGTATATCCTGTAAAATCAAGAGTTTTTGGTGGCCAGTGAAATCCCCGAGTAACTTACATGATGAAGAATGGGCTATAATCTCGAAAAATTTCGAGCCTAAAAGCAAAAGAGGCCGGCCTCGGGAGCATGTTCAGAAAGATATAGTTAATGCAATTCTCTCTATTCTCAAAGGGGGGTATTACTTGGCGAATGATGCCGAATGACCTTCCTCCCTGGCAAACTGTTTATGATCATTTTAGCCGCTGGAGCAAGCGTGGAGTATGGGAGTTAGTTCTAGATCAATTAAACCGAAAGGCTCGTAGTAAAGTGGGTAAAAGCAACTCCCCTAGTTATGGCATTATTGATGCCCAGAGTGTTAAAACGCAATATGCCAGTAACGAGCGAGGCATTGATGGCGGTAAAAAAGTCAAAGGGCATAAGCGCCATATCATCGTGGATATTCTTGGTAACTTACTTCATATTCAGGTTCATGCAGCAAATATTAGCGATACCAAAGCGGCTTGTGATGTATTTGAGAGAACTTCTGAAAAATACCCTTCTATTAATACTTATTCTGGGGATGCAGGTTATCGAGGGACAGCCGTTACTTTTGTGAAGGAAGCATTAAATATGACTCTCCATATTTCAATGAAGATTAAAGACGGCTGGGCTGTACTACCTAAGCGTTGGGTTGTAGAGCGTACATTTGCTTGGTTAAATAATTTTCGACGCTTAGCTAAAGACTTTGAAATTTTACCCGCTACATCTGAAAATATGATAAGAATTGCAATGATAAAATTAACGGTTGCAAAATGTGTTTAAAGTTTAACCAAACAGCTTCTAAAGGCGAAACCACAAAGCCAAAAATTAAACCGAGCTCAATGGATAAAGACAGGGCTCAGAAGGTGATGTCCCTTCTTCAAAAAGGAAAAAAGGCCCAAGGCGCAGTAAAAATGGCCACCTTAAAATCAGCAATTATCAATTTAGGGTGGCCCTTTAAAATCAATATGTTACTTAATTCTAATAATTCATTTATGAATCGATTTTCAGCACTCACTGCCTTTTTTCATAAAAATTGATCTTATTTTGCTAAATTTAGTCATACCCAATAGATTTATCTAATTGAGACCTTTGCACGAAAACCACTTGAAAGTAATGATTTTATAGGGTAATAGCATTATCACTATATCGATGCAAGTGTTATCCAAGCTAAAAACAATCACCCTAGAAAAGGTAAAGACGGTAAAAATACACAGGATAAAGAAGCGAGCTATAACGTAAAAACAGCATCCGATGGAAAACGAAAAACGACCTTTGGATTTAAAGCACACATGAATACAGATGAAGATGGCGATATAAAAACAGTTAAAGTCACCACAGGAAGTCTGCATGATTCCAATGTATTTGAAGAACTATTAACAGGCACAGAAAAAGAAATTTATGCTGACAGTGCTTATAAAAGCAACCAACATGACGAGTTGCTCGCCACCAAAAAAATAAAGAACCGAGTACTGGAGCGAGCCTACCGCAACAAACCACTGACAGATGAGCAAAAACAAAACAACCTGATTCGCTCACAAACCAGAACCGTCGTAGAAAGAACCTTTGGGGTGCTTAAATTACACTACGTAATGGCACAAGCAGGATACATGGGTATAGCCAGAAATACATCACGAATTATGATGATCAGTATGGCGCATAACCTTAAAAGAGGACTTTCTATTAAACTGGCAAGTTAAAAACAAGGGATTATTGCGCCTAAAAAGCGCGATAATCATTAAATTAACACCAAAAATGAGATAAAAATGGAGAATTGACCTGATTTAGCTCTAAAATTTAGAATATATGATTTTAGGGGTGAAAATAAGGTGATTTTGCAAAGGCCTCTATTTATTGATATAAACTATGCCGCGTAAACCTTTTCCTTAAACTCACATAAATCTTCAATCATACAGCTACCGCAGCGAGGCTTCCTTGCAATACAGGTATAACGCCCGTGCAAAATTAATAAATGATGCGCATCCAGCATGTAGTGCTTAGGCACATATTTCATTAGTTTAGCTTCAACTTCTAAAACATTTTTACCTGCGGCAATTTTTGTACGATTAGACACTCTGAATATATGAGTATCGACTGCCATAACCAGCTGCCCAAAAGCGGTATTCAAGATGACATTGGCTGTTTTTCTGCCTACACCTGCTAAAGATTCTAATTCGTCACGTGTTTGTGGCACAACGCCATTAAAATCATCTAATAATTTACGGCATAGCTTAATAATATTTGCGCCTTTGGCATTATAGAGACCGATAGTTTTGATATATTCCTTTAGGCCTGTTTCACCTAAATCAAAAATAGCTTGTGGAGTATTGGCAACAGGAAAGAGTTTAGCGGTTGCTTTATTAACGCCCTTATCCGTTGCTTGTGCGGATAAAACCACCGCAATGAGCAACTCAAAGGTGCTACGGTAAGAAAGTTCTGTTACAGGTTCGGGTATGGCTTCTGCGAGACGTTCAAAAATGGCAAGGCGTTTGTTTTTGTTCATAAATCAACGGTATGTTTTAGACTATTTATTAAATTTTTTATAGGCTGGATTAGCTTAGGAACGCGCATGAAACAAGCTCCCGATTTCTAACTAGTCTTTTTGCACCAGCAAGGCTGCTCTCATTCGTTGCGTAGAATAACTATGCGCCTCATGAGAGCAACCTTGCCGATACAAAAATCCTGCGTTATAACTTCGGGATGTTATTCCGTGCACGTTCCTTAAGTAGTTCCGAATATTTAATTTAACGTTTTGTAAGGGGAGTCCCTTGTGGCAGCCCATTAATGACACAATCATCAGGCATTGGTAACCTTAACAAGGGCAACCACAAGGGATTGCTCCAATGCCAGTAAGTTAATCGCAAGTAATTGATATTTAATAACTAAAATACTTGTTTTGTCGAAATATAAGAGAAACTTTAGCTTCTAAAGGATTGATGTTATTAGAGTGGTTAAAAAAACCTCGTTTTTATACCAAAAAACTCTA
>JAJJBE010000239.1 GCA_020996635.1 Bathymodiolus brooksi methanotrophic gill symbiont
GGAATAATAAATATTTTGCAACGGCTAAGGAATTTCGACATCAAATAAATCATTTTTTTGATCGGACATTACCTAGTATTGCCGACTCTTTAAACGAAAGAATTAACGATAATTTTCAGGTGTTAAGCTCTGCATCTTGATTTCGTTTGGGTATATGGCTAGTTGGGACCATGAATTTAGGGGTTGAATCTTTTTTCTGTTGTGCATTTAAGTTACCAGGTTGTAAGCCAACTGACTTTAAGCGTTCGCTTAAATAATCTAAATTACCTTTAATCAGTTGAGTTGTTTCTCCTGTCTCACTCCAAAAATTAGTATGTATTGTGTTGTTGAAATATGAAATTTTGCAGTGGATTTTACTTAAATTAGGAGGCGTTAAATCTAGGGTTGCTGACCAGCTTTTATTAGTATCTGTTGAGTTTTTTTTGTTTTCTTCTGCTATTTGTATTTGTAGAGACTTTGCTTGTTTTTTGTCGATAAAAGGTAATTCTACTGTCCAAACTTGTCTGTTTACCTCATCTTGAGGTAGTGATTTCAATTGGTTAAGAACCAGTCTTGCGAGTGCACCCCAATGCCAGTAAGTTAAGGTTAACCCATTGATTATGTTAGTATAAGCCCTTATATTAGCATAATCAATGGTAAGCATAAAGCAATGGAAAATGCAATAAAAAATATTTATGAAGAGTTAAATAACACCCTAAACAGCTTTTCATTTATCGATAGATATCGCCTTTCAAAAACAGCTTTTATTCGCAATCGTACCCTCAGTTTTCCAACGTTAATCCTCTATTTACTTAACCTTAGAAAGCACTCAAATCAAACAGAACTAGACCAATTTTTCAAGGTGATTAATAAAGAAAAAGAAGCCTCTCAAGTGGTTACAAAATCCGCCTTTTTTCAAGCCAGCAAACAGCTTTCTTACAAAGCGTTTATTGAGCTTAATCGACAAATAATAGACACTACTTACAAATCGTATGATCACTTAAAAACATGGCGTGGTTTTCGCCTTTGTGCCGTTGATGGAAGCTCAATTC
>JAJJBE010000136.1 GCA_020996635.1 Bathymodiolus brooksi methanotrophic gill symbiont
GACAAGCCTGTCGCTGTTGTATAGCTAAATGAAGTGATCAGGTAATCGGTGTATAAGTCAAAAATATCAGGTGTTTTCATAGCCTACTATTTTAATGGAAATATCATTAGGGTGCGTAACATCAGTCAAGTATATTTATTGTCAGCAATAAATAGATGCTAAAAATCTAGAAAGCCCAAAGTATTGAAAAGTTATACTTAAATTCATTGACGAATGTTTCAGAGGTATTATATTCATCTTTAATATTCACTTTTAAAGCCATTCCTTCAAATAAGTCTATATCATGTATCCATGATACATTAGCCAAGTTTTTAAACTCACCGCCATTAGTTATACTTGGGTACATATAGTTAGAAATAATAAATCGCTGTTTAGCTGTAATATGCCACTTGGCTTCAAAACCTATCATGGCTTCAAGATTTTGAGTATTATCTTTTTGTAGGCCATCAACTTCTATATCAAATTCAAAAACTCCCGTTAAACCTGTTCTTGCCGCAATTTCCCATGTATCTGTTTTGAAAAGTTGATAACCAGGCCCGGTTGAGACTTGAATACGATGATTCCAATCTTTAAAATTATCATAATCATAAATTGTAGACGCATATGCGAACCAAGCACTATCGCTAAAAAACCAATCTCTTATTAAAGTTATATTTGCTTGATTGTCATTCACGCTATCTTGACCACTACTACCATCAGCACCTTCGGCATCATAATAATATGATGATTTAAAAATCCAGCGACGAGAGTTATCTTCATAGAGCGCATTAAACCCAAGATTAAGTGTTACGTTATTTGTTCGATCTGATGCGCCACTTAGTCCAAAATTAATACTTGAATCCCAATCTTTAAAAATTCCAGTCCCCATAAAACCATTATTAATTTTCTCGCCTTTCGCTGTTTTTGCAGCACCTTCAGCTAATAAAAGGTTTTCTTTTGCTGTCTCTACTTTGTCTTCAGCGGTCTCTACTTTAGATTCGGCTTGGGCTTCAGATTTTGAATCGGCGTTATCTAGCTCTTTTTTTGCTTGTTTTAATTCAGATTTAGCGAGATTAACTTGTTCACTTGCCACTGAAATATTTTTAGTTGTTTGTAATTTAGCTTTGGCGGCTACGACAGCGGCATTAGCAGTTACTAAGCTTTTTTCAGCAGTAACGAGTCTGTTCTCTGAAGCCAGTTCTTTTTGTTCTGCAATTTTAACCCCAACTCCCGTAGCAGTTGTAAGCTCTTTTTTATCGACTTCTAATTGATTTTTAGCATCATTAACTTCTATTAGAGCTGCTTCTTGTTTTTTCTCAGCCTCATATAATTTTAGCCCAGCCTGACCTTCGGCGCCTTCTCTTACTTTATCAACACCTATTAGGTTTAGTTCAGAAAAATTACGAATATCTGATTTCTGGATAGTTTGTTTGCCCAAAACAGTGTGTAAATAAGTTAATGTTATATCTGTTTCTTGAATTAATTCAACCTCTAATGAATCACCATTATTAAGTTGTAAGGTTTGGGCGTAGGCATAAGAAGTGCTTAGTGCTAATAATGCACTTGTTAAGAATAGCTGTTTTTTATTCATAGAAAAATAAGTTATTTGATAATATTTTAGAATTTTCGTTGGTGCTCAGCCCAATGATTTTACACTAATTTTTGATTAAATATTTTGATGCAGATAGTGTTTTTAAAATAGTCTGGATCAGGTATTCTTTAAGGCACTTAGAAATTACTCATAATTAAGTTGCACAATAGGGCGGATGAATTTTTAATCAATATCAAGACAGTGCTTAGTATGGCTAAAATAGCTGAGATAATTGAGAGTTTATTGAGTTTAAAGCACTATTTTTGTAGAATGTAAGTAACTTTTGAGATGTTAACAAGCTGCGAATCTAGCTGTTTAATGTTTTTTCTTTTTTCCAATAACAATAATAACGAGGACTTTTTACGATGAAATTGATACAAACTTTTTTAGCGGGAGCTACGATTTTATTATCTATGGCTGCTAATGCAGATGTTAAATTAGAAGATAACACTTTAATTAAAGGCAAGTGGAATTTGTATGCGGAAGCAATTGCCCGTCACAAAGAGCAAGTTGAGCTATTTGGTGTATGGGACTTTAGAGATAATGGTGTTTTAAATACAGTGACCAGTGATCGTTATGGGCGCACCAAAAACCTTGAAATTAATTTAACTTATAAAGTTGAAAATGGTGTGCTTAAAAAGCAAAAAACACCGGGTCGCTCTAAAATGGAAAGCTGTAAAGCCGTTGAGTTAGATGAAGATAATATGATCTTAAAGTGTACTTTTGTGCATCTTTTCTTTAAGCGTTAATTTTTTAACGCTAAAAATAGGGTGGCTTATTTTTTTGCTGCCCTTATTTAGTCTTTCCAAGTATTCTCACTTAAAAAAGCATCTAAGCTTTTTCCTGTCGCCCAATTTTCTAGCTCTAACATCGACTTTTTGTAAAACTCTTCTACATGGCCTAAGCATAAAATTGCAATGGCCAGACTGCCTTCGGGCATATTGAGTAAAGCGCCTAGTTTTTTAGGATCAAATAACGACACCCAGCCCATTCCCAAGCCTTCAGCTCTTGCTGCTAACCAGATGTTTTGGATCGCACAGGCGGTAGATGCGATATCCATTTCAGGTAAGGTTCTGCGGCCAAAAATATGTTGTTCACGATGATTTGGTAAGGCAACAACTAATAATTCAGCGCATTCTAAAACACCCTCTACTTTTAATTTCATAAAGTCATTTTGGCGTTCACCCAAGGCATTTGCTGTTAGCTGCCTTTCTTCATCGATCAAATGATGTATTTGTTTGCGTAAGGGTAAGTCGGTGATTCTAATAAATCTCCAAGGCTGCATTAAACCAACGCTACCTGCTTGATGAGCGGCGTTAAGTAATCTAGCTAAGGTATCAGCAGGGATTTTTTGTTTAATAAAGTGGCGCATATCACGGCGTTCTGCAATAGCACGGTATACCCCTGTGATTTCGGCCTCACTAAATTTATGTTTATCCATAAAAAAGTATCCAACTGATTAATAAGCTTGCTTCACTGAGCTCAACACTTGCACCATAGACATCACCTGTCATGCCTTGAATACGTTGTATGGCTAAATAACGAATAACAGCAACCAGTAAAAGGCTAGGCAAAATGACAGCTAAGCTGCTAAACCAAATACAAAGTGCTAAAAGGCCGAGTGATAGTATTTTAGCCGTTTGTTTTGGTAAGTACGTGAGTAGCGGGGAAGCTAAGCCTTTTTCACTAACATAAGGGCTACTTAACATGAGTAATAAAATACTCATTCGACCTATAAGAGGAGCCATAAATAATGGCATGAGGCTATTTTCTTGTTCTAGGATGCTTTGCAAAGCGGTCCATTTTAAAAGTAGCAGCAAAATTAAAATCACCACGGCAATAGGGCCGGCTGTTGGATCTTTCATGATTTGAAGTGTGCGTGATTTATTATTTAAGCCGCCAGCCCATGCATCACTGCAGTCGGCCAAACCATCTAAATGTAATCCGCCTGTTATTAAAACCCAGGTACTGAGTATTAATGCCGCATTTAATCCACTATGTTGCTCAGGTAATAAAATGGCGAGAACCCAAAGAGTCGAGCCAATTAATAAACCGATGAGGGGGTAGAAAAGGGGAGATTGCCCTAAGCATTTATCTGAATAATGAATAGAAAAATTAACAGGTATGCGCGTTAAAAATTGTAGGGCAATAAAAAAAGAGTGCTGCATGACTTTATTTTAGCGGGCGGCCTTCTGAATCTGCATACATTTTGCCTGTGTAAAGTAATACACCTTCAACAAAGGGCCATAAATAACCACCGCCAAAACTCATTACTGTGACGATAGTTTGAATGGTTCCCATTTTATAAAAACCTAAATACCAGCGGTGACCGCCAAATAAGCCTGTTAATGGAAAGAAAGCAAGTGCCATTGCGATTTTTCGTGATTTGACGGCTTCTTTAGGTTCAGCTGGGTAGCTACCGATTAATGTTACCATCGTCGCCGTATCGCCTTCGGCATCAAATAAAACATTTGATTCTATTCGAGGCGCTACGGATTCGCTCCAGTCATCAAGGTGAAAGCCATAAAACTGCTCATCGAACTCAATAACACCTGTTTCGGTGTTTTCGTCGTAACTTTTAATTTTGCCGATCATAATATCTATTCCATAAAAAATATAAGCGTGATTTTACTCTATCTATTTAGCTTGTGGATGTTTTTCGCGAGCGATTGATTTATACTTCAAGTTTGCTTGTTAAAATAATAGAGAGATAATAATGATAACAAAATCTATAAAGTTAGTTAGTTTGCTTGCTGCGTTAGCATTTTCAAGTTCTGCAATGGCGTATGGATCAAAATACACGAGTGATGGCTGTAAGAAGCCACGCTTTAAAAGCTTTGAGCCTGTGGCTTATAATCAAGATACTAAAATTGAGGCAGAAGCAGAAGCTGAGATTTCTTTTACTGTTTCAGGGGATGCAGAGCCTGGCAGTATTCATATTTTTGCTAAAAAAATTCCTTTAAAGTTTAAATTTGTAAATAAAGAGGCTTATTATGTGGTAACTGCAAAACTACCTGCTGAATTATCGGGGAAATATGCGCGAATTAATGTGGATGCAACTGCGATGATGGGGTGTTTAGGTAAAGATGGGTGGTTAGTTAAAATTAAAAAAGCACCAAGTGCAGAAGAGTAAACTTCTAGATTAGAAGGCAGTGTTTGCTCTTTTTTATATGAAGTGCAAACACTTCTTTTATTAATACAGTCGTCTATTTTCATGTGCTAGCCATGCACTAAAAGGATGTAGCGCACTATCTAAAGAAATTTGTCGCATCATAATGCGCCGGTTCTCAGGATCTTTGGGAACTTCATCATAAATAAAACTATCATCAAAGCCTGCAATTGCGGCATCTTCTCGGTTACAAGCAAAATAGACAGCTTTCAAACGTGCCCAGTAAATAGCACCTAAGCACATCGGGCAGGGTTCACAACTACTGTAAAGCACGCAGTCATTTAATTGGAAGTCTTGTAAAGTTTGGCAAGCACTACGAATGGCTAAAACTTCTGCATGAGCCGTAGGGTCTAAATTTAAAGTGACGGCATTCGCGCTGCTGGCAATGATTTTATCATTATGGCAAATAATGGCAGCAAAAGGCCCACCGCCTATTTTGGTGTTTTTTACCGCAAGTGCAATTGTTTGTTGTAAGAAAGCTTCATGGTTCATTTTATTCTTCATATAGGCGAGATATTTTTGTACGAATGCCTTTTATGATGAGAATGAGCTTATGAATCGTGGCTTGTTGTTTATCTTGTACTTCAGAAAAGCCCTGTATTTTTTCTTCCGCACCAGAAAGTTGTTGCACTAAGCTAGTTATTTGTTCTTGTAGTTTTTCATTATCAGAACTTACGCGCTGTAATTCAGATTGTATGTTACTTTTCAAATGATCAGCTTGTTCGACAAATTGATCAAGTTGCTCTTGAATTTCATTTTCTAATTCAGAGACCTCAGATTCTAGTGCGAGCATGGGGTCTGCGTTGTCTGAATCTTCTTGGCGGCTGACTTTTTCTGTTGGAGTCTCTTCAGCTGCAGGCGTTATTTCATCACTAAGGATTTTTGTTTCTGGCTGTTCTTCATTGAGTTCAACTGAGTTTTCTTCTGCATCAATCGGCGTAGGTTCCTGCTCAATATTTTCGGTAATATCACTTACATCCTCTTCGATGGCTTGGCTGTTATCTTCTGAACTTGGGCTGTTTAAATCCAGGTCTGTTGCATCATTCGTCTCAACTGGATCTTCTATTTCTGCAGTAGCAGCTTCGGTTTGCTCTAATATTTTCGAGCTAACAGCATTTTCTTCATCGGTCACCGCTGGGTCATCAGGCATTGCTTCGCTAGTTTCTTGTAGTGCTTCGGCTGCAATTACTGGATCGGTCTCAGTGGGCTCTTCTGGCGAGTTTTCCTCTAATTCTGCTGCATCAATGCCTAGGTTAGCATTAATCATTTCTTCAATGCTTGCGGTGTTGATATTTTCTTCATCAGTGCTCATAGGAGTTTCCTTTTGCATTTTATTAAGACTTTAACCTATTACAGCGGCTTATTTTAGTGAATCTTTATTAAAATGGAGAATAAAAAACCTATTGATTTGAATGCAAATGAGTTGTATTATCATTTGCATTCAAATCAATAGGTGTCCTATGAACAAAGTAAACAAGGTATTTTTATTTTTAACGATAATCCTTATTTCTGCCTGTGACAAAAATAGCCAAACAGTTATTTCAAAATCTGAACTGGGCGCTAAATTATTTAATGACATATCGTTATCTAAAGATGGTAATCAGTCATGTGCAAGTTGCCATGATAGTGAGCATGCTTTTATTGACTCCCGTATTAATATAACCAGTGCTGATGGAAATACAGCAGGTGCTGTATCAGTTGGTCAGGATGAAGTTTCATTGGGTGATATTAATACACCACAAGTTTCTTATACGGCATTTGTGCCAGATTTTCATTATGACGAGGGTGAAGAGTTATTTAAAGGAGGTTTGTTTTTTGATGGTCGAGTAAAGAACCTTACCGAACAGGCTATGCAGCCTTTTTTAAATCCAGTAGAAATGCAAAATACAAAAGAAAATGTTGTAGAGGCAGTGCTAAATCAATACTCGGAAGAAATGATGAGTTTGTATGGCCATGATATATTTGATGAGATAGATAAAGCATTTTTTGCGATAGCAGATGCGATTGCAGCGTTTGAAAAAACAGAGGATATCTCACCGTTTAATTCGAAATTCGATAAATACCTTCGCGGCGAAGTGAATTTAACAGATGCAGAGCTAAGGGGGCTTAGTCTTTTTCAAGATGAAAGCAGAGCAAATTGTGCTGCTTGTCATCCTGTTGCAACAGAAATATCCACAAAAGAAGAAAGTATATTTACAGATTTCTCGTATGATAATTTAGGTGTTCCTGTTAATACGATAGCGAGAGAAAGTAACAATAAAGATATTAATTTTATTGATAATGGTTTATTTGGAAATCCTCAGGTCAGTGATAGTGATCTTAAAGGGGCATTCAGAGTTAGTAGTTTACGAAATATAGCAGTAACAGCACCATACATGCATAACGGAGTGTTTAAAAATCTCAATACAGTTGTACACTTTTACAATTCTCGAGATGTTTTAGGTGCTATAAATCCTGAAACAGGAAATTTATGGGAAGCGGCTGAAGTTGATGATACAAAAAATATTGAAGAATTAGGTGACCTTGGACTTACAGATGAAGAAATTAACGATATTATTGTTTTTTTAAATACACTGACAGATGAGGATTTTGAACATCTTATCAACTAATAAAACCTAATAATGACACGTTTGGCATCAAAAAAACACTACCTATTTTGGTGGTAACCGTGTGAGTGGATAGAAGCTGGTTTTTTTGTACCAAGTTTAAAACAAAATCCACTTCAATATTTAAATCCCTTTGGGTTTTATTCCCCGTCGCTTGTGGCGTAAAATACTGGCATGAGCAAATATATTCATAAAAGTCATAATGTCACAGTACTGATATACCACTTGGTCTTTCCTGCAAAGTATAGGCGTACAGTCATTGATGAGACTGTTGATGTTGTGCTAAAAGAAGTTTGCTTGGATATCGAAAAGCGAGATGAAGTGAAACTTTTAGAGATAGGAACGGATAAAGATCATGTACATTTTTTAGTGCAATCTGTTCCGACTTATCGTGTCACTAAACGGGTGACAATGATAAAAAGTCTTACAGCGAGAGAAGTGTTCAAATGATGTCCTCAAGTAAAAAGCAAATTATGGGGGGGTGAGTTTTGGTCTGATGGTTATTTTGCAAGTACTGTTGGAAAGCACGGTAATGAAGATATGATTGGAAAGTATGTTAAGAATCAAGGTCAACAATATGAGAAACTGCACGAAGCACATCAGTTATCTCTCTTTTAATAACCCGCCCGCTTGCGGCGGGGTAGTTTATTGAAAGGGATGTAGGCTTTAGATCGATAACCGAATCAATTGATACCACAACAAGCACGGGTAAATTAATATTTAATATTTTCGGATCACTTGCAGAGTTTGAACGAGATTTAATAAAAGATAGAGTTAATGCAGGTCTTGAAGTAGCAAGAAAAAATGGTCGAATAGGCGGCAGACCAACAGCGTTAACAAAAGAAGAACAAGAAATAGCAATCACAATGAGAAAGGGCGGGGCATTGAAATCAGATATTGCAAAGCACTTTAATGTAAGTAGACAAACAATTTATAAAATTTTAAAGGATTAAAAATTAATCATGACTGAAAATATAAAAACCAATAACAGCACAACTCTATCCGACTTTATCTGGAAAAATGCAGATGACTTATGGGGTGATTTTAAACATACAGATTTTGCTAGAATTATGCTGCCATTGCTTCTGTTGAGGCGTTTAGAATGTGTATTAGAACCAACAAGGGAAACTGTTTTAGCGCGTTACAACGAAATAAAAGACTCAGATATTGATTTAGATCTAATTTTACCCAATGAGTCTGGATTTTCTTTTTACAACACCAGTACATATACTTTATCTACGTTAGGGGCAACAGATACCAGAGCTAACCTAGAAGATTATATTAGTAAATTTTCTTCCAATGTTAGGGTCGTATTTGAAGAATTCGACTTCTTTAATACATTAGTTAAACTAGATAAAGCAAAATTGCTTTATCGTATCGTTAATAATTTTGTTGTCATAGATTTACACCCTGATGTTGTTTCAGATCGTGTAATGAGTAATGTTTACGAACACCTAATCAGAAAATTCGCTTCATCGGTTAATGAAAAAGCAGGGGAATTCATGACTCCTCGCGATATAGTTAGATTAACAACAAGTTTAGTTTTACATACGGATGAAGAAATCTTTGTTGAATCAGGCGTTATTCGTACAATATATGATCCTACATGTGGAACAGGTGGTTTTCTTTCAGATGGTATCGCTCAAATAAAAGAATTAAGCCCAACAGCTAAAATTGTCCCTTTTGGTCAAGAATTAGACCCAGAAACTCATGCATTAGCGATGATCTCAATGATGATTCAGGGGTATGAAACAGATAAAATTAAGCAAGGAAGCACTCTTTCTAACGATCAATTAACCGATAATAAATTTCATTACGGATTAGCCAATCCACCATTTGGAATTAAATGGCTAAAAGATCAAAATGCGGTTGTAAAAGAACAAAATGAATTAGGTTATGCTGGAAGATTTGGTCCTGGACTACCGGCAATTAAAGATGGATCAATGCTATTTTTAATGCACCTTGTCTCTAAAATGGAGCTGCCTGAAAACGGCGGGGGCGTGTCGGTATTGTTCTATCAGGATCACCTTTATTTAATGGTAAAGCCGGCTCAGGTGAATCAGAAATTAGACGCTGGTTATTAGAACAAGATTACGTTGAAGCTATTACTGCTCTACCGAATGACCTATTTTTTAACACCGGCATCGGAACGTACATCTGGGTACTTTCCAATAAAAAACCTACTGAACGCAAAGACAAAGTTCAACTTATTAATTTAAGTGACACTTGGACAGCAATGCGTAAATCTGAAGGGAAGAAAAGGCGTTATATTAATGATAAACAAATTAACGATATTTTAAGAGAGTACGATTCATTTACAGAATCTGACATCACTAAAATATTTGATACCACTGATTTTGGCTATAGACGCATTGATATTAAGCGCCCTTTAAGAGCAAAACTCATTATCACAGAAGAAGGGCTGGATGAACTTGAAGAACAAGCGGCTTTTGCTAAATTAACAGATGAACAAAAATCAGCTTGGAAAACTTTCTTAAAATCAGAATTAGGTAATAAAGATTATTACTGGGCTGAAGAAGTCGTTAAAGAAAAAAATAACAAGGACAGCTTTGGTAAAGCAACTAAAGCAATTGCTACAGTAATCATGAATACCTTTACTGTCATCGATTCAGAATTTGAAATCGTATTGGATAAAAAAGGCCAAGCAATACATGACTCAAACCTGAATGATCAAGAAAATGTACCACTCAATAAAGATATTGAAGAATACTTTAATGAAGAAGTTTTACCGCATGTTCATGATGCTTTTATTGATCACAGTAAACGTGATGAAAAAGACGGAAAAACAGGGATAGTTGGTTATGAAATTAACTTTAATCGTTATTTTTATAAATATACACCACCACGCGCATTACATGATATTGATGCTGATCTGAAAGCTTCGGAAGCGAGAATTTCTGCATTATTGGCTGAGGTTGCGGAATGAAGCCCTATCCAAAGTATAAATGCTCAGGAGTTGAGTGGTTGGGAGATGTGCCTGAAATATGGAGTAGAAAAAAATTCAAATTAGTTGCTAATATTAAAAAAGGAATATTACCTAAAAAAATAACATTAGATAATATAGGTTTTCCACCCTACCTATCTATGAATTACTTAAGAGGAAGTTTTGCAAGCGAATTTGTTAAAGATGAATCAGCCCATATAGTGGAATATGGGGAAATACTTTTATTATGGGATGGCGCAAATGCTGGTGAATTTATTCAAGCAAAATATGGTGTAATTTCATCAACGATTGCCCATATAGTTTTCATTAAAGATATAAATAAAAAATACGCATGGTATTACTCAAAGTTTCTTGAGCAACAATTACGGAAAACTACAATAGGGATGGGGATTCCTCATGTATCAGGAAATGAGTTAAATAACTTAATTTTTTGTGAACCATCAATATTTGAACAAAAAACCATAGCAAATTTCCTAGACCGCGAAACCACCCATATAGACTCCCTAATAAAAGAAAAAGAAAACTTTATTTCTTTATTAAAGGAAAAACGCCAAGCGTTGATTAGTCATGCTGTAACAAAAGGCTTAGATCCAACGGTTAAGATGAAAGACTCAGGGGTTGAGTGGTTGGGGGATGTGCCTGAACATTGGAGTCATTTACCTCTTAAATGGATCTCAAAAATCTTTTCCGGTGGAACTCCTGACAAAAAAATCACAGAATACTGGGAAAACGGTGTAATTCCTTGGATTAACTCAGGCGCAGTTAATAATGACTTAATCAATCAACCAACGACATATATTACGGAAGAGGCTTTTATAAATAGCAGTGCTAAATGGATAAAAAATGGTTCTTTAGTTATGGCTTTAGCTGGACAAGGTAAAACAAAAGGAATGGCTACTCAACTTAATATTGATACTACTTGTAATCAATCTATGGCTGCAATTGAAGTCAATCATAACTATAATGCACGATTTTTATATTGGTGGCTAAAATCGAATTATCAAAATATTAGAAACCTATCTGGCGGAGACAGTAGAGATGGTCTGAATTTAGAAATTATTGGTTTGATAAGATGTCCATTTTTTGATTCTGAAGAAAAAAAACAAATAGCCGATTTTTTAGATAAACAACCAACCAAAATAGACGCATTAGTAAAAGAAACAAAAAACTCCATCGAACTCCTAAAAGAACACCGCACAGCCTTAATAAGCGCAGCCGTTACAGGAAAAATAGACGTGAGAAATTTTGAAAAGGAAGTCGCATAATGTCTAAAGACCATCACGAAATACATTTTGAAGATTACATCATTAAAAAATTAGTGAACCAAGGTTGGTTGGAAGGAAAGTCTGCCAACTATGATAAACAATGTGCTTTATATACTGAAGATGTTATAGAGTGGATCAAAGCCACTCAGCCCGAAGTATGGACAAAATTAGTTAAATTAAATGGTTCATCCGCTGAAACAATTTTATTAGATAGACTAGCCAAAGGATTAGCTTCAAAAGGAACCATTGAAACGTTAAGGAATGGATTTAAAATTGCAGGGGCCGGCGAAATCAGTATGGGCCAAAAAGCGCCCAAAGATAACCGCAATGAAAAAGTTAATAAAAAGTATAAAGAAAACCGTTTACGAGTCGTTCGACAATTAAAATATTGTCCTACTCGCGAATGGGAAATTGACCTAGTTTTCTTCATTAATGGCCTTCCAGTTGCTACCGTAGAATTAAAAACAGATTTCACTCAATCAGTTGAAGATGCAGTAAAACAATATAAAGAAGACCGTTTACCCATTGATCCAAAAACCAAGCGTAAAGAGCCTTTATTGACTTTTAAACGAGGTGCTATTGTTCACTTTGCAATGTCTGAAAGTGAAATAGAAATGACCACAAAATTAGATGGTAAAAATACTTATTTTTTACCCTTTAATAAAGGGAATAATGGTCACGCAGGAAATCCAACAAGAGAAAATGGTGAATATCCTACGGCTTATTTTTGGGAAGATATTTTAACAACCGATGCTTGGCTAAGGATTTTCCATAGTTTTATTTATATCGAAACCGATAAAAACAAAGTAGATGCCAAAGGCAAGCCCTACACAAAAGAAACCTTAATTTTTCCTCGCTTCCACCAGCTTGAAGCCGTCAATAATATGATTGATGATGCTAAAGAAAAAGGAGCAGGACAAAACTACCTTTGTGAACACAGTGCAGGCTCAGGCAAAACCAGTACGATTGCTTGGACAGCCCATGATTTAATTAGTTTAAGATCACCTGAAGGAAAAGAAATATTTAATTCAGTGATTATTGTTACAGATCGCAATATTTTAGATGCCCAGCTTCAAGATGCCGTGCAACAAATTGACCACCAATTCGGTGTTATCTCTGCCATTGAAAGAGAAAAAAGCAATTTATCCAAAAGCAAACAACTAGCAAAAGCATTAACATCAGGAACGCCTATTATTGTCGTGACGATCCAAACTTTTCCTTACGCTATCGAAGCTATCCTTACTGAAAAATCACTGTCAGACCGTAGTTTTGCCGTGATTATTGATGAAGCCCACGGCTCTCAAACAGGAAGCAATGCGCAAGGGTTAAGAGCCGCTTTATCGATGGACTCAAAAAAGAAAATGGAAGATATGTCCGTTGATGATTTACTTCTTGAAGTTCAAAATTCAAGAGTTAGACCTGCTAATGTTAGTCACTTTGCTTTTACCGCAACACCGAAGCATAGCACCATGACTTTATTTGGTCGTCCAGAAGACGAATCACAAGCAATCTCAGATACAAATAAGCCACAATCCTTCCACCGCTATACCATGCGCCAAGCCATAGAAGAGGGCTTTATATTAGATGTGCTGGAAAATTATATGCCTTATTCAGCCGCTTATACATTAAATGAATCTATCGAAAAGGATAAACGGGTTGATAAAAAATCAGCTCGAAGATCATTAGCCAAGTGGATTTCTCTACATCCAACCAATGTCAGTCAAAAAGTTGATTTTATTGTTAATCACTTTAAAGATAATGTTTCCCATTTATTAAATGGTGAAGCAAAAGCAATGATTGTCACTAGCTCCAGAGCATCCGCCGTTAAATATAAATTAGCGCTAGATAAATATATTAAGAAAAATTCAATTGAAGGCATACAAGCTCTCGTTGCTTTTTCTGGAAAAATTAACGGATCGGAATTAGGTGATTTAACCGGATTTTCAGTCAGTGAAGAGGATGAATTTTCAGAAACCAATATGAACTCTGTAGGCTCTCAAGATTTACGCCATGCTTTTGAACAACGTGAATATAGAATTATGCTGGTGGCCAATAAATTTCAAACAGGCTTTAATCAGCCTAAATTGGTTGCCATGTATGTCGATAAAAAGGTGAGTGGTATTGAAGCAGTACAGACATTTTCAAGATTAAACCGTATTTATCCAGGAAAGGATAAAACATTTATTATTGATTTTGTTAATGAGCCAGACACTATTTTAGAAGCATTCAAACAGTACGATAACGGTGCTGAACTAGAAAAAGTTCAAGATCTAAATGTCGTTTATGACATGAAAGATATTTTAGACGAACAACATATTTATAACGAAAAAGACCAAGAAATCTTTAAAAAAACCAGAGATAAATCATTATTAAAGGGTGAAGTCAGTCCATCGATGCATAAGTTGTTATACGCCTCGACTCAACGACCGACTGATATTTTTAATGAAAAATTAAAAAACCTAAACGACAGCATTCAGATTTGGGATAACGCATTTGAAAAAGCGCGTGCTTTAGGTGATAAGGTTGCAGAAAAACAAACAGAACATAAACGCAGTGAATTCACCAAAGAACGCGAAGAACTGATGCGTTTTAAAACCAACTTAAGCCGCTTTGTTAGAACCTACAACTACATTGCTCAACTTATTAGTTTTGATGATGCTGACCTAGAAAACTTTGCCGCTTTTTCTCAATTATTAGCAAAAAGATTAAAGGGTGTCTCTCCTGAAGATGTCGATTTAACCGGCCTAATGATCTCAGGATATAGCATACAAGCCTTAAAACAAGATGAGCAAGAAGAACAGGAGGCAGAAAAACTAAAACCTCTCAAAGCTAATGAATCTCCTGCAAGCGATAGAGAAAAACAGTTTTTATCTGAGATTATCGCAAAATTAAATGAACTGCTTGGCGATACGGGAACTGAATCAGGACAGAAGCATTTTGCAGTACAAATTGCTAATGATGTTACCAATAATGAATTGGTTTCAGAACAAATTAATAAAAACACAAAAGAGCAATCAAAAAATGGCGACTTACCCATAGTTGTTACACAATCAGTCATTCAAGCAATGACATCCCATAAAGACATTGCCAATGTTTTATTAAAAGACAAACAAGTGATGAGTGATTTTGTGGAAATTATTTATGATCTAGTTAAGTCTGGGGGTGCAAAAAATGCATTAGAATTATAATCTAACAAAATCATTAAGAAGCTGTTTGGTTAATGTATATTCTGTAAAATCAAGAGTTTTTGGTGGTCAGTAAAATACCCGAGTGACTTACATGATGAAGAATGGGCTATAATCTCGAAAAATTTCGAGCCTAAAAGCAAAAGAGGCCGGCCTCGGGAGCATGTTCAGAAAGATATAGTTAATGCAATTCTCTCTGTTCTCAAAGGGGGTATTACTTGGCGGTGGAGTATGGGAATTAGTTCTAGATCAATTAAACCGAAAGGCTCGTAGTAAAGTGGGTAAAAGCAACTCCCCTAGTTATGGCATTATTGATGCCCAGAGTGTTAAAACGCAATATGCCAGTGACGAGCGAGGCATTGATGGCGGTAAAAAAGTCAAAGGGCATAAGCGCCATATCATCGTGGATATTCTTGGTAACTTACTTCATATTCAAGTTCATGCAGCAAATATTAGCGATACCAAAGCGGCTTGTGATGTATTTGAGAGAACTTCTGAAAAATACCCTTCTATTAATGCTTATTCTGGGGATGCAGGTTATCGAGGGACAGCCGTTACTTTTGTGAAGGAAGCATTAAATATGACTCTCCATATTTCAATGAAGATTAAAGACGGCTGGGCTGTACTACCTAAGCGTTGGGTTGTAGAGCGTACATTTGCTTGGTTAAATAATTTTCGACGCTTAGCTAAAGACTTTGAAATTTTACCCGCTACATCTGAAAATATGATAAGAATTGCAATGATAAAATTAACGGTTGCAAAATGTGTTTAAAGTTTAACCAAACAGCTTCTAAAAGCACCGAAGAATTGAAAGAAAAGATCATGTCGTTCATTGATTATTTTAACAAAACCATGGCTAAGCCATTCAAATGGACTTATCAAGGTAAAGTCATGGTCGTGTCAATAGGGTCACGAACTTACGGTTTGTTGTACTAGCAACGATATAGCACGCTTCTTTGTGTTTTTTTGCCGCTGCCATAATGGCGTTTTTTGCAATATCCAGGCAGTGGAAGTCTAACTGTGATGCGTGCGTGCTTAACGCTGACAGTTGTCGGCTGTAATAACCTTCGCCACAACCCATATCTAAAATATGCCTTTTTGTCGCATTGTCGGGGTAGTGTTGGTCAACTAAGTTTGTTATTGCTTGGGCTAAGGGTTGGTAAAAATCGGCCTCAAGAAAATTTCGCCGTGCTTGCATCATGGCTTTGCTATCACCGGGTTCTTTCGATTTTTTATGTTGCGCAGGGAGTAAATTCAAGTAGCCTTCTTTAGCGACATCAAAATGATGGTTTTTAGCACAACAATAGGATTTCTTATTTTCTGTAAGATTTAGGGAGTCCTGGCAAATAGGACAAAGATAAGGTGAAGGTATAAATTGAGTCATAATTGTTTACTGATAAATTGCACTATTAGCAATACGGTGATCTATTTTTTGTAACATAATTTGATATTTAGGGCTGTAAATAGATTGGTAATCCCTTTTAAAATCGGCAGCTGTTAAGTTTTCGGGTAAATCTTTAATGGTTGGAATGAAATCTCGGTAGTGTAATGCGCGACTCATCTTTTTTTGTAATAGGCGTGCTGTTTTTTTTGATGCCGTGGCAAATAAGCCAAAACGAATGCCTGCTTTATCGGCGGCTAAATCAACAAAGCTAAAGCCGCTGTGTTTTTTTGCATCATTTATTTCTTTTTCCACGCTAAGCATTTGCGCTAAATTTTGATTGCTGGAAATTGATAAAGTGGCAGCTCCCATAAAATGTTGTGCAATATCTTGGCGTTTATAAGCATAAGCAGGTAAATAAGATTGGTGGCGATACCTGGAGTGATTAATATATTGGTTAGCGACTAAAATAGTAAAGCGGTTTTCATCGATAGGGTTGCCATTTTCAGAGCGTTTTTTGGCTAATAAAAATAAAGGCTGAAGAATTTCATTGATTGATAACAGCCAGTTTGGATTATGTTGCAATAAACTGAGCTGCAACTGTTTTTGGTATGCGCTTAAAGCATCTAAATCAATATTAGCTAATAGTAAGTTTTGCAACTGCCCTAGTGCATGTTTAGGTAGTTGATAGTTAATGTGTAATTGCTTGTTATGCAAATCAATAGAATTTATATTTTGAATGATAATATCTAAATAGTGCTGAAAGGGACTGAGTTTAATGGCAAGATTTAGCAATGGTTCGGCATAATACTCGGGAATATTTAATGGACCTAAAGATAATTTTGTAATTCTTACTGATGTTTTGCTGGGGAAAAATAGTCGAAATTTAAGGTTAAGGCTACGTTGAAAATAAGTAAAGTGAAAACATATTAGGACATGAATACTTTGTTTTTTTAGTAGGATGTAAGATTGGCTTTTAGTATAACTATTTAATAAATAACTACTGGCAATATTAAGGTCACGCTCAGTAAAGATAAGGTTTATATTATTGCCTTGGGTCTGTTGATTAGCTGAGAGTATGTTTTTAGCCCGTTGAATATCAGCATTGTTTAAACTCCACGCAGCTAGAGGGCTATCAATAGGACTACTGACTAGCCAAAAGCAACTGACTACGATTAAACATAAAAAAAGTAGCGAGAAACTAATGGCACGTAACATTATTTAACTCAGTTCTAAAGTGAAATCAGCTTTAGCAAGATAAATTTGTTCTTGTTGTAAGTCAGCCTGGGTCAAAGGGGCGTTCATTAACCAGTTATCAGGAAACGTGAGTTGCATATGGTTTTTAGTTAGTACGATTTCAAATTCAGGTAGTGCGCTGTAATTACGATTTCTTTGTAATAAAACTGCTAAACGAAAAATAATAATCATATAGAACGCGAGTTTATTCCAGGGGTCAGGTAACTCTGCAATCTTTTTTAAAGGAATTTTTCGGCGGTGAGATAAAACCAAAATCGATAATAGGTTTTGGTCTTGTTGTGAAAAACCAGATAAATCACCATGTTTAATGATATAGGCACCATGTTTATGATATTGGCTATGCGCAATATTACGTCCTATTTCATGCAGTTCTGCTGCCCATAAGAGTTGTTGCAGCATGATTTTTGATTGTGCACCCAAAAAAGGTTTTACTTGTTTGATTAAGTCACTGATGGTGCTTTGAATAAGCTCAGATTGAGCGGTATCAGTATTATAGTGTTTAGCTACGGTAGTTACTGTTTTAGAACGGACATCATGATTAGATAAGCGGCCTAAGTGGTCATAAATAAGTCCTTCACGTAAGGCTCCGTCTGAGACACTCATGGTCTCTATGCCTAAACTAGTAAATGTAGCATAAAGAATCACAAAGCCACCCATAAAAACAGGTAGGCGGTCTGGGTCTAAGCCTTCTAATTTTAGTTCTGAAGTATGTTGGCAATTAAGGATATGATTTTTTAGCAGCTCTAAGCCTTCTAAACTAATGCCGCCTGGTGTCCAGTTGTGTGCAACTAAAACCTTACGAATAGCACGAATACTACCCGATGCACCAATGGCTTCATCCCAATTTTTACTGGTAAACTGTTTTTTATCACCGCGTAAGCGTTGCTTTACAAATAACAGTGCAGCATGTAATTTTTGTTGATTAATCATGCCATCCGCAAAAAAACGGTTGCTGACAGTAACGCACCCCATGCGTAAGCTTTCTTTTTTGGCAATACTCGAATTAGTACCAATAATATATTCGGTACTACCTCCCCCAATATCCATGACTAAGCGGCGCTGTGCATTGCTTTGTAAACTATAAGCAACACCTTGGTAAATCAGTCGAGCTTCTTCAATACCTGAAATAATATGAATTGGGTAGCCGAGTGCTTTTTCTGCGTGTTGTAAAAAATTAGCTGCATTTTTAGCGGTACGTAAAGTGTTTGTGCCAACGATATGTACATTGTTGGCAGGGAAACCTTGGATGCGTTGCCCAAATCGTTTTAAACAATCGAGCGCGCGCTCTTGGGTATTCTTGTCAAGGATATTCCTTTTATCCAAGCCAGAAGCAAGTCGAACCATTTCTTTGATACGGTCAATCGTTTGTAGTTGTCCATCGGTGACACTACAAATAATCATATGGAAACTATTCGAGCCTAGGTCAATGGCTGCAATCAATTCAGGGCTTTGTTCAGTGGTGTTAGTCAATGGCTTATCTGCTATAGTTGTACTATTTTTCTTAATGTAACGCATTTCTAAGGCTGCGTTAAGTCTGTTTGCTTTTTTGTTGTATAAAAGAGTGGGCTATATCTGATTTTATAGAGGCTAAGTAACTGAAATGAAGGCATTATCAATTCGAAATTTAAAGAAGACCTATGCCAGCGGTTTGGTGGCAGTAAAAGGAATTGACTTAGAGGTAGAAGAAGGCGATTTTTTTGCGTTGTTAGGCCCTAATGGCGCAGGAAAATCTACAACAATTGGTATTATTTGTTCTTTAGTGAATGCGACTAGTGGCGAGATTAAAATTTTTGATGCTGATTTGCGCAAACAAACACAGTTGGCTAAAAGTTATATAGGCTTAGTACCGCAAGAAATCAACTTTAATCAGTTTGAAACGGTTTTTAATATCGTTATAAATCAAGCGGGTTATTATGGTATGCCAAGAAAAGAAGCCCTAAAGCAAACGGAATACTGCTTAAAGTTAATGCAGTTATGGGATAAAAAAGATACGGTTTCACGGCGTTTATCAGGCGGTATGAAGCGCCGAGTGATGATAGCGCGTGCTATGGTGCATAAGCCGCGTTTATTGATTTTGGATGAACCCACTGCTGGAGTGGATATTGAAATTAGGCGTTCCATGTGGGAAACCCTGCAAGAAGTTAATCAGCAAGGCACAACAATTATTTTAACCACACATTATTTAGAAGAAGCTGAAACCTTATGCCGCAATATTGCCATTATTAATCAAGGTGAAATTGTTGAAGATACTGATATGCAGGGTTTATTAGCACGTTTGGATGAAGCGCATTATGTGTGTGATTTAAAAGTAGCACTATCAGAAGTCCCCGTTATTTCAGGCTATCACATCGAGCGAGACAATGATTTGCAGCTCTCTGTTTCTGTTTCAAAAAGTGTTAGTTTAAATGACTTATTTAAAGGCTTGTCAGAGGCTGGGATAGAAGTGTTGAGCTTGAAAAATAAGTCCAACCGTTTAGAGCAGTTATTTTTAGATTTGATTCATCAGTAAACATATTTTTTTGTAAAATTGGGTGAATAATGTACCATGTACGGATTATTGTACATGAACGGTTTGGAGTTAATGTGGATGCGATAAGCTATACTGCAGCAAGAGCAAATCTAGCTAATACGATGGCAGATGTTTGTAATGATCATGCGCCTATTATTATTACGCGAAAAAGTGAAGCTCCTGTTGTGATGATGTCTTTAGAAGACTATAACGCAATGGAAGAGACAACTTATTTGCTTAGGTCACCCGCTAATTCAAAAGATTTATTAGAATCTATTGCAGAACTTGAAGCTGGCAATGGCAAGCTTAGAGAATTAATTGAATGAAATTAACTTTCTCAACAAATGCGTGGGAACACTATTTATACTGGCAAACAACCGACAAAAAAATGCTCAAACGTATTAATTTGTTAATTAAAGATATTCAAAGAACGCCTTATCAAGGCATTGGTAAGCCAGAGCCTTTGAAACACGCTTTATCTGGCTATTGGTCTCGTCGTATTAATGATGAACATAGAATTGTTTATAAGCACCAAGGCGATACTATTTTAATTGCTCAACTTCTCTATCATTACGGCACATAATTATGCGCATTCATTCCTTACCCGCCCAATTAGTTAACCAAATTGCCGCAGGAGAAGTGGTAGAAAGGCCCGCTTCGGTAGTAAAAGAGTTGCTGGAAAATTGCTTTGATGCGGGTGCAACACAAGTTAGCGTAGAAATAGAAAAAGGCGGTGCAAGCCTGATAAAAATCAGAGATAACGGCTGCGGCATCGAAAAAGAAGATTTACCTTTAGCTTTATCACGCCATGCCACCAGCAAGATTCAATCGCTGCAAGATTTAGAGCAAGTGGAAACGATGGGTTTTAGAGGCGAAGCATTACCGAGTATTAGCTCAGTCTCTCGCTTAAGTCTTATTTCACGTGTAGCAGATAGCCAATGTGCGTGGCGCGTGCAAGCCGATGGTTCGGAAGAAGAGCTAGATCCTCAGCCTGGTCCACACCCATTAGGTACTACCATTGAGGTGTGTGATTTATTTTATAACACACCCGCGCGGCGCAAATTTCTAAAAAGTGATAAAACTGAATTTACTCATATAGAAACCTTATTTAAACGCATGGCACTCAGCCGCTTTGATATTACTTTTGAGCTTAAAAATAACCAGCGTACTGTTTTTGATTTTAAAGCGGCGATAACAGAAGATGAGCAAGCGCAGCGGGTGGCTAAAATATTCGGCGCTGCCTTTTTAGAAAATGCGATTGGTATCGATTTTGAAGCCTCGGGTATGCGACTGCATGGTTGGGTAGGTTTGCCGACTTTTTCCCGTAGCCAACAAGATATGCAGTATTTTTATGTGAATGGTCGTTTAATTAAAGACCGCTTAGTCACTCATGCTATTAAACAAGCGTATCAAGATGTTTTGTTTAGTGGTCGTCATCCTGTTTATGTTTTATTTTTACAGCTAGACCCGAGTTATGTTGATGTGAATGCACATCCGCAAAAATTAGAGGTGCGCTTTAGAGAGGGGCGTACTGTACATGATTTTTTGTTTAAAGCACTACACCGATCATTAGCCGATGTTCGTCCAAAGTCACAAGAAGTAGAAACAATAGACTTGCCAAAGGTTGTTGATTTTACGCCATTACCTGCAGCAGAGCGGTCAGAAAGAACGCCGCAATCTTATCAACCTCGATCAGCACCCACTCAGTCTGCTTTACCTTTAAATGTTGATGCGCAGATTGATGCTTATACAAAGCTAGTGGCACCTGAGCCAGCTTTTAATATACAAGAGCCAGCTCAGAAAATTGTAGTCGAATTGCCTAAAGCAGAGCTTGCGCCACCCTTAGGCTATGCGATTGCACATTTACATAGTGTTTATATACTGTCGGAAACTGAAAATGGTATTATTTTAGTGGATGCTCACGCCGCCCATGAACGTATTACTTATGAACGGTTTAAGCAGCAATATCACCAAGGTACAGTACCATCACAGCCCTTATTATTACCGATTCAAGTACAGGTTAGTAGTGCAGAGGCTGATTTAGCCGATGACCAACAAGCATTTTTTATGGAATTAGGTTTTGAATTAAATCGTATGGGAGAAGAAACCTTAATTGTGCGTTCAAGCCCGGTATTATTGAAAGGACTTGATGTTGAGTCCCTTATTAAAGATGTTTTAGCTGATATTATTGAACATGGCATGAGTGAGCGGGTTAAAGAGCAAAGTAATGAAATTCTAGCCACTATTGCATGTCATGGTTCTGTTAGGGCGAATCGCCATTTAACCGTGCCAGAAATGAATACCTTATTGCGTGATATGGAAAAAACCGAGCGTAGCGGACAATGTAATCATGGCAGGCCAACGTGGGTGGAAGTCACTAAGAAAGAGTTGGATGCGTTGTTTTTGAGAGGGCAGTAGGTGAAGTTGGTTTAAATGACAATGATTGTGGCATACTTGGAAACGCGATCTTTAGTCGCGTCTTTTGCGCGTATTCGCTCCCAAAGCAATAAATGTGTAAAAAATGACTGTTGTATAGAGGGGTGGTAAATGACGAATATTGAGATTTCAAAAATGAGTACAGTTGATAGAATTCAAACAATGGAAGCATTGTGGGATTCATTTTCAGTTGAGCTAGAAAATATTAAATCGCCTAAATGGCATGAAGAAATTTTAGCTGCTAGAGGCGAAAAAATAGAATCTGGAAAGGCTAATTTTATATCCATAACAGAATTAAAAGCAAAGCATATTAAATCCTCGCTCCTAAAACAGACTTATGGGCAATTGATGTAAATAAAAACTGGCGCATGACCTTTAGGTTTGAAAAAGGTGGTGTGTACATTTTAAACTATGAGGACTATCACTAATGAGTATGTATAACCCCCCACATCCAGGTGAGTTTATTCGTGAAATTTACCTTGAACCTTTAAATGTTAGTTATAGGGCTGTTGCTCTAAAGCTACATGTTACGCCCTCAACCTTTAACCGCCTTATTCAAGGGCAAAGTAATATTAGCTCCGAAATGGCGCTAAGGCTTTCAAAAACATTAGGGCGCAGTCCGGAAAGTTGGTTAGCTATGCAAAGTAATTATAACTTGTGGCAGGCTAAGAAAAACCTGAACTTAGATGAAGTAGAAGCATTAGTGATTGCTTAGATAATGCGGTATTTAGAATACTGAAAGGGCATGAGTAAAATAATGAACAATAAAACACATCCCCCCGCTATTTTTTTAATGGGGCCTACTGCATCAGGAAAAACTGCACTCTCAGTAGAGTTAGCTAAACAATTTAATGCTGAAATTATTAGTGTTGATTCTGCTTTAGTGTTTAAAGGCATGGATATTGGAACTGCAAAACCCAGTTTAGAAGAGCGGCAAGGCATTACGCATCATTTAATGGATATTTTAGATCCTGCTGAAAGTTACTCGACAGGCAAATTTAGAAAGCAAGCATTGGCTTTAATGGCGGATATTACTGCGCGCGGTAAAGTCCCTCTATTAGTAGGTGGAACTATGCTGTATTTTAATGCGCTGTATCATGGTTTGGCTGAGTTACCTTCGGCAGATGCTAATTTGCGCAAACAATTAGATGCAGAAGCGCAACGACTTGGTAAGCAAGCCATGCACGAGCAATTAGCACAAGTAGATGCTGTTGCTGCGGCACGAATTCATCCTAACGATCCACAGCGGGTACAAAGAGCACTAGAAGTTTATCGGCTTACGGGTAAGTCGATGACGCAGTTACACGCTGAAGCTAATGCAAAGCCTATTCCGTATCGACAAATTAAATTAGTTATTGATCCAAAAGAAAGGGCTTGGCTGCATGCAAAAATTGCTTTACGTTTTCAGCAAATGTTAGAGGGCGGATTGATAGACGAAGTGCGTACTTTATATCAAAGAGGTGACTTAAATACTAATATGCCAGCGATACGTGCTGTTGGTTATCGGCAAGTATGGGAATATTTAGAGGGTAATATTAGTGAAATCGAAATGCAAGAACAGGGCGTTGCTGCGACTCGCCAATTAGCTAAACGTCAATTTACCTGGTTGCGCAGAGAAACTGATGCAGAGTGGTTTTATACCGAAGAGGCGGATGTGCAGGGAGGACAAGTGGCAAATTATTTAAAGACGCAGTTAACTTCGCCAAATTAAAGGCTTAGGAACGTGCACGAAACAATCTCCCGACTTCTAACTAGTCTTTTTGTATCAGGAAGGCGGCTCTCATTCGTTGCGTAGAATAACTATGCGCCTCATGAGAGCAACCTTCCTGGCACAAAAATCCTGCGTTATAACTTCGGGATGTTATTCCGTGCACGTCCCTTAGTATGTTTAGGCAGCCCTTGCCTAAACTTCAAATTAATAATCACCATTATAAATTATGTTGTTTTCTAGATGCTAGTCTAGGTGAATATTGCTACAGCCTCGGTGTAGCGTAGCTTAAGGCAATTATTTTAAGATTTCTGAAAAACATTTTTTCTAAAATAGACAGTACATTTAGCAAGTGTTCCATTTTAAATTGCATTAATTTATTAATTACGTAGAATTGCCATTCCATTTTCTGGTCCCGAAGGATGTTCAATCCTCAGGGTTAAAAGGGAAGTTTGGTGCGGATCTTTTCCAATGCCAACGCTGCCCCCGCAACGGTAAATAAGTTTTTAAACTATCAACAACCCCCGCTGAAAATCAGGGAAACGGAGCTTGCGAAGTGATGATTTTTAGTCCGCAGTAGGCGACAGAGAAATTCGCCAATCCGAAGTGAACTGGTCAGTTCGCTCGGGAGGCAAGTAGTTATCCCGACAGCCGTCAAGTCATTTGAGGTAGACTTAACGAAGCAGTGTTTTTTGCGTAGTTGAGTTGGACGCA
>JAJJBE010000234.1 GCA_020996635.1 Bathymodiolus brooksi methanotrophic gill symbiont
GAAGATAAGCGAATAGAGCAGCTTAACCTGTTTTAGTTACCCTTGCACCCTTGGGTGCTCAATGAATCAGCCCGCTTTGAGCGGTTCACGGTTTTCAAGCCTCCGGCTTTGCCGGAGGTATTTGACTACTGCGACAATTTTCACTATAAAAAGTGATTTTTCTATAGCTTTAAACAGGGTTTTTTTGTGTTGATAATAAAAAGCGTATTACTGGTATGTCGTTTTTAATGCTTTATTAGTATTAGCGTGTAAGGTAAACACATTTTGTTATTTCCTTACAGTTTACAAGGTGTATAGTGAGTGTTGTATTTAAATTTTAAACATTATTTTATAGATAATAGCGATGATTAAAAAGAAAAGTAATACGCGACGTATATTATTAGTTCTAGTTGTGAGTTGTACGCTTATTATTTCTGATGCCAATTATTAATTGGCGTTAATTATATGACAGCTAAACAAGCGTTAGATAATTCATTAATGAAGCGTGCCGAGGAGCATATGCAAGGTATTGAGCTTGCTTTAGCGATGACAAAGCGCAATATGCTACAACTAGCGACACACTTTTCTGCAGATAAGTCTTTAAACTTACTTTTTTTAGAAGCTAAGAAAGCAGTAGAGGCTGATGGGATAAATAGCATAGCCGCTGCCAAAATACGTAAAATGATGCTCGCAAGTATTAAGCCTGGCTGGGATAAAATGACGGAAGAGTTTGATGTTAGGCAATTACATTATCATTTGGGTCCAGGAAGTTTAAGTTTTTTACGTGCACATAAACCAAGTAAATTTGGTGACCGAATGGATGAAATACGCTATACAATTGTTGATACCAATGCAGAAAAAAAAGCACGTACTGGCTTTGAAACAGGGAGGGTTTATAGCGGAATACGAGGCGTCGTTCCTATTTTTTCTGTTGATCCTATAATAAAGAAAGAGGTTCATATGGGTGCTCTTGAAGTAGGAACATCTTATTCGGCAATATTAGCTAATATAGATAAAATTAACAAAATTGGCAGCGCAGTGTTATTGACTAAAGCACATGTAGAGAAAAACATATGGCCAGAAGCAATACAAAAAAGCTTTGGTCGGGTTATTGCTGATTGTGATTGTTTTATTGAGTCCAGCTCAAGAAGTGTACTGGAAACTAAAAATATAATTATGGCGCCTGTTATACGTGACTTGATGGGTAATAGTCATAATTTAAAAATTATTGAGTACGCGGATAAGTATTATATTTTATATAAAGAGCCATTGCGGGATTATCGTGGAAGTTTAAACTCTGCATTAGCTGATGCGAGGGAAACCATTCTTTGGGACGATGTCACGCAAGAAATTAATAAATTTTATTCGGATATTAAATTAAATATTTTTTACGGTATTTTCGGCTTTTTTCTTATTGAAATTGTATTGTTTTTTACCTTAAGGGTTGAGCGAAAATTTTGTGAAATGAATAATTTAATTGGAATGGATGGATTAACAACGATTCCAAATAGGCGTGATTTTGAGACGACCTTAGCCAATGAAATTAACAGAGCGAAGCGCTATAAACAGCCATTATCACTAGTAATGTGCGATATTGATTATTTTAAACTTTATAATGATTTCTACGGGCATGTTGAAGGAGATGAGTGTTTAAGAAAAGTGGCTTTAGCATTAGCTGACTCATTAAACAGAGCGGGAGACTATGTAGCGCGTTATGGTGGTGAGGAGTTTGTTTTTATTTTACCGAATATGACTGTAAAGCAAGCGGTTGAAGTAACAGAAAAAGCACGTTTAGCCATGATGGATTTAGCTATTGAACATGAGGATTCAAAAGTAAATTCAATTGTTACCATGAGCTTTGGTGTCGTCAGTGTGAATTTAACTGACGGAATGACAGCAACAAGTATTATTAATAGTGCAGATGAGTGTTTGTATCAAGCAAAAGAGCAAGGGCGAAATTGTGTTGTTAGCTGAAAGAAGCTTATTTTAATTCAATGCTGTATCCATTAATGACCTGAGGACTGCTAATGATAATATTTATCGTAAATAGTTCATTAGGGGGGATAAGTGAGTTTAAGGCACTTGCCTGTTGGTAGGTGGCTCTATCAAAAATACGTTGAGCTAAAATTCCGCCTTGCAGATTTCTGAGAGTTAGTAATAACAGAGGAGGGTCTTGCGGGAATTCTGCGTGATTAATGAAACTGATTTGTACCTGGTGTTGTTTATTTTGTATTGCAGATATGCTGCTGCCGATTACGGTGAAATCATTAATGTTTTTGTAAGTGGCTAATGGTCGCTTAAGAAGTTTATTGATAATGCTTAATGTGGGGCGAGTTTGAGGGTTTTGTGTCATCGAGTAGCCTAAAAAATAATCTACTTGAATAATCAATAAAATAAGTCCAAATAAGCTGCCCCAGAGGTATTTTTTAGAAGGCTTGGTTGCAGCTTTTTGCCAAGTAAAGGTCTGGGCTGCTATATCTTGTTCTTCCTGCATGTTATTTAGTTTTTAAACCATCTAAACGACACCAGTCTTCTTGGATGGTTGGTGCATGTAAAGAAAATGACTTTTTATACGCTTCAGCGACTTGAGGTGCTTGTTCTTTTAAGATTCCCGATAAAATTAACTGTCCTTCAGTTTTGACTAAAGCAGTAATGTTTTCAGAAAGCTCTATCAAAGGTTTGGCTAAAATATTGGCTAAAAGCAAATCGGCAGCAAAAGCTTTAAAGTCTTCGACTAAGAACGTTTGAATTTTAGATTCAACCTTGTTTTTTTGTGCGTTATCGATGGTAGCAATTAATGCTTGTGGGTCGATATCAACAGCATAAGCTTCTTTAGCACCTAATAAAACCGCAGCCACAGCTAAGATACCTGAACCGCAACCAAAATCGATAACCGTTTTTCCTGTTACATCGTTATTAGCCAGCCATTCTAAACAAAGCGCTGTTGTTGGGTGGGTGCCTGTGCCAAAGGCTAAACCTGGGTCTAATACGAGGCTGACAGTACCCGCTTCCGCTGAAAATCAGGGAAATGGAGCGCAGCGAAGTGATGATTTTTAGTCCGCAGTAGGCGACAGGGAAATTCGCCAATCCGAAGTGAACTGGTCAGTTCGCTCGGGAGGCAATAATTTTATCCCGACAGCCGTCAAGTCATTTGAGGTAGACTTAACGAAGCAGTGTTTTTTGCGTAGTTGAGTTGGACGCAGGACGAACTGGGGCTCCCATAAATCGCTCCGTGCTGAATGAAGATTGGCGA
>JAJJBE010000002.1 GCA_020996635.1 Bathymodiolus brooksi methanotrophic gill symbiont
TTAAGTCTACCTCAAATGACTTGACGGCTGTCGGGATAACTACTTGCCTCCCGAGCGAACTGACCAGTTCACTTCGGATTGGCGAATTTCCCTGTCGCCTACTGCGGACTAAAAATCATCACTTCGCAAGCTCCGTTTCCCTGATTTTCAGCGTCAGCATAAGCCTTACTTTTCATCTTCCATAAAAAGTGCATCAACAAAATTTTCAGCATTGAAATCCTGTAAATCATTAATACCTTCGCCCACACCCAAAAACCGAATTGGAATACCCTGTTGTTTTGCAAGTGCAAAAATAATGCCACCTTTTGCTGTGCCGTCTAACTTAGTTAATGCAATTCCAGTTAAGTTAACGGCTTTATTAAAATGCTCTGCTTGAGAAAGTGCATTTTGCCCAGTCCCCGCATCCAATACCAATAAGACCTCATGAGGTGCCGTTTCATCGAGGCGAGATATAATGCGCTTAACTTTCTTTAACTCTTCCATTAAGTGAGATTTTGTATGCAGCCTTCCTGCCGTATCGGCAATCAATACATCAACACCTTTAGCCTTAGCTGATTCTACTCCATCAAAAATAACTGAAGCTGAATCCGCTCCTGTATGCTGAGCAACAACATGTATATTATTTCGCTCACCCCAAACTTGTAATTGCTCGACTGCCGCAGCTCTAAAAGTATCGCCAGCAGCAAGCATTACGCTATGCCCTTCACGCTGCAACCTTTGGGCTAATTTGCCAATTGTTGTCGTTTTACCGACCCCATTAACACCAACAACCAAAATAACAAAAGGGCCTTCTTGTTCAGGAATCACTAAAGGCTGATTAACTGGCTTTAAAATTTCTAATAATTGTCCTTTTAATAAACCTTCTAGTGCCGCCGCATCCTGTAATTGGTGTTTTTCTACATCTTCTTCAATTTTAGCAATAATTTCAGTTGTTACATTCAAACCAACATCAGCCACCAATAAACTTGTTTCGATTTCTTCAAGTAGATCTTCATCAATACTTCTATTGCTTAAAGACAGGCCAGATAAAACGGCTCCAAAACCACTGCGAGTTTTCCCTAGTTGTGATTTTAGCCGCCCATACAATGACTCTAAAGGTTCAGCTTCAGAAATCGGCTGTATTTTAGCGTCTATTTCTACTACGCTAGTTTCCTCAAGACTAATTTCTTCCTCGTCCTGAGTAAAAGCAGCATAACGCGTATAAAAATGAATCAGCAACAACACTATCATTAGCAAGATAGCAATAACACTATGCGCAGAAAGCAACCAAATAGGCAGTGCAAGTTTTACAGCCGCAACCCCAGTTGCAACCAACAGCAAGAGCAAAAAACTTCCCGTAGTCGCTATCCAGCGAACTCGTTTAACTTTATGCTGAGTAACTGAAAGTAGTACCCAAGTTAATGTTAAAAAATTAACCACCGCAAAAAGCCTATGCACCCAATTAACAGCAACTTTTGCATTAAAAGAGAGCGGTGATAAAAGATCAAAGAAATAACGGTAATCAGCTACCGGCCACCAAGAACCATTACATTGAGGGAATCCAGAACAAACTAGCCCTGCATGATTTGCAGTTAACCAAGCCCCGACAATTAGCTGGCAAGTTAAAAGTGCCATCGCAATTTGTAAAAAATAAGACTTAGTTTGGTTTTTTATTTTTTCATAATTAAGCTGGCTTCTTACTAGCAAATAAATAGCAATACCAACGATTAAGCCATTGATTATATATTGGGTAAAATAAGCCAATGCCTGACTAGGCAAAATCGTGACATTAATGGCTAAGTAAATCTGTACAGAAATTAGGGGCAGTAATGCAAATGAGGCAACAGTAAGCTTAGTACGATTTTTAGCTAGAAAAAGGCTTAAAATTATCACCCCTACAATGATTAAGCTCATAAAAATGAGACTTGAATAATAAATAATACTTGCCGTCGCAATATCTGCTATTCCAAAATCAACAACTTGCGTATAATACGCTATTAAACTATGACAACTTTGTTGATCAAGCCCCCCCAAAGACCATTGATATAAATTTGCTGTTATTGCCAGCAAACCTAAAAAACTTAAAATAAATGTAAACAACCTAAACATTCAGTTACCCTATTTGAGAAATTCTAAGTAATTTTTTTAAGTCGCCTTTAACCGCATATGGGTCAAAATCAGCACCATAATGCATCATTAAGTTACCTAAAGGATCCATTATAATAATCGCACCATTTGAAATTCCTTCTGGCTTATACGCTTTAATTTTTTCCAATAAACTCTTACTTGGTTGCAACTTTAATAACCGCAAATCATCTTCCCACCAACTTGAAAAGCTAGCCTCTTGCTTGCCTTCCATGACAATCAAAGCACGTCTAACTCGTGTTAAATCCTTATTCAGCATCAGCCTAATTTGTTTTGTCGCATGCATAGCATCCTTACAAAGCTGGTCACATATGCCACCTGAAATAAAGTTCAACATAACCCAATGCCCACTCAGTTCCTTTATATTTTTCACAGTAAATGCGTCCATTCCAGAAAGCTCAGACCTTTCTGTTGTAATAATGGGTTCAATCAAGTCCCCTCTATTGGTTGAAGGAAGACGAAAAGTACTACTTTCAGTTAGCCCCCATGCAATCATAAAAGGAATAATAGACATGAGTGCAACAATAATAATTGTACGTTTATTTTTATTTGTTTGATCAATCATTTTTGTGTGTTTTACAACTTATCCATAGTGTTAAAAAAAATAAAGTAGTTGCTAATGCAAACCACTGAAATGCATAAGCCCTGTGTTTTTCTAAGGGCATTCGCGTATTGATTTTCCAATCTCTTATATAACCATTCGCTTGGTCAGCCTTTAACTGTACCTGGAATGGGTAAAATAAATATTCAAACTTTTTAGTCAATTTATCTGTATTAACAATCTGCACGACTGATGGCCAGCCATCACTTGCTACATCTGCACCTTTCAATATTAAGCCTACAGAGGGAAATTCATTAACGATTCCTACCAGAGAAACCTCAGCATTATTCTCGGGCATACTGATATCGGGTAACAGCTTTCTAGCTTTATCTGTCGCAACCCAGCCTCGGTTTACCAACACCACTCTTGCGCTGTTTGAAATAATAAAAGGAGTCATGACAAACGCCCCCACCTTCCCCATATATATTTGATTATCTACTAGTAATTGATGCTTGCTATCGTATTTCCCTTCAAGTAATACAGGGCGATACCTATACTCAGTTGGTTTTTTTAACAACTCCGTTAATGAAACAGGCTTTTCCATTAAGCGTAACGATTGGGTTGCTAAGAATAACTCTTTTTCATCAGCTCGGCTAAGCTGCCAAAAGCCAAGGCGCAACAATAAGCTAAATACGGCTATAAAAATAACCAATGGTATCCAATGTATTTTCCATTGAAAAGTAAAGAGACTGAAACGCATATTTTCTAATTAAAAATCGAGTGCAATCGAATATTATACTACTTAATAAAAAATTGGGGCTATAATCAATTAAATTTACCAGCTTATTTCAACTCACGAATCCCCCTAAAGGAACGAGTTTTCAATAAAAATCTCGTTTCTAAGGCAATCAAACTCTCAGTCTAAATTATGATAAAAATTCTTATTATCCTAGTCTTCATCACTATCATCATCAGTCTTGGGATGGCTTTATTTCAACTGATTAAAAATAAAAATTCTTCAAAAAAAACAGTTAATGCCTTAACTTACCGCATAGCCATTTCTCTCACTCTTTTTATACTGTTAAGTATAGCTTTTATGTCAGGTGTCATTAAACCAACAGGTATTGGTATGCAAATGCATTTACAACAACAAGCAGAAGCACAAAACAAGACTCAATGAGTCACTCATAAAAAGCCGTAGAAACTAACTCCCAAGGAATGGAATCATGTGGAACTAAGTAAGTACCAAAAATTAATTTAACATTTTGTAGAATGGATAGAATGAAGTACCTGTTTTTTAGGTACGTAGTGAAACCCATCAATCTTACCAAGAATGATGGGTTTCGCAAAAAAACGCTCTACCCATCCTACAGAAATTCTGTAATATCAAAGCTATTTAACCTCCTTTTAACTCCATAAATCCATGCAATCCTCGCTTAGACTTCACTGCTAACCATTCTTTTAAATAGCTAATTTCTGGGGTATTTTCTAAGTGCTCAATACTTTCATTTTTTCTTAATAATCTAAATGCCGTATTAATCACTTTATATCGATCTCCCTTAATACCCGCACGCTTTAGACCAATGGTATTTAAACGATAATGCTTTGCTGGATAACCTGCGATTAAGCAGAAAGGCATCACATCTTTATTTAGGCCTGTTGTGCCTTGAACGATAGCATAAGAACCAATACGGCAAAACTGATGCGCGACAACACTACCACCCATAAAGACACGATCATCAATTTCGACAAAACCACCAATAGCAACATTGTTAGCAAAGATTGTATGGTTACCAATAATACAATCATGTGCGACATGGCTGTTATTCATAAAAAAACAATTTGAGCCGATACGAGTGACCGCATTTTCAAGCGAGCCTCGATGCGCAGTAAAGCCTTCTCTAAAGGTATTGTCATCACCAATTTCTAAATAAGAAACCGTACTTTCATCAAAGCTAGTATCTTGTGGTAAATCCCCCAAAACAACGTGTGCATGCAGAGTATTTCTATCACCCATTTTAGTATAGGGGCGAATCACCACATGCGCACCTAACTTGCAATTATCGCCAATACTTACATTATCTTCAATCACTGCAAACGCACCTATCACGACATTTTCGCCAATAACCGCAGTTTCTGAAATATAAGCGCTAGGGTGAATACTTTGATTCATTGAGTGTTATCCTCGTGGATGAAATTTTGAATGAAGTTCTTTTAATCGCTCATTGGCGATATGAGTATAAATTTGTGTGGTTGATAAATCACTATGCCCTAATAAAAGCTGTACAACTCGCAAATCAGCACCATGATTAATTAAGTGTGTTGCAAAAGCATGACGCAGTGTATGCGGTGATAAGTGCGCATTGATTTCAGCTTTTTTAGCGTAACGCTTGATGATATGCCAAAACGCTTGGCGTGTCATGCCTGCGGCTCGATTCGTCACAAAAACCATCTCACATGGCCGTTCTGATAACAGTGCTCGACGGCTACCTTGCAAGTAGGCTTCTAAATAAAAAATAGCCTCTTCGCCAATAGGCGTTAAACGCTCTTTATTGCCTTTGCCGGTTACACGCAATACACCCATTCTTAAGTTAACTTGGCTAAGTGTTAAATTAACCAATTCAGAAACGCGCAATCCTGTTGCATAGAGCATTTCTAACATGGCCTTATCGCGCGCGCCTAAAACGGATGTTATTTCAGGCGCATTGAGCAGTAAATCGACATCTTTTTCAGATAGCGTATGCGGTAAGGGCTTACCTATTTTAGGCGGCTCAATTAATGCGGTTGGGTCAATTTTTATCTGCTTTTCACGAATTAAATAGGCATAAAAACGGCGTAAACTTGATAAAATTCTTGCTGATGAACGTGCGCTAATACCTTCATCATAACGCTGACTTAAAAAGTTGCTAATATCTAATTTTTCAACGTCGACTAGCTCCTTTTTCCCTAAACTTTTTTTAAATATGCGTAAATCACTCGCATAAGCGTTTAAGGTATTTTTGCTCAGTCCATTTTCTACCCATAGGGCATCAATAAATAAATCAAGCAATTCACTAGAAGTCATTTATATAAATTTACAATGCAGCTAAAGTGGCTTCTAATTTATCACAGTATGTTTTCAGCACTTTAATACGCGCATACCGTTTATCATTGGCTTCCACCAATGTCCATTTTGCTGCCTGCGTACTGGTGCGCGCCACCATATCATTAACAGCTAAAGAATAATCCTCCCAGCGGTTACGATTTCTATAGTCTTCTTCGGTGATCTTATGTTGCTTATAACTAATCTGCTCGCGCTCTTTAAAGCGTTTTAATTGCTCGTCAGGATCTATATGCAGCCAAAATTTAAGCAGCACAATACCATGCTCAGTTAAAGCCTCTTCAAAATGGGTGATTTCAGAATAAGCCCGCATCCATTCATCTTGCGAGGCAAACCCTTCGACTCGCTCGACTAAAGTACGGCCATACCAACTACGATCATAAATCGTTACCCTGCCTGCACGCGGCATGTGTCGCCAAAAACGCCATAAATAATGTTGTTTACGCTCTTCATCTGTCGGCGCGGCTACCGAAATAACCTCATAATTTCGGGCATCTAAAGCATGTGTTAAACGGCGAATAGCACCACCTTTACCACCAGCATCCCAGCCTTCAAAAACCAAAACACTAGATATTTTTTTAGCCTGCGCTAATCGCACCAATTTATTTAACTTACCTTGATAGTAATTCAGCTGTTCGTTATAGGTTTTTTTATTTAACTGTAAACCTAAATCCAGCGCATTTAATACATTTAACTGATGACCACCCGCGTCAGGTAAAGTAAAGCGCTGCTGCTTGTTCGCTTGCTCTTGCTGCCGGCGCTCTAAATGCAGTTGTAATTGATCACGGAGTTGCTGCCCTACCATTAAACTACTATAACGATAATCACCACCCTCTATAATCAACCATGGGGTTTGTGCGCTACTACTGACTTTTAAGACCTTTTCTGCCACAGCGACAAAGCTATCGTACTTTTTTAAATGTTTTTTATCTCGATCAGTGACTTGCCATGCGGTATCTGGATTATCTTCTAGCTGCTTTAAGCGTTTTTTCTGCTGATCTTTTTTAAGGTGTAACCAGCATTTAATAATTAAAGTGCCATCATCTGCCAGTTCTTTCTCTAACTGATTAATATGGTTTAACTGCTTCTGTAATTGTGCATCATCAGTTTTGTTAAAGACTCGCTGTGCAATCGGCTCGCTATACCAAGAACCCACATAAATACCAATAGTCCCTTTGGGTGGCATTGTACGCCAAAAACGCCAAAATTCAGGACGATCTCGCTCTTCATCAGTGGGTGAGTCATAAGCATTTGTACGCATAAATCGCGGGTCTAACCATTCATTTAGACAGCTAATCACGTCCCCCTTACCACCACCGTCCACACCTGAAATCAATACAATTACCGAGCAATCCTCAATTGATAATTGCCGCTGTAAATCCAGTAGCTGCGTACGTAATTTAGGTACTTTTTCTAAATATTCAGCTTTACTAACTTTATGACCTAATTCGGCAACTTCAAACATAATGGCTTCTTAATATTGCGAGGATTTTTGCTACCATACCATGAGACCCCTTATAATGATGAGATTAAAAATGGATATCTAAGGAAACGTTTTGGAAAATTTCACTCCTATTTCTGCCTTGTTAGGTGGTGCTTTAATTGGATTAAGTGCCAGTTTATTGCTTTTATTAAATGGTCGCATGGCAGGTATCAGCGGCATTATGAATGGTTTATTTAACGCACCCAAAAAAGAAGAAATATGGCGCGGTTTATTTTTGCTAGGGCTGATTGCCGGAGCTGCAAGCTTTCAATTTTTAAGTGATGGCAGTTTACCTTTACGTGAAAACTACCCCGTCTGGGCTATTATTATCGGCGGATTTTTAGTCGGTTTTGGTACGCACATGGGTAGTGGCTGTACTAGCGGCCATGGCATTTGTGGTATTTCTAATTTTTCAATACGCTCAATCACAGCAACAATTACTTTTATGGCTAGCGGCATGATCACGGTTTTTATCTTCAAACATTTATTAGGAGCTTTGTAATGAAAACCAATTTAGTTGCATTGCTAGCAGGTATTATTTTTGGTTTAGGGCTTGCTGTCTCACAAATGGTGAACCCTAATAAAGTGTTAAATTTTCTTGATATTACCGGAAATTGGGACCCTAGTTTAGCTTTTGTTATGATGGGGGCTTTAGGTGTTGGCATACTTAGCTTTCGCTTAATATTAAAACGCCCCACTCCATTTTTTGATGATGCATTCCACGTATCACATAAAATAACGATAGATAAACCTTTAGTGATTGGCTCAGCTGTTTTTGGTATCGGCTGGGGAATGACTGGGTACTGCCCAGGGCCTGCGGTTGCAAGCTTAGGTTTATTTTCTGTTGAAGCCGTCATTATGGTGATATCAATCTACGTGGGATTTTTCAGCCACCGATTTTTAATTAAAAAATAAATGGATTTATTAGCGTTTGACTTAATGCATATTGCTGCAGGCAGTTTAGTCGGTTTTATTATCGGCTTAACAGGTGTCGGCGGCGGCTCTTTAATGACCCCTATTTTGGTACTCGGCTTTGGTATATCACCCGCTATTGCGGTAGGAACAGATTTACTTTATGCCGCAATGACTAAAGCTAGCGGTGTATTTTTTCATCACCGTAATAAAACCGTTGATTGGAAAATTGTTGGCTTATTAGCATTAGGCAGTGTGCCCAGCGCATTAATTACCGTTTCTCTTTTAGAGTATTTAAAAGCAGCGGGGCTAAATTCTGACCGATTAATGATGCTAACTTTAAGTGTCATGTTGGTTTTAACGTCATTTATTATTTTGATAAAAGGTCGTTTAGTTTCTTATGTTAGTCATAATCACAGCGACTCGGCTTTTGTGGCCGCACTTAAACGTTACCGTCCCCACCTGACTGTTTTTTCAGGCGCGGCCTTAGGTATTTTAGTCACCATCTCCTCAGTAGGCGCAGGAGCAATAGGTTCCGCTATTTTATTTTTGCTTTACCCTAGAAAAAAACCCATTCAAATTGTTGGAACTGATATTGCTCATGCCGTGCCACTAACTGCTATTGCAGGCATGGGACACTTGCATTTAGGATCGGTTGATTTTGACTTATTAACGGGTTTATTAATCGGTGGAATTCCTGCTATTTATTTTGGCAGCTTATTTGGCCGATATATTCCAGACCGATATTTAAAATCATTTATTGCACTTTTACTATTTGCAATGGGCGTTAAACTGGCTCTTTAAGGTTTTTTTTTAGAAGATAGGCAGAATAAAGCATTTCTTTCTGATAAAATAACAGGCTGAACTAATTTTCTTATCAAAAAAATAAGTAGGTATTTAAAATGACCTTTGTCGTTACTGAAAACTGCATTAAATGTAAATTCACTGATTGTGTCGATGTTTGTCCTGTTGACTGTTTTCATGTAGGTCCTAACTTTTTAGTTATTGATCCTGATGAGTGTATTGATTGCACATTATGTGAGCCTGAATGCCCTGCTGAAGCAATTTTCTCTGAAGATGAACTACCTGAAGGTCAAGAACAGTTCATTGAACTTAATGCAGAGCTTGCTAAATCATGGCCTGTTATTTCTGAAGTTATTGAGCCATTAGACGATGCAAAAGAATGGGATGGTAAGCCAGGTAAACTTGCTTTATTAGAAAAATAAGTTTTTCATTTTTCTAAACAATAAAAAGCCCGAATAAACATAGCTGTTTATTCGGGCTTTTTGTTTAAGGAACGTGCACGTTCCTAAGCAAGCAAGGGCTAGAACGAGTAAAGAACTTCATCCCAGCCTCATTAATCTGGATCATAGGTAGCGCACGTCATACTACTATCATTCACCATAATGTGTTTTTGAACGTACAATAATCACAATACTGATGTGGATACACTATTTAGGACACAAAAACTAAGATTTACCCCCTCAATATAGAGTACCCAAAATGACTAAGAAAAAGCTAAATACTTACACGCTCGAATTTAAAGAATCTGCTATTAAATTAGCCTGAGATTCTGATGAATCTATCCCTCAAATCGCTAAAAATTTGGGCGTTAATTCCAACACTCTTTATACTTGGGTTCATAACGCTTCAAAACCCAAGGGTAATACTAACGTGGCTAGCAACGAGTCGAATGAAAATGAAATAAAACGATTGAAAAAACAAGTCCTTAGATTGAC
>JAJJBE010000261.1 GCA_020996635.1 Bathymodiolus brooksi methanotrophic gill symbiont
AAAACATCAAGAAAGTGAAGATAAGCGAATAGAGCAGCTTAACCTGTTTTAGTTACCCTTGCACCCTTGGGTGCTCAATGAATCAGCCCGCTTTGAGCGGTTCACGGTTTTCAAGCCTCCGGCTTTGACGGAGGTATTTGACTTTTCCATAGAAGGGTAACTCGAGTTGCTAGCACAAAGTGTTGCTAATAATGTAGTTTAGAGCCAATCACTGTAAGCGGGGTAATATATTTTTAAAATAGGATTACCAGAGACAGGTAGCATTCAGAATTTAAGTCTTCAATAATATAGCACAGCTCGTTATTTATGCATTTTACATGATAAATTTAAAACACTGAGTTTCAACTGAAGCGACCCTCTAGTGTCGTTGATAAAACTACTCAGTAGTGATGAGGAGTTACCATCCCGCGTATTCAAGTGACTTATTGTTTGTGACAGAATCCTTTTATACGAGATAATGACAAATTGTTGATAACAGTCGGTAGGTGAAATGTGGAAGAACAAAAAATAGCAGCGGTGAGCGGATTATTGTTGGTAGAGCCAAAAAAAAGCACTCGTTTGATTATAGAGATGGACCTTAATGGTAATACAGACCATGATTAACCGAGTCGTTAATTTATTTCCTGTTTGGGCGATTATTTTTTCAGCCTTCGCTTTCAGCTACCCAGAAATTTTCTTATCTTTTAAATCGATGATTGTGCCTTTGCTAGCAGTAGTCATGTTTAGCATGGGGATGACTTTAAGCTGGACTGATTTTAAAGTGGTGCTAAAAAAGCCATTAGTGGTTGTGATTGCTGTGGCAATACAGTTTTTATTAATGCCGCTTTTTGCTTATCTCATTTCTATTTTATTAGGCTTATCTGTCGAAGTAATGACAGGAATGGTCTTAGTTGGTGCTAGCGCAGGCGGTACTGCATCTAATGTGATGTGTTACTTGGCAAAGGGCAATGTGGCTTTGTCTATTTTAATGACTGTGGTATCTACTGTCTGTGCAGTAATTTTAATGCCTGCGTTAACTTATCTATACCTTCATCAAGTTGTACCTGTCCCTGTTGAGGGCATGTTAAAAAGTTTATTGTTGATTGTCTTACTACCTGTTTTAGCTGGAACATTTTTAAATAGTATTTTTGGTAAAGGGCTAAAGAAACTTCAGCCGATTTTTCCTTTGCTATCCTCATGCTCTATTGTCTTTATTATCGCCATTATTGTGGCCTTAAATCACGATAACTTAAGCAATTTAGCATTACCTATCTTGTTAGCGGTGTGTTTGCATAATTTTTGGGGCTTGATGGTAGGCTACGCTATTCCTTGGTTGTTAAAATATGATGCGAGGACGTGCCGGACAGTTTGTATTGAAGTCGCAATGCAGAATTCAGGATTGAGTGTAGCGCTTGCAGTGAAATATTTTTCTGTTGCTGCCGCATTGCCTGGTGCAATTTTTAGCATTTGGCATAATGTGTCAGGCAGTTTATTAGCGATGTATTGGCGTAGACTGGATAATTAAAGGTCAACATGCATAAATTAGGGGCTCACCTATTTCTGCTGTCAATACACTTAAAAAAACCTGAGTAAATTATTAATGTAGTTTAACAACAAATTATTTTATGATTGTATTTGAAGATAGGTTAAAAGATCATATTTAAAAATGGTAGTTACACAGAATTATTTACAGTCTCAAAAAAGTTATTAACATTTATTTTTATTAGGTTCCATGTTTTTCGAGACTCCCAATAATTGATTTATCAGATACTTATCTAAAATAGCGTTTGGACCTCAAAATATTACTTTCTTAATGGATCAAGAAGGTGCTTCAAGCCATTGTGGTTTAGCTCTTGCATTAATGCTAATAACTGTCCCAGTTCACCTTGAGGAAATCCCTTACGAGCAAACCAATTAAGGTAATTTCCAGGTAAATCTGCAATGATGCGGCCAGTATACTTGCCATAGGGCATAGGAACGGTCACTAGTTTTTTTAAGTATTCTGAGTTCATTAGCTAAAATATATTGATAAGTATTGATAGAACATGATGTTCATCTGTAGAGGATTCTACCGTTGATTTTTTTGTAGAGTATCCTGAGTTGGTTAATTCGCCTAATCGTATTGTGTAATTGGTAGGAGTTAAAAACTGTCTGAATGTTCAATTAATGATGCTGTCATTAATGGCAAGGCATAGAACGGAGGTACGTTCCAAAAAACTATACCATTACATTCTTGTTTAAATTCTAGTCTTTTAGCATGTTTTAATGTTCTGTCGTATTCCTGATCGGGATAATTGTAGCTTGTAATGTGCATAGTAAGTGATATTATTCCCTAACAGGAATATTTGAAAGGGAATGAAGGGTGGAAGTTAAAATAATACCGATAGGGAATATTAACTCAGCAAAAAAGACGGGTGAAATTGTATCCCACTATAGAAAAGCACAAGAATTAACTCAAGTTGAACTGGCTGGTTTAGCGCAGACAGGTGTACGATTTATTAGGCATTGAAGTAGTGGCTAAGGAAAGGTAAGTATGAAGAGATTAAATGTCTATTATGAAAAGATTTTAGTCGGTTATTTAACTGAAAATGATAAGCAAGAGCTATGTTTTACTTATACAGCTGAATGGCTACAGTATGATCGGGCTATTGCCTTATCTTCTAATATTTATTTGTCTGAGAAAATATTTTACGGTGAAAATGTTCAGTCATTTTTCGAAAACCTTTTACCGGAAGGCGATATTCTTGATTTTATTAGTCAGGCTGTACATATTTCATCTAATAATGTATTTGGATTGCTTGAACGTTTTGGGGGAGACACGGCAGGCGCATTTTCAATACTACCGGAAGCAATAAAACCTGCGACTGATTCGCATTACTTACCTGTAGAAAAACAGCAAATAAGGGAGTGGTTTCAACAAACAAAAGGTTTACCGTTAAATCTTAACGGAGAACAATCCAGAATGTCTTTATCAGGCGCTCAGGATAAAATGACAGTTTTGATTGATGCTGCTGGGGTTATATCAATTCCTTTAGGGGCTGCGGCTTCAACACATATTATTAAGCCTTCTATTAACCATCGTTTAGACATTCCTCATACAGCAATTAATGAACTGATGTTACGCAGTAGCCGACTTTAATTGTTGCAATTCATCAAAAGCTTGTCGAATAGCATTAATATAAAGTTTCGATTTTAAAGCGAACTTGTTCAGCCCTTGCTGGGCACTGAGAATCTCTAATCGAGCAGTCG
>JAJJBE010000235.1 GCA_020996635.1 Bathymodiolus brooksi methanotrophic gill symbiont
TTAATCAACCAAGGGGCGTTAATATGGAGGGCTTGTTGAAATAATTCTGTCATCATAATAAAGATAAGAGTCTATAACTTTTAAGGTCAGTAGATTATAGTTTACCCACTCATTTTTCAAAAGAGCCAATAAATTTAAGCTCCAACCGCTTGCGGGTGGGAGTTTCATACCCATTACTTTGTAGCTAGGTGATTGAGCGGGATAAATAACCAGCTGTTACTCAAAAGCATGCCTTTATTTTGAATAATAGGTATTTGGTAATTACGCTTAACCCTCTAACACTTTACATTTATACACAACTAAAACAAGACATTTCTAAACATCAAATAAATCCCATATTGAATCGTCATAAATTGACTATTAGAAACAAAATAAGTTAGAGCCGCTATCAATATAAACAGCCTATGATATGCAGTTGCACTTGAATACCAACAGATTGATTTTACTATAAAATAATTAGCACTCTTTCCTAGTGATAATTGAGTATTTACGGTAATTTCACTGATTACTGCATCATTGTTACTTCTGTAACGGCTGTTAATGTTACATTTTGACATTCAATTGAAATTATATACCCAAAATAAATGAAGATGCGTGATTGTAACTAAATGGAACAGCGGTCTTCAGCCGCTGCAATCACATATCAAGCATTCCGCGACTAAAGCTCGCGGTTCCATTAAGCGAGCATCTTCAAGTAACTTGGGTATAGTACCCCAAATAATCAAGACAACTATTCCAGATCTAACAATTATTCTAATATTTTAAACAGGAACTAACTCTATTATTTCTCTTAATACTGCCGTTGCATAGCTGCCCGCATTTAAAGAGAACTTTAATTCCAAACACTCTGCATCGATAAACTGCCACTGTAAATCCTTAACCTGGCTACGAATAGTACGCCTATCTTGCTCTAAACCAAACTTAACCAGACCCTTGGCTATATCAGAATGCTCATTAATTATTTTTTCTTCTATTTCAGCAATAGTAGCTGAAGTTTCTAGCTCACCTCTCCCCCAAAGTGCTGCGGTTGGATGAATATCTAGCATTTTAATTCGTTCGCTGACTGAAGGGTCTGTTAGCTCGGCTTTAAAAAAGCTATGAGAATCGGTAAACATTAGCAAATCACCTTCTAATGCTTGATCCCACGTTGCATTTTGTACGCGCTGGCTTACTATTTGATTAAATAAGTAAGATCGTGCCGCAGAAAGATACATACCGCGTAAATTACGTGATAGTTTAGCACCGCCAAATAAAGCTAATGCTTTGTTAATATTAGCTCCATCACGGCCAAAACGCTGCTCACCAAAGTAATTAGGAACACCTTGTGCTTTTATTAATGATAACTGCTGCTGTAAACCTTCTTTTTCACCCTGCCATTGCCGAATTTTCAAAATAAATTGATTGCCCGCCAATGAGCCACGCTTTAATTTGCGGCTATGTCTTGTCGCTTGTAATATTTTGAGTGTATCACTATTTAATTCAGCCCAATCAGGGTCTGGTTTACCTGGCAGCCAAACACTAAACCATTGCGTAGTACGAGCATGACGATCTTTTAAACCTGCATAGCTAACATCGCGTTGCCGCACCCCTGCAAAACGGGCTAATAATCGCGCAATATAATCGGTATTTTCATTGCATTTTTCTATGTGTAAAAAGGCATGCTCGCCTTCCCCAGATAATTCAAACGATTGAATTTCATTAACGATAAAATCATCAGGAGTACTACGAATTATACCCGTACTTTTAGCGCCACCGTAGGCTCTTGCCCAGTTAGGTAATTGAGTTTGCATTTCATTCATAACTTGAAAAAATCAGCCTGATTGTTAATCATTGCAAGCAAAAATCAGGCTCATTAAAGTATTTTAACCCACCCAAACACGAGCATTTCTAAACATTCTTAACCATGCGCCATCTTCTTTCCAAGCCGCTGGCTGGTAAGAATTTTGCACACTTCTAAAACAACGTTCAGGGTGTGGCATCATAATAGTAAAGCGTCCATCTGCATTACTTAAGCCTGTAATACCATCAGGTGAGCCATTCGGGTTCATTGGAAAATCAGTCGTTTTATCACCATAATTATCAACATAACTTAAAGCCACTTGTGCGCTAGCTTGGTTACCATCAACAAATTCAGCCCGCCCTTCACCATGTGCAATAACCACTGGCATTTTTGAACCTGCCATACCCTTTAAAAAGACCGAAGGGGATTCTTGTACTTCTACCATCACAACACGCGCTTCAAACTGTTCTGAAATATTGCGTTTAAAAGCAGGCCAATGTTCAGCACCCGGTATCAACTCTTTTAAACCCGATAACATTTGGCAACCATTACACACACCCAGACCAAAAGTATCTTTACGTTGAAAAAAGTCAGAAAATTCTTGTCGCGCTAGAGGGTTAAACAAAATAGATTTCGCCCAACCACCACCCGCACCAAGAACATCACCATAAGAAAATCCACCACAAGCAACTAAGCCAACAAAGTCTTTTAAACTCACTTTGCCGCCAATAATATCCGTCATATGTACATCAATACTGGTAAACCCAGCTTTATCAAATGCGGCGGCCATCTCTACATGGCCATTAACTCCTTGCTCTCTTAAAATTGCAATACGTGGACGATTATCAGCAAAAGGTAGGGTTATATCTTGGTTAAGATCAAAGCTTAAATCAGCAAATAAACCTTTATCTTCATTATCAGCGATACGCAGGTACTGCTGTTCTGCACAATCAGGGTTATCACGCAAAGCTTGCAGTCGGTAACTAACTTCTGACCAAATAGCTTGTAATTCAGCACGATTTGCGCTGTAAATTACATCACCATAATGGCTAATATTTAATTGTTGAGTTTCTTCTGTCACCCAACCAATTAACTGAGTTAACTCACCTAAATCAGCAGCTTGTAATACATCTAATACGGCATCACAATCACTTTGTTTAACCTGAATAACAGCGCCGATCTCTTCAGTAAATAAAGCGCTCAGCGCATTATCACCAAGATGATCTAATTCCAGCTCTACGCCTCTACGCCCTGCAAACATCATCTCTGTCACAGTTGCTAATAAACCACCGTCTGAACGATCATGATAAGCCAAAATTTTGTCATCCGCATTTAGTGCCTGAATACTGTTAAAAAAGGCTTTTAATTTAGCTGTATCTTCTAGATCAGGGACTTCATCTCCCATTTGCTGTGTTACTTGTGCTAAGACAGAGCCACCTAAACGGTTTTTCCCCTGTCCTAAATCAATTAGCATCAACACACTATCTTCATTTTTAAGCTCAGGCGTTAAAGTGCGTGTTATATCAGTTACGGGAGCAAATGCGGTAATAATTAAAGACAAGGGCGAAGTCATGGTTTTTTCACGACCTTCTTCATTCCAAACTGTTTTCATGGATAAAGAATCTTTACCCACCGGAATCGCAATACCTAACTCTGGGCAGACTTCCATTCCAACGGTTTTTACTGTATCAAAAAGTGCAGCATCTTCACCTGCACTTCCTGCTGCTGCCATCCAATTGGCAGAGATTTTAATATGTTTAAGCGATTCAATTTTGGCAGCCGCTAAATTGGTTAGTGATTCAGCAATCGCCATACGCCCAGAAGCAGGCGCATTAACAACCGCTAATGGAGTACGCTCGCCCATCGCCATCGCTTCACCTGTCACAGCATGAAAACCAGATGCAGTCACCGCAACATCAGCAACAGGAATTTGCCAAGGACCGACCATTTGGTCACGAGCAACCAAGCCTGTTACAGAGCGATCACCAATATGGATTAAGAAACTTTTATCTGCAACTGCAGGAAAACTAAGCACACGCTTAACGGCTTCTTTAATTTCTAAGCCAGAAAAGTCTAAAGCCTTATGCGTCTTTGTAACATGCGTGACATCACGGTGTAATTTCGGTGCTTTACCAAATAAAACTGACATCGGTAAGTCTACCGGTTTATCGCCAAACATTTTATCAGTTAGTGTTAAATGCTCTTCATCAGTGGCTTCGCCAATAACTGCATATAAACAATGCTCACGTTCACAAAATGACTCGAATAACTCTAAAGCTTCAGGTTTGATAGCAACAACATAACGCTCTTGCGCTTCATTACACCAAATTTGCATCGGTGACATGCCTTTATCATCATTATTTACTTTACGTAATTCAAAGCGTCCACCTTGCTCACAATCATGAATAATTTCTGGTACTGCATTAGACAAACCGCCCGCACCAATATCATGAATTGATACCACTGGCGTATCATCACCCATTGCATTACAATGGCTAATCACTTCCTGACAACGACGTTCCATCTCTGGGTTTTCACGCTGTACGGATGCAAAATCTAGTTCCGCAGCACCTTCGCCTGATGCTTGAGATGAAGCAGCGCTTCCACCCAAACCAATTAACATGGCAGGCCCGCCTAAAATAATGATTAAAGAGCCTGCTGGAATTTTATGTTTATCTACCAACATAGGGCGAATATTTCCCATGCCACCCGCTATCACTACTGGCTTATGATAACCATAAAACTGATCACCATTACCCCCTTCAACCGCTTGCTCAAAACTACGGAAATAACCGGCAATATTAGGACGACCAAATTCATTATTAAACGCAGCGCCACCAATAGGTCCATCTAACATAATGTCTAATGCAGATGAAATACGCTCTGGTTTACCATAATCAGCTTCCCAAGGTTGGCTAAAGTTTGGAATTTTTAGATGCGAAACCGTAAACCCTGTTAAACCTGCTTTGGTTGCAGATCCTCGACCTGTTGCACCTTCATCACGAATTTCACCACCAGAACCCGTTGCAGATCCAGAATAAGGAGAGATAGCAGTTGGGTGGTTATGCGTTTCTACTTTCATTAGTAGGTGCGCATCTTCAGTTGTATATCTATATTCACCTGTTATTGGGTTACGAATAAAAACATCCGCTTTAGAGCCTTGTGCAACTGAAGCATTATCACTATAAGCGGATAAGATTCCATCTGGGTTTTTTTCAGCCGTATTACGAATCATAGAAAATAATGATTTCGCTTCATCAACTCCATCAATCGTCCAACTTGCATTAAAAATTTTATGACGACAATGCTCAGAGTTTGCTTGCGCAAACATCATTAATTCTACATCAGTAGGATTACGCTTTAATTCATTAAAGGCTTCCGCTAAATAGGTAATTTCATCGGTAGATAAAGCAAGACCTAATTCTTTATTTGCGACTGTTAATGCGCTAACCCCATCTTCCATTAAAGTAATTGTGACTAATGGTTTAGGTTCATGCTGTGCAAAAAGATCAATACCCGTTAAATCAGAAATGACTGACTGAGTCATACGGTCATGTAATAAAGCATTAAGTGCTTGTTGATTTACTTCTGAATTCTTCGAGCTACTGGCAAATGTAAATTCTACGCCGCACTCTATACGATTTAAAGTATTTAAGCCGCAGCGTTTAGCAATTTCAGTCGCTTTACTAGACCACGGAGAAATAGTACCAGCACGAGGAATAACCCAACATTTCTCCCCTTCTAAATCTTCAGCTTGCTCTAATCCGTAATTAAGAATTTTTCCTAAAATTTCAGATTGCTCTGAATTTAATTCAGATTGTGTCTCTACAAAATGAATATATTTTGCAGAAATCGCTGTAATAGTTGGTTCTATAATTTGAATATCTAATAATAGTTTTTTAATTCTAAAAACAGATAATGCGGAAGTACCAGAAATTTTAAGCATAAGCGTGTATTTTAATTTTTAAATTCAATAGCTTAATGATGGAACTAATTAAGCAAAAATAAATAGGGATATATTCTGAGTCATTAACTTTTACAGCTAATTATGTTTTATTTTTGTTATCTTTTTGTTTTATATCTTGATTGATCGTATCAAAAATCAATCTTAATAATTGCAGCCCTTTATCTTCAGACAATACCTTAGCGGATTCATCTCGAACAAAAACATGTGTTCCCTCTTCAGCCGCAACTAAAAATATTTGATAGGGTAGTTCTTGATGTATATCACTACCAAACATGAAGACTAACTCTTGCCAATATGAACCATCTTTTTCAGCACTCTGTAGCTCAGGGTCATATTGCACATAATAAAGTGATTTTTCTCTATTTTTGTCCGTAATTTCTACGTTCACTTCAGTCAATGCTTTGCCAACAATACGCCAAACATGAGCAAATGATGAATTAATTCGTAAAAAAGTTTGTTCAGGCTCAGAAACTAAAACGACTTCATAAGTTAAGCTTCTTTGTGTAGCACTTACTACAGTTTGAGTCTCTGATTTTTTATCTGCTCTTAATTCAGGAGGAATTTCCAAAGCAGAAATTTCTTTACTATAGACATAGTCTTTTTCTTTGTCAGGGAAAAAATAACTACAAGCTGTTAGTTGTAAAAACGAAAAGATGAGTGCAATATAAATTAACTTCATTTAATCACTCTAAAGAACATCTGCTTGTTGCATTGCTGAGCGAACCTCGGAAAAACAATCCTCAGTAAGCCACGTTAAAGGTAAGCGAATACCTGATTTCATCAAACCCATTTCAGCTACAGCCCATTTCACAGGAATTGGATTAGACTGAATAAATAATTGCTGATGTAAGCCTGTAAGCTTTGCATCAATTTTCATTGCAGCCTCTCTATCCCCCTGCATAGCAGCAGAGATCATTTGATGAACTAATTTAGCTGCAACATTGCCTGAAACAGTGATTGTTCCATTACCGCCTAACAAGCAAAACTCACAACTACTGGCATCATCGCCTGTATAAATAGCAAAATCATCACCACATAAATCACGAATAGTTTTTACTCTATCTAATTCACCGGTTGCTTCTTTAACACCCACAATATTGGTTATTTTAGCTAAACGCCCAATCGTTTCAGGTAACATATCACACGCAGTACGCCCAGGAACATTGTATAAAATTTGTGGGATATCGACAGCTTCAGCAATTGCCTTATAATGTAAATACAAACCCTCTTGTGTCGGTTTGTTGTAGTACGGTGTGACTAATAAACACGCATCAGCACCAATATCTTTAGCAGCTTGTGTTAAAGATATTGCTTCTGTTGTTGAGTTGGCTCCTGTTCCAGCAATAACAGGAATTCGTCCTGCTACATACTCAATAATAGAACGCACAACATCCATATGTTCATGTTCATTTAAAGTCGCAGATTCACCAGTGGTCCCCATTGCTACAATGGCATCAGTACCTTCTGCTATATGAAATTCAACTAACTTTTTAAGGCTATCTTGGTCTACATCGCCATTATCAAACATGGGGGTAACTAGCGCTACGATACTACCTTGAATCATGAAAAAATCTCGAATAAATTAAAAATAATAATGCCCAATATTATAGCTTAAAAGCAAAGTAAATCGTTTACTCTTCTTCCTCTAGCTCATAGTCATCTTCTGTATTTTCTACCGTCCAAAGCTTTTCTAATTGATAAAATTCACGCGTTTGAGCTGTCATAACATGTAAAATCACATCACCTAAATCAACTAAAACCCACTCTGAATCTTGTCCGCCCTCAATACCTTTAGCGAAGACCCCCTTATCTTTTAAAGCAACTGATACATAGTTACATAAAGCTTTAATATGTCGTATTGAAGTCCCTGTTGCAACCACCATATAGTCAGTAAAACTACTTTTACCAATAACATCAATCGTTACAATATTTTCAGCTTTTCGATCATCTAATTCAGTTATGACCAATGCTAATAATTCATCTGCTTGCATTCAATTTCCTTAATTCTAGGCGCTATATAAATTATGCGCCCGTATATATTCAATAATAGGTTCAGGTAGTAAAAAACTAGGATTTTTATACTCAATAAAAGCATGTCGAATATTCGTTGCTGAAATATCCAAATCCCTGACTTTCTGAAAAAATATTTTACCACTCAGACAAGATTTTAACGAATCTCTCATTGTCACCAGTTTGTCGTTATAAAAACTAGGTAAGGCATCCGGTACAAATTGGGGCCGCGTCATGACAACTATATGCGCATAATTAAATAGCTCTTGCCAACGATGCCAAGTAGACAATCCATTAAAGGCATCAGCCCCCATAAATAAAACAATCGGTACATCTGTCAGCTCAGTATATAATTCAGCTAAAGTATCCACCATATAGGAAACCCCAGCTCGATTAATTTCTCGTGCATCAAGCTGTAACTGCGGATAATCATTGATGGCAATTTGCACCATTTCTAAACGCATTTCCGCTGTAACAGAAGGATTTTCTCTATGTGCAGGCAAGGAACAAGGTAAAAACCGTAACTCCTGCAAAGCAAACAACTCATGTACTTCAGTCGCTGTACGTAAATGCCCATAGTGTATGGGGTTAAAAGTCCCCCCGTAAATCCCGATCATTTATTTATATTTATTGACGAATTTCGCCATCTCCTAACACAACATATTTAAGCGAGGTTAATCCTTCTAAACCAACAGGGCCACGCGCATGTAACTTATCAGTGCTTATCCCAATTTCAGCACCTAATCCATATTCAAAGCCATCTGCAAAACGTGTAGAGGCATTGACCATGACTGAACTAGAATCTACTTCGCGTAAAAATCGACGTGCTAATGTATAGTTTTCGGTAACAATAGATTCAGTATGTCCTGAACTAAATTCATTAATATGTAGCATTGCGGCATCAATATCATCAACAATTTTTATCGATAATATCGGCGCTAAATACTCTGTCGCCCAATCTTCATCCGTGGCTCGAACAGCAGCCGGAACAATTGAACAAGTTTTTAAACAACCCCGTAACTCTACGCCCTTTTCTGCGTATTGTTTTGCTAGTTCGGGCAATACTTGGGTAGCAATAGATTCAGCAATCAATAAAGTTTCCATGGCATTACAAACACCATAGCGATGTGTTTTTGCATTAACTGCAATATCAATTGCTTTTTTCAACTCAGCTGCTGCATCGATATAAACATGACAAATGCCATCCAAATGCTTGATAACCGCAATCGTTGCTTCTTTTGAAATCCGCTCAATTAAACTTTTTCCACCGCGCGGCACAATAACATCGACATAATCTTTTAAAGTAATTAACTCACCCACTGCCGCTCTATCGGTTGTTTCAACAACTTGTACAGCATGAACTGGCAAACCAACTTTTTCCAAACCCTTAGCAATACAGCTCGCAATTGCTTTATTAGAATGTATAGATTCAGACCCACCCCGTAAAATACAGGCATTACCTGATTTCAAACATAAAGCTGCCGCATCGACAGTCACATTAGGACGTGACTCATAAATAATCCCAATAACACCTAAAGGTACGCGCATCTGTCCAACTTGAATCCCACTAGGACGATATTTCAAATCAGTAATAGCACCTACTGGGTCAGGTAAAGCTGCAACTTCTTGCAAACCATCAATCATAGATTGAATACGAGCAGGAGTCAGCTCAAGCCGATCTAATAAGGCAGCATCTAAACCTTTTTCTTTACCTGCTGATAAATCTTTTGCATTTTCTTGTGCTAAAAAATCAGTTTGGCTAGCAAGTTCATCAGCTATTGCCAATAATGCAGCATTTTTTAAGCCTGAATCAGCCTTGCTCACAGCACGACCTGCAACTTTAGCTTGCTGACCGAGTTTGGTCATGTATTCTGTTATATTCATGTTTGACCTACGATTTATTCATTAGATAATAAAACTTATACGAAGCATACTTTAAATAAAAGCCTATAAAAGTCAACGATAATAAATAGCCATAAAAAAAGGGCCTCACGGCCCTTTTTCATAAAGAAGCGCTAATAATTATGCGTCGTTATTATCCACTTCTTTCATACTAAGTCTCACACGACCTTGACGGTCAATTTCTAAGACTTTAACTTTAACTACATCACCTTCAGATAGCTTATCGCTTACTTTATCAACATGCTCATTAGTGATTTGTGAAATATGAACTAAGCCATCTTTACCTGGTAAGATTGTAACAAATGCACCGAAGTCCATTAATCTTGCTACTTTACCTTCGTAAATTTTACCTACTTCAACTTCAGCAGTAATTTCTTCAATAATTTTCTTAGCTGCTTCACCCGCCGCTTTATCAACAGAAGCAACTTTTACAATACCATCATCAGTTAAATCAACGGTTGCTCCGGTTTGCTCAGTAATTCCACGAATCGTTGCTCCGCCTTTACCAATCACTTCACGAATTTTGCTAGGATCAATTTTAAAAGTAATAATTCTAGGTGCATAATCAGACATCTCTTCACGAGTATCAGATAAAACCTTGTTCATTTCATCTAAAATATGCAATCTACCTGCTTTTGCTTGTTCAAGAGCAGTTTTCATGATTTCAGACGTGATACCTTCAATTTTGATATCCATTTGTAAAGCAGTAATTCCATTTTCAGAACCGGCTACTTTAAAATCCATATCTCCTAAGTGATCTTCATCACCTACGATGTCCGAAAGAACAGCAAATTCATCACCTTCTTTAATTAAGCCCATTGCGATACCCGCAACTGGTGCTTTCAAAGGTACACCAGCATCCATTAATGCTAAGCTAGTTCCACAAACAGAAGCCATTGAGCTAGACCCATTTGATTCTGTAATTTCAGAAACCACACGAATTGTGTATGGAAATTCTGACATATCAGGTAACACAGCGGCAACACCACGTTTAGCTAATCGGCCATGGCCAATTTCACGACGTTTAGGTGAACCAACAAAACCTGTTTCTCCAACACTGTATGGAGGAAAATTGTAATGCAACATAAACGGTTCTTTATATTCACCTGCTAGTGCATCAATCGTTTGTGCATCACGTTCTGTTCCTAGTGTAGCAACAACAAGCGCTTGAGTTTCACCACGTGTAAACAAAGCCGAACCATGCGTACGTGGCAACACACCTGTACGTACAGCAATTGGTCTAACAACATCTAAGTTACGACCATCAATACGTTTTTTATCGCTTAGAATAGCAGTACGTACCACTCTTTTTTCAATTTCTTCGATAATATCGCGAATATTAGACTCCGCATATTTTTCATCTGCTGTTAATTTTTCAACAACAGCCGCTCTAATATCACTTAATACATCTTGGCGATCCAATTTCACAGCAATTTGATAGGCTGCTTTAATGGCTTCTTCCGTTTCCGTTTCTGCAGTAACTAGAGACTCTAATTCTGTATCAGCAACTGGTGCAACCCAGTTATATAGCGGTGTATTCACTTCTGCAGCAAATTCATTAATTGCAGTAATGGCAACTTGCATTTGCTCATGGCCAAATAAAACCGCACCTAACATGACATCTTCAGCTAAATTATCTGCTTCTGATTCAACCATTAATACCGCTTGGTCAGTTCCCGCAACCACTAAATCTAACAATGAAGTTTCTAAAGCTTCTTTGCTTGGGTTTAATGTATATGCACCGTCAGTATACCCAACACGTGCTGCACCAACTGGACCATTAAAAGGTAAGCCTGAAACAGCTAATGCCGCAGAAGCGCCTAATAATGCAGGAATCTCAGGATCCACATCAGGATTTAAAGAAACAACAGTAATAATGATCTGAACTTCATTCGTATATCCATGTGGAAATAACGGACGAATAGGTCTATCAATTAAGCGTGATGTCAATGTTTCCGTTTCCGAAGGACGTCCTTCGCGCTTAAAAAATCCACCAGGAATTTTTCCAGCCGCATAAGCTTTTTCTTGATAATTCACAGTTAACGGGAAAAAATCACCACCTTTGGCTTCTTTTTTACCAACAACTGAGACTAAAAGCGATGTACCATCGACATCAATCATAACTGCACCGCTTGTTTGGCGTGCAATTTCACCTGTTTCAATGCTAACTAGTTGTTCGCCAAATTGAAATTCTTTTCTGATCGGGTTCAGATTCACTATTGTTTTTCCTTCGTTTTTAAAGGTTGAATTAGTATTTGATTAATTCTTTAAGACAAAAAAAAGCGACGAACAAAGCCGCCGCTAATCTTTTACATTATTTACGCAAACCTAAACGTGAAATCAAAGATTTATAACGTTCTACATCTTTTCTTTTCAAGTAGTCTAGTAATTTACGTCTTTGATTTACCATTCTTAATAGTCCACGACGAGAATGGTTATCTTTTTTATGCTCTGCAAAATGTGGAGCAAGATGGTGAATATGTGCAGTTAGTAGAGCAACTTGAACTTCTGATGATCCAGTATCTGACTCAGTTAAACGATATTCTTCAACAACTGCTTTTTTTTGTTCTGCTGTAAATGGCATTTTAATCCCTATGATTTAAATTTTAATTAAAGGCCGTAGCCTTGTAGATAGATGTCTCCACGATAGGGTGTAGAAACATGAGAAATTAGTTTAAATTAAATAATCTCTTGGGCTGTATTTTAGCATCCATTAACACTTCACCCAAGCCTAAAAATTTTTGCTCGTGATATAATCGACACATACCTAACTCAGAGTTTCCGTTAGGCACTGCTATTTGCTGCCCTTGCAAGATTAAGTCTGCTTCACTTTGATTAACTTCAATTGCAGGTATTGCTAACAACGGCTTATCCACTGGAATTAAAATCGACTGCAAATCCCCCGCTGAACTTAATTCTTGAATTTGTTCAATGGTGAGTGCATCAGCCAAATCAAAATCACCCGCTGCAGTCCGCCTTAATTCTTTTACAGTTGCTCCACATGAAAAATAATGACCAATATCTTCTGCTAATGTTCTTATATAAGTCCCTTTTGAACACTGTACATCCAATGTTAAAAGGTCACCCGAAAAATCCAAACATTCAATTGCATAAATAGTAATTTTCCGAGCTTTTCGCTCAACAGTAATACCTTCTCGCGCTAATTCATACAGTTTTTTACCATTATGCTTTAACGCAGAATACATCGGTGGAATTTGCTCTATCTCACCAACAAATGAATTAAGACACTTCATTAATTCATCTTCAGTAATCTCTGGAACATCTTTAACCTCCAGTACATTACCATCAACATCCCCGGTTTCAGTCATAACACCTAACTGAACAACGGTTTGATAACGTTTATCATCTGCCAGCATATAAGCCGAGACTTTAGTCGCCTCACCCAAGCAGATGGGTAGCAAACCCGTAGCAAGTGGATCTAAACTTCCAGTATGGCCCGCTTTATTAGCATTATAAAGTCGCTTAACCTCTTGCAGGCCTTTATTTGAGCTGATACCACCTCTTTTATCAAGTAGCACAATCCCATTTATATCAAGGCCTTTCTTTCGTCTAGCCATTTTAATCTTCAGCAACCGGCGGCTGATCATCATCCATCAGTAACTCAGTCACCCGCATTCCATTTTCAAATGACTGATCATATACAAACTTCAAATATGGCACACACCTTAAACGCATACGCTTACCTATTTCTAAGCGAATATACGGAACAGCATCATTTAAATAAGATAAATTTTTGATTCGACCTTGCTCATCAGAACCCAATACTGTGACATACACCTTAGCTGAGCTCAAGTCTTTACTTAGCTCAACTTCATTTACCGTTATAAAGCCTATGCGCGGATCTTTAATACCCTGCTGCATTATAATCGCCAATTCTTTTTGCATTTGCGAAGCTACACGAGAGCTTCGCTTAAACTCTCTAGCCATTATATTTCTCGCTTAACCTCAATACGTTCAAAAACCTCAATTTGATCGCCAGGTTTAACGTCATTGTAGTTTTTCACGCCAATACCACATTCCATACACATTTTGACTTCAAGTGCATCATCTTTAAAGCGACGTAGTGATTCTAACTGTCCTTCATAAATAACAACATTATCACGTAAAACACGAATAGGTAAATTACGCTTAACAAAGCCACCAATGACCATACAACCGGCAATTGAACCAAACTTAGGAGAACGGAAAACATCACGAACTTCAGCAAGACCAACAATATTCTCTTTGATTTCCGGTGCCAACAGGCCGTTAACCGACCTTTTCACTTCATCAATTGCATCATAGATAACACTATAATAATGCAGATCAATATCTTGCTCAGAAATAATTTTCCTAGCCGTTGCATCAGCACGTACATTGAAACCCATTAAAATCGCACCTGAAGCTAATGCTAGGTTTGCATCCCCTTCATTAATACCACCTACACCACCATAAATAACTTTTACCTTCACTTCTTCATGAGATAACTTAATCAATGATTCACGTAAGGCTTCCAAACTTCCTTGTACATCTGTTTTTATAACGATATTTAAATTAGATGTTTCACCTGCAGCCATTTTAGAAAATACTTCATCCAATTTTGATGCTTGATGAGCTGCAACCCGCAATAATTTATTTTTATCTTCTCTGTGCGATGCTAATTCTCTAGCCGCTCGCTCATTAGTAACAACCAGGAATTCATCCCCAGCACTTGGCGTACCCGACAAGCCTAAAATTTCCACTGGCACAGAAGGACCCGCTACCTTTAATTTATTTCCGACTTCATCAAACATAGCCCTTACACGACCATATTCATGACCACATAAAACAATTTGTCCTTGCTCTAATGTTCCTTTTTGCACCATAACCGTTGCAACAGGTCCACGCCCTTTATCCAATCGAGCTTCAACAACTAACCCAGATGCCTTACCTTCATTGGGTGCTTTTAGTTCTAAAATTTCTGCTTGTAAAATTAACGCCTCAATCAATGCATCAACGCCCAGCCCCGTTTTTGCGGAAACTTTAAGAAACTGAACATCGCCGCCCCATTTTTCTGGCACAACATTAATTGATGCTAACTCTTGCATGACTTTTTCTGGATTCGCTTCTTCTTTATCCATTTTGTTCATGGCAATAATCAAAGGCACTTCAGCAGCACGCGCATGCTCAATTGCTTCTTTTGTCTGCGGCATCACACCATCATCTGCAGCAACGACTACAATAACAATATCGGTAACATCAGCACCACGCGCTCTCATCGCTGTAAATGCAGCATGTCCTGGAGTATCTAAAAAGGTAACCGCACCATGTCCTGTATTAACTTGGTAAGCACCAATATGCTGCGTAATACCACCTGCTTCACCTGAGGCAACGCGTGTTTCACGAATATAATCTAGTAATGATGTTTTACCATGATCAACATGCCCCATAATAGTAACAATTGGTGCACGAGAAAATTCTTCACGATCATCGTCATCTTCCGTATGCTCAGCCAGCATACCAATTTCGTGATCATCTTCACTGGTTGTAATTGGCTTATGCCCCATTTCTTCAACTAAAATAACCGCTGTATCTTGATCGATACTTTGGTTAATAGTCGACATAATCCCTAACTTCATAAGATGCTTAATAAGTTCAGCTGCTTTAACATCCATTTGCAGTGCCAACTCAGAAACAATAATGTTTTCTGGTATTTTTACTTCTTTTGCAACAAATTCAGTCGGCATTTCAAATGCATGTTTAGCATCCACCTCAAACTGTTTCTCTGATCTGCCGCGACCTTTTTTACGACCTTTTTTACCGTAAGAATTTTTGGCTCCACCCGCTGGCTTATCAGCACGTCTATGAACTGGTGCCGTTTTAGCTCCCGCCTTTCCTGCACCAGCGCCCCCCGGTTTTCCTGCACCAGGTTTTCTCGTATTTGCTCCACCCGCCTTCCTAGCTGCTACTGCCTTCTTAGCTGCTGCCATTTTTCTTACTTTATCAGCATTACGCTCTAAAGACGCTTCTAATCTTTTAGCTTTTTCTGCAGCTAAACGTTCCTCTTCAGTGACTTTAGCTTTTTTTGCAAGCTCAGCTTTCTCCATATCATCTTTTTGCTTCTCAGCCGCTTCTATTGCCGCTAACTCAGCTTTATCTTTAGCCACTTTATCTCTATGTAATTGTTCTTCAGCTTCCTGTGCTTCAGCACGCTTATCAAGATCTTTTTTAACCTTTTCTAGCTCTACTCGTTCTTCATCAGAAAGCGCTTCCTCACGCTTAACATAGGTTTTCTTTTTGGTAACTTGAATATTAATTGATTTAGTCTCTTTTCCTGCACCAGAACCTTGCTTAAGCGATGTTACTGTACGACGCTTTAAAGTTACTTTTTTAGCAGGTTTCCCTTCCTCTTTACCATGAGATTTACGTAAATGAGCCAATAAGGTCATTTTATCATCTTCATTAATAGTATCAGTGCCTGTACGTTCTGAAATACCAGCCTCTTTCATTTGCTCTAACAAACGATCCAAAGGAATACCGACCATGCCCGCTAATTCTGTTACTGATTTATCACTCATTTTTCAACCTCGTTGTTCTCATTAGCAAACCAAGGTTCGCGGGCTTTCATAATTAATTTAGCTGCTACTTCCTCATCATCAATCCCTATAAGTTCAAGCAAATCATCCACTGCTTGCTCAGCTAAATCATCCATAGTAACGATACCTTTTGCTGCCATTTCATAAGCAAGGTCTTTAGAAATGCCTTCCATCTCTAATAAATCTTCTGCAGGCTCTGCTACTTCTATTTTTTCTTCTACAGCAATGGCATTAATAAGTAGCATATCTTTAGCACGTGACCTTAACGTATTAACTAGCTCTTCATCAAAACCTTCAATTTCCAGCATTTCACTCGCTGGAACATAAGCAATCTCTTCAACAGAATTAAATCCAACTTCAACTAATACCGTCGCAACATCCTGATCAACATTTAAGCCTTCAACAAATATTTGCACCAGCTTACCTAACTCTTCCTGAGTATCCTTATTAACCTCATCCGCATCTAGCACATTAAGTTCCCAGCCTGTCAACTCGGTTGCTAAGCGCACATTTTGCCCACCACGACCGATAGCTTGAGATAAACTATCACTAGAAACGGCAACATCCATTATATGCTTATCTTCGTCCACATCAATCGATTCAATCTCTGCAGGCGACATTGCATTAATAACAAATTGCGCATCATTGCCATCCCACAAAATAATATCAACTCGCTCGCCATTCAACTCATTGGAAATAGTCTGAACCCTTGAACCTCGCATACCAACACAAGCACCAACCGGATCAATTCGTAAATCATTACTCTTAACGGCTATTTTTGCTCTAGAACCTGGGTCTCTTGCAGCACCTAAAACATCAATCAAGCCTTCTGCGACCTCAGGAACTTCAAGCTTAAAAAGTGCAACTAATAATTCTGGTGCAGTTCTACTCACAAATAACTGCGGCCCTCGAGCCTCAGTACGCACCTCTTTCAAATACCCTCTAATTCTATCACCAACTCGGACAGGTTCTCTAGGGATCATCTGGTCACGAGGAATATAGGCGTCTGCATTCCCCCCTAAATCCATATAAACGCTACCTTTCTCTATGCGCTTGATAACACCCGTAACCAACTCACCGACTCTATCCTGGTAAGCATCAGCTACTTTTTTACGTTCAGCTTCGCGAACCTTATGAATAATAACCTGCTTTGCAGTTTGCGCTGAAATTCGCCCAAACTCTACCGATTCAATTTCATCTTCTATATAGTCGCCTTCTTCAATTTCAGCATCATCTAGCTGCGCAACCTCTAATGAGATCTGAGTTGTTGGGAATTCAATACCACTTGATAGTTCTGCATTCGTATCAACAACCTGCCAGCGCCTAAAAGTCGTATAAGCTCCAGTTACTCTATCAATAACGACTCGTGCTTTAATAGGAAACTCATAACGCGCAATTGTTGCACTCTCTAAGGCAGACTCCATTGCTTCAAAAATAATGCTTTTTTCAATATCTCTTTCATTAGAAAAAACATCTACAACCAATAAAATTTCTTTATTTGACATCTAGATTTCTCTTAAATTGAATAGTCGGGCTCAATCCGAGCTTTTGACATAGCCTGAAATGCTACTTTATATGTTTGACCATCTTGCTGAAGAAAAATATCATCCCCTTCAACTTTCTCAACCACGCCTTTTATATTTCGTCGCCCATCAACAGGTTTAAATAAATTTACCTGTACTGTTTGACCAATAAATCGCTCAAACTGCTGTACTTTAAAAATGGGTCTATCCATTCCAGGTGAAGAAACTTCTAAATTATATTCACCAGAAATCGGATCCTCAACATCAAGCACACCGCTAATTTGATGGCTTACCTTCGTGCAATCTTCCATTTGCACACCACCTTCTTTATCAATAAAAACACGTAAAAATCCATTTTTAGGATGTGAGCTATACTCTACCCCTACGCATTCGTACCCCAAGCCTTCAACGACAGGCTCTATTAATTTAAGTAAATGTTCAGGTGCTTGCTTCATCAGATCTCACTTTCTTACACACATAAAAAAAGAGGCTAAAGCCCCCTCCCTTTTAAACCTTATCCCGTCCCTACATTTTCCAAATTCTAGAAACATAAAAACCCCGTAAAGGGGTTCTTAAAAATTTAGATAAACTCTAAAATTATTTTTTAGATAATACAGAGTATAAATTAATATTACAAGAAGTAATTCATTTAATTTACTTCATAAAACCCTACTCATCTCTACATACCTATAACATTTAAAGGTGCGCACTCCTATACAGGGGCTTTATAAAGAACTAGACTCACGATAAAAATCGAAAGTGAAAGACCGGGAAAGTCCTGCATATTCAAGTAATTTGAATATAGAATGAATAATCAAATAACAGCTTTTATAAAAAAGCCTGTAAATACGATCACTATCCTTATTAAGGACCCAAGTATCTGACACTAAATTATTAGCGCAAAAAACTTACCGCTTATTAATTACTTCAGGTATGATAATTCGATAAAAATTACTGCTTTCACCCCTAACGCCATGCACAAAACACTACATGCCTTAGCTTTTTTGGTATTCATTCCTGCTTTACCCGCGTGTTCCACACTCGCTGTTGACGTGCCTTTAGTGTATAAAATTGACATTAATCAAGGCAATATAATAGATCAAGAAATGATCACCCTATTACGTCCCAACATGTCTAAACGCCAAGTTATTTATATTTTAGGATCGCCATTATTAATAGATGCTTTTAATAAAAATCGCTGGGATTATGTCCACTCGGAGCAAATAGGAAGTGATGATAGAATACAACAGCGTGTCGCATTATTTTTTGAAGGTAATCATCTAGTACATTTAGAGGGTGATTTGGCGCCAGAAAACAACCCCGCACCACCGGCATCTAAAGATATTACTGTTGATGTGCCGAAAAGAAAACTCAAAAAAACAATTTCAGAAATGTTTATGAGCTTATTTAGTTCTGAAAACTAATAAAGATATACAGCTCTGCTCTATACCTTCATTAATTAGCAATTACTGTTTTATTTACACTCGATGTAATCAACAATAATTCCTTTCTTCTTTAGACGATCAAACGCTTTCTCTTCCGCAACAATTGGCTTAGAAGCATTAACTTTCTGCGTATTAACAACTTCCCCATCAACATATGCAGTACAGGTATAAGCACCTGCATATGAAAGTGAACTTGTTAATAATAGTGCCACTGTTAGTAATAATTTTTTCATTCTAAAATCTCCCATGCCTATAATTTATAATTGGCCAGATTATTGGGCAATATCAACACCTGACTCCACAATACATTGTCATTCTACCTTGAGTCACCCTTAAGATAAAATTATTGTTTTTGCTTTACCGATCGCTGCCGCCTTGCTTCCATTGGATCTATTGCCAAACAACGATAAATTTCAACGCGATCATTCTCATTCAGTACTTTACTTAATGAACAAATCTCACTAAATAGTCCAATTTTATTTTTGTTAAGATCAATCTCAGGAAATTCATGCAAAATACCCGATTGTAAAATAGCCTGCTCAGCAGTACAGAATGGCTCTACGAATAAAGTAATAATAAGCTGATTATCTGGCAATGCATAAGCAACCTCAACCGTTATCAAGTTTAAATACCATAAACCTGTTTCGCTCTATCCGTAAAAGAGGTAACCATGGTATTACAAATCTGATTAAACACCGCACCAAAGGCTAAGTTAGCGATCATACCATTCATCTCAAATTCTAAATCTAAAGAGATTTTACTTGCATCTTCCCGTAGTGGTAAAAAGCTCCAAACACCTTCTAGAGATGAAAACGGTCCCTCTAGTAGGGACATAGCAATACTTTCAGCCGATTGGTTAACATTTCTGGTTGCAAAGGAGTTTTTAAAACCTCCTTTTGCAATTTGCACTTTTGCTTCTACAATATTTCCTTCACGTAGCATAATTTCACTACCTGTACACCACGGCAAAAAATCAGGGTAAGCAGCAATATCATCAACTAAATCAAACATTTGTTGTGCTGAGTATTTAATTAACGCACTTTTTTGTACTACCGCCATTAACCAAACACTCCTAAAACACCTAAAAATACTAAAAATACTGCAGCAGGTGCAATGTATTTCACTAAAAACATCCAAACTTCAAAATGCTGATCAGTTTTCAAGTCTAACTCTTCTTTTGCATGATGACTATGCATTACCCTACCTGCAAAAATAGCAATTAAAAACCCACCCAATGGCAACATTAAATTTGCGGTTAAAAAATCTAAAAAGCCAAAAAATGTTAGCCCAAAAAAAGTAACATCCGCCCAGCTATTAAATGAAAACACTGTCCCCAAACCCATTAACCAAACAACGCCACCCATTGTTATACATGCTTGAGTACGCGCTACTTTAAATTTCTCTATATACCAAGCCACCGCAGGCTCTATTAAAGAAATTGCTGATGATAAAGCGGCAAAAACCAATAAAACAAAAAATAAAACCCCAAATAACCAACCACCCGTCATATTACCAAAAGCAATTGGCAATATTTGGAAGATAAGCCCTTCACCTGCACTCGCCTCCAGACCATTTGAAAAAACAATTGGAAAAATCGCCATGCCAGCTAAAAGTGCAACTGCCGTATCCGCACCAGCTATCCAAAAAACCGTTTTAGCAATAGATATATCTTTGGGTAAGTAAGAGCCGTAAACCATAATTGCCCCCATTCCTAAACTCAGGGTAAAAAAAGCATGCCCCATTGCGGTCAAAACACTACTTGCTGTTAACTCACTAAAATCAGGTTGAAATAGAAATTTCAACCCCTCTGTGTAGTAACCCGTTGTCATTGCGTAGGCCACTAATAAAAAAAGTAATACAAATAAACCCGGCATTAAAAAACGCACCGCTTTTTCTATACCACCCTCCACACCTTTAGCAACGACTGACATGGTTGCGCCAATAAATACCGTATGCCAGAAAATTTGTTCACCTTGACTTGCTTTTAACTCCACAAATAAAGTATTTATTTGTGCGGCACTTTCTCCTGAAAAACTCCCAGTAAATGCTTTTAGTACATAAGATAACGACCAACCTGCAATGACACTGTAATAAGATAAGATCAAAAACCCCGCTATGGTTCCCATCCACCCTAAATACTTCCAATTTTCATGCGCACCTGCTTCTTTCGCAAGTGATTTAATTGTGTTGATAGGGCATTGGCCACCTCGACGACCTAGCATTGTTTCTGCCATCATAATCGGTATGCCTATTGCAACGACACATAACAAGTAAACAACAACAAAAGCCCCGCCCCCGTTTTCACCCACGATATAAGGAAACTTCCAGATATTCCCCAATCCAACGGCTGATCCTGTTGCTGCGAGTATAAAAGTAAAGCGAGAAGACCACGCACCATGCATTGATTTTTTTGAGTTGGCCATTAATTCTACCTATTTTTGAAAATTCATTTTTTACCAGTAAAAAATTTCAAGTAGAATACTGGTACCTTAAATTTTGACGAGCAAACACTACACTTCCTCATTATTCAGAAAGAGTTGCTGCTTGTAATTGTGTATAGAATATACTTTTTACACCCAATTTAAAACCAATTTGGACACCTATGGCTGGAAAAAAATCCAAGAAAAAAAAAGAATCAAATAATACCATCGCTAAAAACCGCTATGTTACCCATGAATTTTTTATAGAAGAACGCTTTGAAGCCGGCTTGGTTTTAGAAGGCTGGGAAGTTAAAAGCCTACGCGCTGGAAAAGTACAACTAAAAGAAAGTTATGTGTTTATTAAAAAAGGGGAAGTCTGGATTTCAGGCGTGCATATTTCTGCCCTAAACTCTGCCTCCACGCATATCACTCCTTTTTCTACTCGGGTACGAAAATTACTATTACACTCTCAGGAAATCAGCAAGCTTATTGGCAGTGTTGAACGCAAAGGCTTTACCTTAGTCCCTACTTTTTTATATTGGAAAAATAATAAAGTAAAACTAGAAATTGGTCTTGCGAAAGGTAAAAAACTTCACGATAAACGCGCCACAGAAAAAGATCGTGATTGGCAACGCGAAAAAGCACGTAATTTAAAACTTAATTAAAAGGTAATAAAATATGTCTCAACTTCTTGATAGCAATAATAGCATTTTGCTACTGGTTGACATTCAAACACGACTAATAAACGCTATGCCTAAAGAGGCGGCTGAAGATATGGTTGAATATAGCGGACGACTAGCTAAAGCTGCCGATTTATTCAATATTCCTATTTTTTTAACCGAGCAATACCCGCAAGGTTTAGGTACCACAGTTGAAAGCTTAAATAATGAGCTAAACAGTACAACTCAGCGCTTTGAAAAAACGCATTTTTCTTGCTGTGCTACCGATGGTTTTATGAATGCGATTAAGCAATCTGGACGAAAACAAGTGATTATTGCAGGGCAGGAAGTGCATGTCTGCATCTTGCAATCAGCACTTGATCTTATGCAACAAGGCTACCAGGTACATATTCTTGAGGATGCCAGCTGCTCACGTAAAGCTGAACATAAATTTTATGCTTTACAACGCATGCAACAAGCAGGCGCAACAATTAGCAATTTCGAATCTGTTTTATTTGAATGGTTAAAAGATGCCCAACACTCTAATTTTGCTGAAATCAGCCAATTATTACGCTAACACCCACTCTTCATTTGCACTAAATATTATTATGTATCGATTAACTAAACTTTTTTTTCTTATTATTGTTCTAAGCATTAATAGCTGCGCAATTACTGGAAGCAACTCAAAAAAAAACAAACGCCAAGCCGTACTTGCAATTAAAAATAATGCTTTAACTGAGCTTTACCGAATCAAACCTGATGTCAGACAGCAAATTACCAGCGCTAGTGGTTACGCTGTCTTTAGTAATGTTAACCTGATGATTCTCCTTGCTAGTATCGGTGGTGGACATGGCGTTGTTACCAACAACCAAACAGGCCAACAAACTTATATGAAAATGGGGGAATTAGGAGTAGGCATGGGAGCGGGCCTCAAAGATTTTCGAGCAATTATCATTTTCCACAATTCAGCAAGTTTAAATCGCTTTATTGACACTGGCTGGATTGCTGGCCTAAGTTCTGATGCAGCAATAAAAGCAAGCGACAAAGGCGGGGCAGTGAGTGGCTCTCTTGCTGCGGACAGTGTCACTATTTATCAGCTGACCGAGTCTGGCTTGAGTATGCAAATGACTTTGACAGGCACTAAATATTGGAAAAATGACGAGTTAAATTAAAGGCAGTCATTAAAAGCTCGGTCTCAAGCGGGCCGAGCTTTAAAGCAAATAAAACTGTTACGGTATACTTCCCTCCCTGAAAATCAGAGATAATTTTTAGTCCGCGATAGGCAAAGATTTGCTGCCAATCCGAAGTGCTTTGTAAATTCGCTCGGGAGGCAAGAATTTTATCCCGACAGCCGCGCGCCAAGTCTATAGGGTAGGTTTAACGGAGCAGATTTTATGCGTAGTTGAATCGTACGCAGATACCCTCTCTCAGCGCCATACTCAAGTCATCACTAAATCTCAAATGGGAAACAGCCTGAACTATATTTTTGTATATAAAGGAAAGCTTGTTTTAAGAGCTAATACGAATCCCAATCCCAATATATTGACACTTTAACTATGAAAACGTCATTCCCTCATGCTTTTAGAAGAAATCTATCTATGCACTTAGACCCCTGATTAAAGACTTCGGGAGAGACGAGGATTACAATCATTATTTAATGGGGTTGGTACAATAACCATACTTGGCGTAAAACGTTAATTCGTGCTGAAATTGAAAATTTCTCGTTGCCACGATTTACGACATACATGGGCTAGCTGGCATGTGCAACAGGGATTACTATTAAATGTATAACAAGAACTTGCTGAAAGGTCTAACTATAAGATGGTTCTTCAATATGCTCACTTAGCATCTGAAAATTTAGCAAGACATGTAGAAAATATGTTCACGAAATTGGACACGGCAAGTTAATTATGAGTATTTAAAATACCGAGGACCTATTGAAACAAATGGGGTGAACGACGGGGCTTGAACCAATGCCAGTAAGTTAAGCGCAAGTAATTGATATTTAATAACTAAAATACTTGTTTTGTCGAAATATAAGAGAAACTTTAGCTTCTAAAGGATTGATGTTATTAGAGTGGTTAAAAAAACCTCGTTT
>JAJJBE010000230.1 GCA_020996635.1 Bathymodiolus brooksi methanotrophic gill symbiont
GACAAGCCTGCCGCTGTTGTATAGCTAAATGAAGTGATCAGGTAATCGGTGTATAAGTCAAAAATATCAGGTGTTTTCATAGCCTACTATTTTAATGGAAATATCATTAGGGTGCGTAACATCAGTTAAAAAATGAAAAATTACTCGATATTATTTCCAGTCCTACGCATGAAAAGCAAAGGTGTTTTGTGGTGAATGTTAATGAATATGCTTATATAGTGCCATTTGTAGAAGAAAAAGAACGCTATTTTTTAAAAACCATTTGCCCAAGCAAAAAATATACAAAGTTTTATTTTAAAGACTAAAATTATGAAAAAGAAACCTGAAATATATTCAGCTGAAGAATTAGCTTTTTTTCAAGAGCTTGAGAATGAAATTGATAACGGGGAATACCAGCCACTATTACCCAAAGTGCTTGAAGGAGAAAAGCTATTTTATAAGCAAGTGGCAGTAGATACCATAGTACAAAAAACTAGAAAGAAGTCGTTAAATATTAGATTAATTGAAAGTGATATAGAGAAAATAAAGGTGATTGCTTTTGAAAATGGTTTGCCTTATCAAACTTTAATATCTTCAATTATTCATAAGGTTACAACAAAACAAATTAAGGCAATTTAGCAAAAGTCTCGTATGCGTAAAAGAGTAAGAAAAAGAGTTTTTAGAATATTCAGCGAGCCATTATGTGATTTTGAAGGATGAGTATTTAAAAGAATAGTGGTACTATCGCTGAAAATCAGGGAAACGGAGCGCAGCGAAGTGATGATTTTTAGTCGGCAGTAGGCGACAGGGAAATTCGCCAATCCGAAGTGAACTGGTCAGTTCGCTCGGGAGGCAAGTAGTTATCCCGACAGCGGTCAAGTCATTTGAGGTAGACTTAACGAAGCAGTGTTTTTTGCGTAGTTGAGTTGGACGCAGGACGAACTGGGGCTCCCATAAATCGCTCCGTGCTGAATGAAGATTGGCGATAGGACATCCCAATG
>JAJJBE010000134.1 GCA_020996635.1 Bathymodiolus brooksi methanotrophic gill symbiont
TTTGATCACCTTCCCAAGCTCTTTAGAGGTGAAATCTTGTTGAGAAAGAAACCGAGTGACTGGGTCATGACTGATCGCATTATCAACTAAGCCTGACAAGCCTGTCGCTGTTGTATAGCTAAATGAAGTGATCAGGTAATCGGTGTATAAGTCAAAAATATCAGGTGTTTTCATAGCCTACTATTTTAATGGAAATATCATTAGGGGGCGTAACATCAGTTATTAAAGAGCCGGCACTTTGCCCTAAATGGCAGTATAAATGCATTTATAAGTTACGTTTAACTAAAAATTATATTTATAAACTAAGTAACTTACCATGGCCTTTAAATGATCGTTATACGGTGATGAAAAGTGAGGAGTTTTTTAATGCAGAAACCAAGACACATACAATTAATTTAAAAAATATTCGCCGCGACTTATAACTGAGACCATTAAAAACCAATTACCTGCTGAAGGTAGTACGGTACAAATGCGTACTTCTGATGGTTACTGGAAATTTGATTTAAAGCATGCTCCAGTTATTCATATTACTCACCAGATGCATGGTGACCCAGCTGGGTTGGCAAATTTGGGGGTTGTTAATGCGGCTTTTGTGAGCTTAGATAATTTAAGAATGCACTTTGTTAAAAATCGATAAAAATAAGTGATGTTATACTTTGCTCGGTCACGACTGCGCGAAGTATAATTAACTGATGTTACGCACCCAACGCCACGGTAGGGGTTGCCCCTACAATGACAACTCACATCTTAGAATAATTATGCCTTGTTACTTATTCGTAACATCAGTAATTAAGCTTTTTCATGGAAATGCACTTCACTGAGACTAACTGTTATCGCCTGCTTACCTTGAATAATATTTTGCAACTCCTTACCCACCATACTGTAACGCCAGCTACTTAATAAAGCACTATCTTCATCGCCTTCTATAAAAACTTCTAAATCTTTTCGGGTTGCTAAAATAATAGGGTTGAGTGAGTTTTCATCCGCGCGTAAACGAACAATAGAGCCTAATATGTCTAACACGGCTTCTTGTTGTTGGGTTTTTTTACCTGATTTAGATTTTGTTTTAACTTTTAGTGGTGGTAAATCTTGAGCCATTTTTATTAAATCACAAACTTTTTTCCCACTACGTTTTACAAAACCATCAGTCACTCCACGTATTTTAGCTAAGTCGTGAGGGGTGGTAGGCTGTAATTTAGCCATATCCATAATATGTTCATCACGAACAATCCAATTTTTAGGTCTATCACTTTTTTTAGCCGTCTCTTCGCGCCATTCAGCAATCACTTGCACTATCGCTAACTGCTTACCCGTTAGTTTATTTTTGCCCCGAATTTTTAACCATGCATTTTCAACTGGGATATCATATAAATCAGGATTTAAAAGCTGCTCAAAATCATCATTTAGCCAGTTTTCACGACCTAATTCTTTTAGCTGATCTTGCATCATGCAATATATTTTTGCTAAATAAATCACATCATCCGCTGCATATTGAATTTGCTCAGGTGAAAGCGGGCGCTGGCTCCAGTCTGTGCGTGTATGGGTTTTACTTAAGTTAATATTAAGAAAACCAGAAACAAGCATAGCGTACCCTGGGTTTTCTTGATAACCCAATAAGGGCGCAACCAATTGGGTATCAAAAAGTGGTCTTGGTAATTTACCTGAAAGCTGATAGAAAATTTCTACATCTTGGCGACAAGAATGCAAGATTTTTATAATCGCGGGATCATTAATAATACTAAATAACTCGTCCATTTTCCCTTCTAGCGCAATAGGATCAATACAAGCAACCCAGTCGAGCGTAGCAATTTGCAATAGACAGAATTTTGGGTAATAGGTTTTTTCTCGCAAAAACTCGGTATCTATTGCTAACCAAGGTGCTTTTTTCATTTCTTGGCATAGTTCGTGTAAATCATCTGCAGTATCTATAAATTGGATATCATTCATGCTTTTTATGGGGTAATTATCTGTGTAGTGAGTGCGTCTTCATTTTTTATAACAATGATTTACTGCCCTTGATGTGCCGCTTTTTTATTTGCTGAAAGGAAGTGTCGCCGCGTGCCACGCCTTGGTGATTTTTCATGACGAAATTTTTTGCCTGAACCATTCAGTCGCTTAATATCAAATTCTTTATCATTCACTTCGACTTCTTGTAATAATTGTAAAATATCAACAGGCATTCCAGCGGGTAAACTGAGCACAGTATAATATTCAAACATATCAATATAGCCAATTTTTCTATGTTCTACACCTGAAATATCAACCAAAATCTCTTTAATGACTGGAATAGTAATTTTATGTATGCGCCCGATTTCAATTCGGTAACGCACCATTTGTGCATTAATAAGCTCGTATGATCGTTGCTTTTCTTGAGTCAGTTTATTGGCATCAACATCACTCAGTATTTGTTGTTCTGGCTGCTGTTTAAGGCAAAGTAAAGCGGCGGCTAAGTCTAAATAATCTAAATTTAAATGACGAGCACTCGCCTCTAGTAAAGCTTTTTTTGCCGTTAGATCTTCTTTAGAAATAATATGCTTTAGTTGATTTTCCAGTTCAGTTTGCTGTTCTAGCGCTGAACTAATCGAACATTTATTCATTCAACATTCCTAAACGTATATCAATATAAGCTTCATCTCTTAAGCGCCTTAACCAATGCTCTGTTTCTTCTTCAATTTTACGTTTACGCAGTTCATCTCGTGCTTGTTCAAATTTAAACTTTTCGGTATTGTCTTTTGTACGACGATCTAATACTTGAATAATATGCCAGCCAAATTGTGTTTGTATCGGTAGGCTAATTTCATTTAAAGCAAGATCATTCATCGCCTTTTCAAAGGGGGGCACAAGTAAGCCAGGCACAACCCAACTTAAATCCCCACCCTTGATTGCCGAGCCTGTATCTTTAGAGTTTGCTTTGGCTAAAGCCGCAAAATCATCACCATCAGTAATACGTGCAAGGATCACTCCTAAGCGTTTTTTAGCTTCTGCATCATTAATTAACTCATTGGTTTTAATCAAAATATGCCGCACATGTGTTTCGGTAATAATATGTGACTCATTGCCTGTGCTATCTAATAATTGCAGAATATGAAAGCCACTTGGACTACGAATAGGCTCTGCTACATCACCTTTTTGCAGCGCTTTAACTGCATCAACAAATAAGCTAGGTAATTGATTAATAGTACGCCAGCCTAAATCTCCTCCTTTTAAAGCACTATCAGATTCTGACTGAGCAACAGAGACTTGCTTAAAATCTACTCCTGTTCTTAATTGCTTAACAATCTCATTTGCTGCAACAGATTTTTTTTGAATACTCTTTGCATCAGCCCCTTCGGGTAAACTTAATAAGATATGTCCTACCAAATACTGCACACTTCTATCAGCAGTACTCATTGTGGTTTCTAAATAATGCTTAACAGCTTGGTCTGACACCTTAATTCGCGCACCAATTTCACGACTACGAAGTTGATTGATAGTAATTTCTTTGCGTACATTTTTTTGGAAATCAGCAAAGCTCATACCCTCTGTAGCGAGAGAGGCTTTAAATGTTTCCATACTCATTCGGTTGCTTCTGGCTATCTTTTCTATCGATAAATTGACATATGCATCACTAATGTTCATACCCGCACGCTGCGCAAGCTGGGTTTGTAATTTATCAATAATTAGCCTTTCTAAGACTTGTTTATATAAAATCTCTTTTGGTGGCAACTGAACGTCTTGTTTTTGTAAGCGAGCGACAATATTTTGTACCTCGGAAACTAACTCACTATCCAGAATAATATCATCTTCAACTATCGCTGCGATGCCGTCTAAATAATCGGCTGCAATGACATTGAAAGTAATCATTAGTAAAAATATATGAGCTATTTGTTTTATAAGTCTTTTCATCTTTTATTAGTTGTTAGGTTTGCTATAACCCGCTATATTTTCAAATAAAAATTCATCTAATTTATCACCTAAACCAGTGAATCCTTTTAATTCAAATTGAAAGAAAATTGAATTTTCTTTCTGCGCAGCACTGCTTGTATTACGAATATACTGCCGAGCAATAACCCGAATACGCCAGCAGCAACTGTCTTTTTCCACACCGAAAAAATATTCTAATGGCTTCCGGTCTCTAAGTGAATGCCGATAAGCGCCTATCGCACTCCAGCCGTCATAAATTGGCCACATGACAGAAGTACTAATTTGTTCTTGTGCGGCTTGACCATTACGCTCTAAACGATACCGATAACCTATATTAAACAAGTGATTTTCATTGCCATGATAACGCAAATCAGCAGAGCCTCGGTCTATCGCTGCCTCATTAAAACTATAATGTAAACTACTGGTTAACCTTAATTCATCACTCAACTCGCTACTAATTTCAGTAATAAGGTTAGATAACAACTCTTTATTATGTTCGTTCCCAGTTAAACTCACTTTTCTATCGGCAAAATAAAATATTTCTCCTACTGTTAATTTTAGCAGATTTCGGCCTTCATCAACGACTCGAGTTGTTAATGCCGCGGTTATTTGGTTGGTATTTTGAGTTTTATCCACCCCATTAAAGCTATTATTCCTAAATAATTGCCCCATATTAAAATCTGTTAGTGAGGTATCAAAGTTAGGTAAGTCACTTTGGTCAACATAAGGGACATATAAATAGTATAAACGAGGTTCTACAGTGTGTCTTAACTGACCAAAATCACGTTCAAAAAATAACCCTGTATCTAAAGAAACAATCGGCAATGTCTTACTTAAAGTACTAGCACTATTGTTAGCATTTCCATCCAGCCAATACTGGGTATGCTGTAGCGCAACTTTTGGAATAACAAATCCTGATTGAGAAATAACCGGGAAACTAATGGCGGGCTTTATGTTTAAGCGTTGTGCTTCAGTTTTTCCATCAGAAATATGCCGTTGAAAATAAACATATTCACTATTCCACTCTAAATCAATGGGAAAATAATCAATAGCTTTATGCATATTAAACGTCACTTGCGGCAAGCGTCTATAGGGCAATGTTTTATCATTTCTAGCAGGATCTATATTTTGATAATTATCCGCATGTACACCTAAATTTAGCCAATCTAAATCGTATTTTACATCTGCCTTACTCATTAAATAACGGTTTCGACTACTGGTATCCAAATTACTACCTAAATCTGAAAAATATAGTTTATCAGAAACGTAATTAGCATCTAATTCTAAGCTTAAATGCTCAATCGGTCTTGCTGAATGCCGTGCATTTATAGCCCAGCGAGTAGAGGGTGCTGTGCCATCTTGTTTTGCTTGTTTATCCTCCGGTAACACTTCAAAACCAAAGTTACCTTGATAGGATTTACCTAAATAACGAAAATCCGCACCTAGCATAAAACCACGATTCCCCATATAACGCGGAAAAACAGTTAAATCATAGTTTGGTGCCATATTCCAATAAAAAGGCTGCGTAAGGTCAAATCCATTACGCCCAGAAAAACCAAAGGTCGGCATCAGTAAACCTGTTTGCCGCCGATCATCAGTCGGAAATGAGCCATAAGGTATATACATAACAGGCACATTTTTAACCTCTAACCACCCATTTAAAACAGCCGCACTCCCTGTTTTATCGTTAATTTTCATTTTAGAAGCATGTAAAACCCAATCTTGATTGCCAGGAGGGCAAGAGGTGTAACTTGGGTTTTTAAGCCGGGTTAATGCAGGTGACTCTCGGTAAATGACATCGGCACTGCCTCGCTTGGCTCCAGGTGACATAACAAATAACGCATCCCTTAATAAGGATTTATTATTTTCTAGTTCCATTTTAGTTGAGCTACTATAAAGAGCCATGCCCGAATCTTTATAAATAACATCGCCAAATAAAGCCACATTCGCCGATTTTTTATTGTAATCAGCTTGGCTAGATAAAGCGCTGCGCCCTTCACTTAAAAAATCAACATTACCAAAAAATTTAATTAAATCATTATCAAATGACTCTAAAACATCTGCATAAATTTCGGTAGATGTCTCTGATGAAGATTCTAGGTTACGGGAGAATGTAGAAAAAACATGCTCATTACCCGCACACATGTTCCAAGGGTTTTCATCAAATTCTAATTTTAACTGCTGAAAAACTTTTTCTTCCGTTTCACTGTAAGAATCAGCAAACCAGCCACGAGACTTTTCTATTTTAGTGCTTGAATGACGCTTTCTAGTTATATTTTCTTCGATTGAGGAGCAATTTAAAATTCCTAATGGTCTACTTTTTTGACACTTCCAATCTTCACCCTTAGCTTCCGCCGCATTCAATACGACCAAAGATGTGCAGATAAGCACAAAAACTAAACGGGGTAACATCGTTGCTAAAGACCTGTAAAAAAAAAGTGAAATAGAATAAAATATCGAACACAGCATTTTACCTTAAATTTTCAGGCGCTTTATAAAAGAATGGCAATCATACCTAGTAATGACAGGTCTCATCAAATCCTTAGTTGGCTAAAAAATGACTTAGATTTAGAAATCACCCAATTTGAACCCGCATCAAGTGATGCAAGTTTTAGGCGCTATTTTAGAATTAGCCATAATAATCGTTGTTTTATTGTCATGGATGCCCCGCCTGAAAAAGAAGATACCCAGCCATTTATTAATGTTGCTGCATTATTTAGCCACGCTGAAGCGAATGTACCCGATATTATTGCTAAAAATAAGCAGCAAGGTTTTTTATTATTAGAAGATTTTGGCGCGATTAACTTACTAGATCGCTTAAACGAATCCTCTGTTGATACTTTATATCGCACAGCTTTAACAGCTTTGGTTGACTTACAACAAAACATCGATGCTGAAAACTGTTTTTTACCGCACTACACTCCCGAATTATTAAAAACAGAACTCAATTTATTTTCTGACTGGTTCTTACAGCAGCAATGCCATTTGCAGCTAACAAATAATCAACTTGAGCTATTAAATAACACTGAACAGTTTTTAATTGGGAGTGCTTGCCAACAAAAACAGGTCTGTGTACATAGAGACTTCCATTCACGCAACCTTATGCATATCGATGATAATAATTTAGGCATTATTGATTTTCAAGATGCGGTGATTGGCCCTATCACTTACGATGCGGTATCGCTATTAAGAGATTGTTATATTGCTTGGCCTGAGGCAAAAATAGATCAATTACTGAATGAATACTTTCTACAATTACAAACTGTTAATTTAGTTGACGGCTCTTATCCTGATTTTAAACGTGATTTTGATTTAATGGGCATTCAACGCCATTTAAAAGCCATTGGTATCTTTTCGCGTCTTAATATTCGTGATGGCAAAAGTGGCTATTTAGCTGATATTCCGCGTACCCTCGCTTATGTCATTAATGTCAGCAAAAACTACCCTGAATTAGCAGGCTTTCATCAATTTTTACAAAATACTGTTTTAATCGCTAGTCAATCTAATTTATGAAAGCCATGATTCTAGCAGCAGGTCGTGGTGAACGAATGCGACCTTTAACCGACATAACACCAAAGCCTTTATTAAAAGCTAATAACAAAGCCTTAATTGAATATACGATAGAAGCTTTAGTAAAATCGGGAATCGTTGATATTGTGATTAACTTAGCTTACTTGGGCGAGCAAATTAAAACTTATTTAGGGGATGGAACTCACTATCAAGCCAATATTCAATATACTCACGAAGGTAAGTTCGGCTTAGAAACTGCAGGCGGTATTAAAAATGCATTACCCCTACTTGGTAAAGAGCCTTTTCTAGTCATTAATGCTGATATTTATTGTGATTACCCGTTGCAAGCTTTAATCAATAAAGAAATTGACTTAGCACATTTGATTTTAGTTAAAAACCAAAAACATAACCCTACGGGTGACTTTGCAATTACAACAAATCATCAGCTCAATATTACTGATACCATGAAATATACCTTTAGTGGCATTGGACTTTATCGCCCTGAATTATTTGCTAATTTAAATACGGGTAAATCTGCTCTCGCGCCATTATTAAAAAAAGCAATGCAACATCAGCAAATAACGGGGGAATTGTACGAAGGCTTTTGGATGGATATTGGAACAGTTGAGCGTTTAACAGCGTTAGAAACATCACTCATTAATAGCACCGCGTAAATTACCCACTAAAATGCAATTAAAACACCCTGCTTTACAGGCTAGCCTCTCTCTTGTTTTATTTATATTACTCTGGCAAGGCTTAGCGAATTTATTAAACAATCCAACATTGCCAACACCTTGGGCGGTACTCACTATTTTATTAGATGAAATAAATTCAGGACAGTTAACACATCACCTTTCTGCAACGATGAGCAGGTTAGCCTTTAGTTTTTGTATTTCCATGTTCTTAGGTTGTGCTATCGGTATCAGCTTAGGGCTTAATAAAGCCTTAGATAATTTTTTTGATACTTGGCTACTCATCTTTTTAAATATCCCGGCTTTAGTCACGATTATTCTTTGTTATGTCTGGTTTGGCTTAACAGAAACCGCCGCCATCCTTGCAGTAGTGATTAATAAATTACCCAATGTTATTGTGACTTTACGCGAAGGAACCAGGGCTTTAGATAAAGATTTATTAGCCATGGCAAAATGCTACCGCTTTACTAGACTAAAAACCTTACAACATGTGATTTTGCCACAATTACACCCATTTATCATGGCAGCAACACGCTCTGGCTTGGCGTTAATATGGAAAATAATTTTAGTGGTTGAAATGTTAGGTCGTAGTGATGGCATGGGCTATCAATTACATTTATTCTTTCAGTTATTTGATGTGGCCAGTATTCTCGCTTATACTGTGGCATTTATTGTTGTTATCCAAGCCATTGAATTTTTAATTTTGAAGCCTTTAGATAAACGTGCAATTAGGTGGCGTTAATGAATGATATTAATATCCAAATAGATGATAAATCCTATTTAAACACCTCAGATAACACTTCAAAGCAAGTGATAAAAAACCTATCACTCTCTTTAAAGAATAATGAGTTTGTTTGTTTAGTAGGACATTCTGGTTGCGGGAAAACTAGTTTATTAAATATTTTAGCGGGCTTAGATTTAGACTTCACAGGCAATATTACTTTAGCAGCGACACAGCCTAAAATTGGTTATATATTTCAAACACCCCATTTATTACCTTGGCGTACGGTTGCAGAAAACATTAGCCTAGCGACATCATGCAGCACAGAAACTCTTGATTCCCTATTAAATAGCATGGGGCTAACTCAAGAAAGAAACAGCTTTCCCGCACAACTATCTTTAGGTATGAGTCGCCGTATTGCGATTGCCCGTGCTTTTGTAACAGACCCAGATTTATTATTAATGGACGAACCCTTTGTCTCTTTAGACTCACCAACCGCTAGAACAGTAAGGCAATTATTGCTCAATTTATGGAACAAAAAACCGCATAAAGTTCTCTTTGTTACCCATGATTTGCGTGAGGCAATTAGCTTAGCTGATAAGCTAATCTTTTTAGATAGTAAGCCTATGACGGTACTAAAAGAAATACCCGTTAATATCCCACGAGAAGAACGAGATAATGAATTAAAAATTGAACAATTTAAGCAGCAATTATTTATTGATTATCCTGAAATACATACGTTATTATAGTACTCGCTTTTAGCAAGTATTTTGCCCCTTTAGAGCATTGTGATGTGTCAACACTTTTATGGACACAAAATTAAGCTGCTTTTAGCGACATTTCGTAATCAGCAGGTGACTTGTAATCATTCGCTGAATGACGTCGTTTACAGTTATAAAAAACCTCGATATATTCAAAGATTTCTTGCTTTGCTTCTGCGCGGGTTGCAAAGTCACAATGATGCACCAGCTCTGTCTTGAGGCTATGGAAGAAACTTTCAGCAACGGCATTATCCCA
>JAJJBE010000057.1 GCA_020996635.1 Bathymodiolus brooksi methanotrophic gill symbiont
AACCCTATCTTCATGTCGCTTTATGCGACTGCTCGATTAGAGATTCTCAGTGCCCAGCAAGGGCTGAATAAGTTCGCTTTAAAATCGAAACTTTATATTAATGCTATTCGACAAGCTTTTGATGAATAGCAACAATTAAAGTCGGCTACTGCGTAACATCAGTTTTTAATAGTTTTTCTAAGTTTTTTGGTATGACGGGTTGGCGCGCAGGCTGGTTAGTGGTGCCAGAAGAATTTATTGAAGCCACTGAAAAATTAGCACAAAATATTTTTATTTCCACTGCCAGTCATTCACAATATGCGGCACTTGCTGCCTTTGAAGAGCAAACATTGCAAGAATTAGAAAGAAGGCGGCAAGGTTTTGCGGAAAAACGAGATTTTCTGTATACAGAATTACTGCGCTTAGGTTTTAAAATTCCCGTTAAACCGGCGGGCGCTTTTTATATTTATGCAGATTGCAGTGCATTCACTGAAGATAGTCAAAAATTTGCAGAGTTGTTATTAGAAGAGCAGGGCGTTGCAGTGACACCTGGAAAAGATTTTGGTGAGAATCAAAGTGAGCAATATGTTCGTTTTGCCTACACCACAAATATAGAGCGCATTGCTGAGGCAATGAAACGTTTAGAACAGTTTTTAATCAAAAAATAAAATTATGGCCGTACAAGAAATTTCACCAAACTACCTTCAACAGAAGCTTACCGAAAGTGCTGAACATTATTTTTTATTAGATGTGCGTGAGCCATTTGAATATGACATTGCAAAACTACAGGCTAGCCGCTTGATTCCAATGAATCAAATACCGGCTCGACTTAGTGAGATCGATAGCGATAAAAAAGTAGTTGTTATTTGTCACCATGGTATGCGTAGCGCACAAGTTGCTTATTTTTTAGATCAGCAAGGGATAGCTTGTTTTAATTTAACGGGTGGTATCGATGCTTGGGCGCGCTGTTGTGATGAGAGTATGGCGCTTTACTAGTAGGTAATGAGTGTTTTATTCGCTTTTCCTGCTTCTTCTTTGACTAATTTAGGCACCAGGTAGCCGGATAATTGTTTTTGTAAGGATTGGTGTAATTGTATGGCTTTTGCTTCTGTTATATCAAAATGAGCCGTCCCTTTAGCTTTGTCTAGAATGTGTAAATAGTAAGGCAGAATGCCGCAAGCAAAGAGTTGCTCGCTTAACTCTTTTAACGCGACAGGATGGTCATTGATATTTTTTAATAATACGGTTTGGTTGAGTAATGTAATGTTGGTCTGCTTTAAGCGAAGGCAAGCTTGTTTTACTTGCTCACTTAATTCATTAGCGTGATTACAGTGCGTTACGATAATAATAGGTAGCGGGGCATTTTGAAATAAATCGATTAATGCCTCAGTCATGCGGGAAGGTAAGACGATAGGTAAACGAGTGTGAAAGCGTAGGCGTTTAATGTGAGAGATTTTTGCTAACTCTTGGATTAAATGTTCGATGCGTTGATCGCTGAGTAATAATGGGTCGCCGCCACTAAAAATGACTTCATTGATACTGGGATTATTGCGTAAGTATTGCAGTGCGCGAATTTCATTTTTACTGGTTAATTGTGCGTCACTGTAGGAAAAATTACGTCTAAAGCAAAAACGGCAGTTAATGGCGCAACCGCCTGTGGTGATAAATAATACACGATCATGATATTTATGAATTAAACAGCCGTTTTTTAGTGCTGGTAAATCACCAACTGGGTCATCTAGATAGTTTTTTGGGCTGTTTAGTTCGTCTGCTATGGGTAAAACTTGTAGCAATAAAGGATCATAGCGATTAGCTTTTTCCATGTTTTTTGCATAAGCCAGTGGTACACGCAAAGAAAAGCTATTTTCTGCTTCAGTGACACTTAAATCAGGGGAAAGCTTTAAGTAATTAAGTAATTCTGTGGAGCCAGTAAAAGCTTGATTAAGCTCTTGCTGCCATAAAGAAGGAGTTGAATTCATAACTTAAGAGTGCGCTAGTAAGGAGTAAGTCGAGTCAAGCATGAAAGATAAATATGCCGCTGTGAATACATCTATCTTGAGGCAGGCTATAATAACAAAGTTTTTAATTAAAAATGGTAATAGAGGGAAAAATGGCAAGTTTTAGTACCAGTGAATTTAAAGCAGGAATGAAGATAATAATGGACTCAGATCCTTGTGCCATTATTGAAAATGAGTTTGTGAAACCGGGTAAAGGGCAAGCCTTTAGCCGCGTTAAAATTAGAAATTTAAAAAATGGGCGTGTGATTGAACGTACCTTTAAGTCAGGTGAATCTGTAGAAGCCGCCGATGTAATCGATTTAGATATGCAATATCTATACAACGATGGTGAGTTTTTTCATTTTATGCACCCTGAAAGTTTTGAGCAATACCAAGCGGATGCAACTGCCGTTGGTGATACTAAGCTTTGGTTAAAAGATCAAGATATGTGTATTCTTACTTTGTGGAATGATGCGCCTATTAGTGTTACACCGCCAAATTTTGTTGAATTAACTGTCGCTGATACAGACCCTGGTTTAAAAGGCGATACATCAGGTGGTGGTGGTAAACCTGCAACAATGGAAACAGGTGCTGTGGTACGGGTTCCTTTATTTATACAAATCGGTGAATTACTTAAAATTGATACACGTTCAGGTGAATATGTATCTAGAGCTAAAACATAGTGACCAATGATTGGCAGCCTAGTTGTAATGTAGAAGCATTACAACTCCGGGCTGCTATGCTGCATGAGATTCGTGCTTATTTTTATGCACAAAATGTTTTGGAAGTTGAAACCCCAATACTTTGTCATAGCATTGGTACAGACCCTTATTTAGACTTTTTTGCAACAACAATGGGAAACGTGGAGTTATATTTGCAAACATCTCCCGAGTTTTCTATGAAACGTCTGTTAGCTGCTGGCTCAGGGTCTATTTATCAAATTACTAAATCATTTAGGCAGGGGGAATCAGGGCGTTACCATAATCCTGAATTTACTCTTTTAGAGTGGTATCGAATCGGCTTTGATTTACAAGCTTTAATGGATGATGCAGAAGGGTTATTAGTTCCTTTGCTAGCAAAAATGGGTTTTTTAAGGACAACTCAAAGGCTTTCTTATGTTGATGTCTTTGAAAAATATACAGGTTTAAATCCGCTAGAGTTTTCATTGCCCAAATACCAACAAGTGGCTGAAGATTTTGGTTTGTATGATGCGCATAATGTCTGTGCTAATGATCACAGCTTGTGGTTAGATTTTTTATTTAGTTTATGTGTGCAAAAAAAATTAGTAAAAAATCAATTATGCATGATTTATAATTACCCGGCTTGTTTGCCCTCATTAGCTCGGTTGAATAAAGAAAATAACTTGCTTGTAGATCGCGTAGAGCTGTTTATTAATGGCGTAGAAATTGCGAATGGTTATTTTGAATTAACAGATGCAGGCGAGCAAGAAGCACGATTTGAGCAAGAGATTTTACAAAGAGAAAAGAATAAAGCATTCGCCGTTGAAAAAGATAGGCGCTTATTAGCCGCTTTAAAAAGTGGGCTTGCAGATTGCTCCGGCATTGCAATTGGATTAGATCGTTTACTGATGGTTTTAGGCAAAAAAGAAAAGATTGATGACGTCTTATCCTTTTCAATCAGTAACGCATAATATTTTTTAATAAATTTAAGCGCAGTTTATCTCGTTTAAATTTACTCCTTAGAGTTATAAACTTTGAGTTTTTAATTTTGACCTTATATGAAATTTAAATTTTTTATCCCCCTTTTAACCTTAGTGTTTTTACTCTCACCAGTTGCTTATGGAGAGCAAAATAGTTTTATTGTAAAAGATATCAAAGTGGTTGGTTTACAACGTATTTCGATTGGTACAGTGTTTAATTACTTACCCGTTGATGTAGGCGATACCCTGCAGCAAAAGAATGTTGCACCGGCTATTAGGGCGCTATTTAAAACAGGTTTTTTTAAAAATATTAGTTTGCAAAAGGATGGCAGTACACTTTTAATTGTTGTCAAAGAACGTCCTTCAATTGCTACCATTGATATAGAAGGCAATGAAGACTTAAGTACCGAAGACCTAACGAAAGCTTTAACTGCAATTGGTTTATCAGAAGGGAGTGTATTTAATCGACAAGTTTTGGATAAAGTTGAGCAGGAGTTACGTCGGCAATATTTTAGTCACGGTAAATATGGTTTAAAAATTGATACTAAAGTGATTGATTTGGAACGGAATCGCGTTAAAATTAGTATTAATATTTCTGAAGGTGCCGTTGCAAAAATAAAGTCAGTTAATATTATTGGTAGTTCTGTTTTTCCTGAAGATGAATTGTTAAGTGAGTTTGAGTTAAGCGTTACATCAACGTTTTCTTTTTATACCAAGAATGATCAATACTCTAAGCAAAAACTAACAGCGGACTTGGAACGATTACGTTCATATTACCTAGATCGAGGGTATATTAATTTTGTAATTAAATCGACACAGGTTTCAATTACACCTGATAAAAAAAGTATTTATATTACCATTAATGTTGAAGAAGGTGAGTTATTTACCTTAGCAAAAGTTAAATTAAGTGGCCAGTTAATCGTACCACCAGAAGAGCTAATAGAATTGTTACAGGTTGGTCCTGGGGAAATATTTTCGCGTAAAAGTGCAACACGGACATCTAAAGCAATTTCTGATCGTTTAGGTGAAGAAGGTTATGCTTTTGCTAATGTCAATATGGTGCCGGATATTCATGAAGAGAGTAAAACTGTCGACATGACTTTTTTTGTTGATCCTGCAAGTCGTGTTTATGTACGACGTATTCATTTACAAGGTAATACCACAACGCGGGACCAAGTTTTGCGCAGAGAAATGCGTCAAATGGAGAATGCATGGGTCTCTTCGACACGCATCGAGCGCTCTAAAGCACGTTTAAATCGTTTAGGATATTTTGAGAATATAGGTATAGAAACGCCAACAGTTCCTGGAACAAGGGACCAAATGGACTTAGTGTATTCAGTATCAGAAAAATCATCAGGTAATTTATCGGCTGGGCTAGGTTACTCGCAAACACAAGGGATTATTTATAATGCCAGTGTTACGCAAGATAATATGTTTGGCTCAGGTAAACGAGTGAGCTTAAGTTTTAATAAAAGTGATGTTTCAACGATGTATAGCATCGGCTTTACCAATCCTTACTTTACCAGAGATGGGGTGAGTTTGGGGTATCATGCCATGTACCGAGAAACAGATGCGATTGAAGCGAATTTATCTAACTATTTAACCGATGTGGTTAGTGGTGGTTTTAACTTTGGCTTTCCTATTAATGAAAATCAACGTTTTAGTTTAGGTTTGGATGTTAAACATACAACAGTGAAAAAGGGAGGTTTTTCACCGCCTGAACTTGATGATTGGTTAATCGTAAATGGTGAGAAGTTCTTAACCTTGCCTATTTCTATAGGTTGGGTAAGAGATACTTTAGATAAGCCTGTTTTTTCTACCGAAGGAAGTCAGCAACGAATTTCTGCTTCTGTCGCAATACCGGGTAGTGATGTTAAGTATTATAAAATTAGCATAAAAGATCGGCATTTTTTTCCCATTGCTAAAGACTTAACCTGGCTAATCATGGGGTCTGCAGCATATGGCGATGGCTATGCAGGAACTGAGGGCTTACCATTTTTTGAAAATTATTTCGGTGGCGGGGTAAATTCAGTACGTGGTTTTCGTGATAATACCTTAGGACCAAAAGAGAACTGTAATGGTGTCGGTTATCCTGACTGTCTAGGTAGTGTGGAAGGTAGTACACCTCGTCCATATGGGGGGAATGTCAAAATATTAGGTAATACGGAGCTAATATTTCCTATTCCTTTTATGAGTGATGTTGAGTCGGTTCGTTTAAGCCTGTTTTTTGATATAGGGACGATACAAGGAGCTACAAGATCTGTGAATGGTGATAGGGTTGCTACTAAATTTGATGTATCTGAATTTAAGTATTCTGCCGGACTTGCAGCGCAATGGATGTCACCCTTTGGTGCTTTACAGATTAGTTATGGTTATCCTATTAATGCAGATGAAGATGACGAAACACAGGAATTCCAGTTTAGTTTTGGCTCGCAATTTTAGACCTAAGAAAAGTAACAAAATAAATGCATTCATATTTTTCTTATGATTGCAGTATAATGTATCGATTAAAGTATATGATAGATTAAATTAAAAGATGAGGAATATGGATGCTTAAAAAAATAACCTTTTTACTTGGACTGCTTCTGTTAAGTCAAGCAGTATTGGCAGAAGTGAAAATTGGAGTGGTTAATATACCTTTATTAATGGCGAATTCACCACAAGCTGCAGCAGCGAAAAAGCGCATGGAAAAGGAGTTTGCACCTAAAGAGAAACAATTAGTTGCCTTAGGGAAATCTATTAGAAAATTAGAAGAAAAATTATCTAGAGATGGGCTAACTATGTCAGAGAAAGAGAAGCGCAATTTAGAACACGATATTATTTCTAAACGCCGTGATGCTCAACGAGCACAACAAGAATTTAAAGAAGATTTAGGCATACGCCGTAATGAAGAGCTCGGAAAAATGCAAAAGAGAATCAGAGAAGCTGTTAAAGCATTAGCAGCAGAAGGCAAGTATGATTTATTGCTAACAGAAGGCGTTATTCACGCGAGTGAAAATGTTGATGTAACGAGTAAAGTACAAGAAAAATTAGCACTTATTCCTTAAGTTGCTTTCTTCGAACAGACACAAGATTATTAAAATTAAAATTAAAATTAAAATAAAAGGTTGTTACATTGGAAACATTACTTGATATAAAAGCAATTCAGGACTTCTTGCCACATCGTTACCCATTTTTGCTATTAGATAAAGTAGTTGAATGCGAATCGGGTGTTAGATTATTAGCGGTAAAAAACGTTACTTATAATGAACCTATTTTTCAGGGGCATTTTCCGCATATGGCTATTTTTCCTGGTGTTTTAATTTTAGAAGCTTTAGCGCAAGCGACAGGTATTTTAGCCTCTGAAACATCTCCAGATGAATTAGGGCATGGTATGACTTATTTTTTAACCGGAATTGATAAAGCAAAATTTAAGCGACCAGTTGTTCCAGGAGATCAAATGATGCTAGAAGTAGTGGTTGAGAGAAGTCGGCGTAAGATTTGGTCATTTAACTGTATTGCTACTGTTGATGGTCAACTTGTTGCGAGTGCCAATATTCGTTGTGCAGCTGTTGGTGATAAGGTTGATTGATCCACAAGCAATAGTTGATGTTAATGCTGAAATAGCAGATGATGTCGAAATTGGACCTTTTACAGTGATTGGGGCAGGTGTCACAATAGACTCAGGAACTGTTATAGGTCCACACGTGGTAATGAAAGGGCCGGTTAGTATTGGTAAAGATAACCATATTTATCAATTTTCTTCGATAGGCGAAGACCCGCAGGACAAAAAATATGCAGATGAAAAAACACGTTTAGTCATTGGAGATAGAAATGTTATTCGTGAATTTTCATCGATGCACAGAGGAACACTACAAGATAAAGGTATTACCAAAATAGGTAACGATAATTTGTTTATGGCCTATACGCATGTTGCACATGACTGTCTGATTGGCGATAAAGTTATTATGGCAAATGGTGCTTCTTTAGCGGGACATGTACATCTTTGTGATAATGCTATTTTAGGTGGTTTTACTTTAGTTCATCAGTTTACTCAAATTGGTACTTTCAGTTTTGCTGCAATGGGCAGCGCTATTACCCAAGATGTACCACCTTATGTCATGGTGGGTGGTCGTCCAACAGGGCCACATGGAATTAACTCTGTGGGAATGGAGCGAGCTGGAAGCACACAAGAAGCGACGCGATTGGTGCGTAAAGCTTATAAAATTCTCTATAAAAATAATTTACGTCTGGAAGATGCCATTGAAGAAATGGAAGATTTTGCGGGTGATTGTGATGAGATTTCAAAAATGGTTAATTTTTTGCGTAATGTTACGCGAGGAATTTTAAGATAAGCATATTAAAATTAGCGCTTGAAACTCAAATTATCGCAGGTGTTGATGAGGTTGGGCGAGGTTGTTTAGTTGGCCCAGTGGTAGCGGCAGCTGTTATTTTAGATGCAAATAATCCGATTGTTGGTTTAACAGATTCTAAAAAAATTAGCGAAAAGAAAAGAGAATTTTTAGCTAAAGAAATACAAAATAAGGCAAGGGCATGGGCTATTGCCAGAGCTGAACCCAGCGAAATAGATTCAATTAATATTTTACAAGCTTCTTTATTGGCAATGAAACGTGCAGTCAAGTCTTTGAGTGTACAAGCAACGTGGTTAAAGGTTGATGGCAATCAATATCCTGAGGTTTCCTGCTTGGGTGAAACGATTATCCAAGGTGATTTATTAGTGGCTGAAATTTCTGCAGCATCTATCTTGGCAAAGGTTTATAGGGACCAAGAAATGCTGACCTTAGATGCTTTATATCCGGGCTATGAATTTTTAAAGCACAAGGGATATCCAACTAAATTGCATAAAGAAAAATTTCAGGCTTTAGGAGTGACAGAATTTCATCGACGCTCGTTTGCGCCAGTTAAAGCAATGCTTAAGCAGCAGGATTAACTCTGCTGCTTAAAGAAGAAAAATTTAATTAACAAAGCACATGTTTTCTGCGTAAGCATCTGCTTCTTTTAAGCGTTTACGTAGTATTTTAGCATGTTTAGGATCACGAAAAGCGGCACCGTTTTCTCCCGGTGTGCTACGTAACATACTAAAAGTTGTTGCTGCTTCATACTCTGCAAAGCTTAGTTTTTCAGCTATTTTGTCAATTTTACAACCGCAGGCGTATTGAGAAACATAATCATTTTTTCCACCGTGTTTTGCAATACAGTTAAAGACAAACTCAACACGATCTCGAGTTGGATAATCATTAATTTTAACCAGTGGTTCAGGGGTTTCTTTTTCTTGCATAGATGAGCAACCACTACTTAGTAAGCTAGCTAGAATTAGGGCTGTTAATGAAAAAACTTTTGTATTCATAGTTATTATTTTTGGGTTGATATAAAAAGCGTATATTAGCACTGTTTACTGCACTGAATTAAGCAACTTAACATTTATTCTCACGGTATTTTAGTTTATGGATATTTTTCAAGTAATTGCCCTGGCAATTTTACAGGGTTTAACTGAATTTTTACCTATTTCAAGCTCCGCACACCTTATTTTATTTCCTGTTTTAGTGGGCTGGGAAGATCAAGGTTTAGCCTTTGATGTTGCTGTACATGTAGGAACCTTGATGGCAGTTGTTATTTTTTACCGCAAAATATTGGCTAAAATTATCAAAGCATGGGCGGGATCCTTTGTTGGTAAAGGGTTGACTGAAGATGCAAAACTTGCATGGTATGTTGGTTTTGGAACAATTCCAGTGGGTTTGGTGGGCATGAGTCTAACGGATGAAATGCAAGAGGCATTACGCAACCCCCTTATTATTGCAGCGGCAACAATCCTGTTTGCATTGTTATTATGGTGGGCAGAAAAACGCGCTAAAGAGCAGTGTCAAAAAGTAAGTTTTATGGATGCAATATTGGTGGGCTTGTTTCAGGCTACGGCTTTAATTCCTGGAACTTCTCGGTCGGGAATTACGATTACAGCGGGTTTAATTTTAGGCTTAAAACGCGAACAAGCCGCAATGTTTTCCTTTTTGTTATCTATTCCAGTTATTGCTTTAGCGGGTGGATTAAAAACTCTGGAATTGTATCAGTCTGAGATTGTTGTCATGTGGGATTTTATACTGATAGGAATAATGGTATCGGCAGTCGTTGCTTATTTAAGTATCGCTTGGTTTTTAAGGCTATTAAATAAAATTGGTATGTTCCCTTTTGTTGTTTATCGCTTAATACTCGGGGTTGTCTTGATTGGTATATTTACTGGATAGACGTAAAAGCACAAACACAGCACCAGTACCACCATCTTTTTGTGCAGTAGAGCAGAAGGCTTGCACTTCTTGGTGCTGCCTCAACCAAAGGTTAATATCATTTTTTAGGACAGGAAGGTTATTTTCAGATCGGTAGCCTTTACCATGAATGATGCGTACGCAGCGACAGCCATCTTGCTCACAAAAATGTAAAAATTTGATTAGTTCATGTTTAGCCTGTGTACTCGTTAAACCGTGTAAATCTAATTCGGCATCTAATCCATAATGACCTTTACGCATTTTTTTGAGGACATTTTTTTGTAAGCCGTCTGCTGTGTAGCTAAGGTGATCTTCAGCTTCTACCGTTCGTGAACTGTCATCTTGTTTTAAAGTTAATTTATCGTTAATTAAAGACTGTTTTTGTTGCGGGTAAGGTTTTGGTTTGGGGGGAGTAAAATTATATTTATTAGATTTTATAGGGGTTACATCGCCCATATTCTGCATAAATAAATTTATCTCATCTTTTTTGGTCAATTTATATTCCACATTAGCTGATTTATTAAAGATTGATGCTAATATATCCGATTTTTAGAATTTAATAAAAATAATGCATATTCTATTAAGTAATGATGATGGCTATTTAGCCGAGGGTTTAGTTGCACTTGCAAAAGGTCTAGGGGAAATGGCAGAAATTTCTGTTATTGCGCCAGATAAAAATCGAAGTGCAGCAAGTAATTCTCTTACCTTAGACATGCCGTTACGTGCTGAAACGCTAACAAACGGCTTTATTAAAGTAGATGGAACACCAACGGACTGTGTGCATTTAGCAATTACTGGCTTGTTAGATAAAGAGCCAGATATGGTGATTGCTGGAATTAATCATGGTGCTAATTTAGGTGATGATGTTTTATATTCAGGCACTGTTGCAGCAGCAACTGAAGGGCGATTTTTGGGCTTACCAGCAATAGCCATTTCGATGGCCTGTAGCAATCCGCAATATATTGCTACAGGTGTTAAAGTTGCGAAAGTTGTTTTACAGAGAATACTAGATAAGCCTTTAGCCAGAGATATTTTGTTAAATGTAAATGTTCCTGATTTACCTTGGGAAGAACTAAAAGGTTTTCAATCAACACGCTTAGGGCAAAGGCATAAAGCAGAGCCTGTTATAAAAAGTGCAGACCCGCGTGGACGCACTTTTTATTGGGTTGGCCCACCAGGGAAAGAGCAAGATGCTGGAGAAGGAACAGACTTTTATGCAATTAACCAAGGCTTTGTTTCCATTACGCCATTACAACTGGATTTAACACGCTATGATGCTTTAGAGATGCTAAAAGATTGGCTACCCAAATGACTGTATTGCATACCGAAGGAATAGGGATGACATCAAGGCGGACGCATGAGCGAATGATTCGCCGCCTACAAGAGCAAGGCATACAAAACCCCGATATTTTGGATGCAATGCACAATGTGCCAAGGCACTTGTTTGTTGATGATGCTTTGGCAAGTCGTTCCTATGAAGATACTGCTTTACCTATTGGTCATGGACAAACAATTTCTCAGCCTTATATTGTCGCTAAAATGACTGAACTTTTAATGACAGGTCGCCACCTGAAAAAAGTATTAGAAATTGGTACAGGGTGTGGTTATCAAACAGCCGTTTTAGCGCAGTTAGTTGAGCATGTATATTCAGTAGAAAGAATTGAACCCTTATATCAACAAGCGAAAGGGTTATTAACTCAATTAGATATTAATAATATTAGTTATCTATAAACTGGGGATGGTCAGAAAAAGCCTTATATGATGGTATTTTAGTCGCTGCAGTACCAGCGGAAATTCCTGATACTTTATTGAACCAAATGGCAATAGGGGGGGTATGCTGATTCCTATCGGCGGCAAGCGTAACGAACAACGAGAACAAGTGTTAAAACGAGTGACACGAACTGCTTCTGGCTTTGATATGGAAAATCTAGAAACGGTTAGCTTCGTACCGTTTTTAGCGGGTGTTAACTAAGGAACGTGCACGTTCCTAACAATCAACTTACAATTATTTTATGTTTAAAAAACTTTATGATAAGGTTATTTCTTGGTCTAAGCATCGACATGCTGAAAAATATTTAGCAATTTTAAGCTTTACTGAGTCTTCTTTTTTCCCTATACCGCCGGATGTCATGTTAGCGCCAATGGTTTTAGCAGAGCAGAAAAAAGCATGGCAATTTGCATTGATTACAACCATTGCTTCTGTATTAGGTGGAATGCTAGGTTATGCCATTGGCTTTTTTGCTTTTGATATGATTCAGCCGTGGCTGGAAGGGTCGCATTATTGGGATAAATACCAGTTAGCTGAGCAATGGTTTGTTAGTTGGGGTTTTTGGGCTATTTTTATTGCAGGATTTTCACCGATACCTTATAAAGTTTTTACTATTGCAGCTGGCGCATTATCTATGATGTTTTTGCCTTTTGTGATCGCATCATTTGTTGGTAGAGGCTTACGGTTTTTTCTGGTGGCAGGATTGCTGTATTGGGGAGGAGAGCGATTTGAAACAAAACTGCGCCATTATATGGATATTATTGGCTGGTCAGTTGTGGTATTGATTATCATGGCCATCGCACTTTATAAATTGCTTTATGTTGCTGCGGTTTAACAATGGCAGTGTCGGAGTTTAGTTTAATAAAACGGTTTTTTACGCGTCCTGCTAAAAATAAACAAACAACATTATCTATTGGTGATGATTGTGCACTGCTATCAGTGCCTTCAGCTTATGAACTAGCAATCACAACAGACACAATGGTAGAAAATGTACATTTTTTTCCCGATGTAAATCCTGAAGATTTAGGGCATAAATTATTAGCCGTTAATTTGAGTGACTTAGCCAGTATGGGGGCTAAACCTATTGCCGTCACTTTAGCTTTAACATTACCTGAAGTTAATGAACAATGGTTACAGGAGTTTTCTACCGGTTTATTTGCATTAGCAGATAAATATCAACTAGATTTAGTGGGGGGAGATACCACTTCCGGGCCTTTAACCTTAAGTATTCAAGCAATGGGACTGGTTAAATCAGGGCAAGCACTTAAGAGATGTAGTGCAAAAGTAGGTGATTTGATTTATGTAACAGGTACTTTAGGTGATGCGGGTTTAGGCTTAAAAGTTAAACAAGGGTATCAAATGCACGATTCAGAATCTGTTTTAGCTCAATTTAATAAACCACTGCCTAAAGTAAATGAAGGCCTACAGTTACTGAATATTGCTAATGCCTGTGTTGATATTTCAGATGGTTTAGCTGCAGATTTAGGGCATATATTAGACATGAGTGCGGTAGGTGCGTTACTCAACTACGAGCAACTTCCCGTATCGAAACAGCTTAGGCACTATATCGAGCAAACCCAAGACTGGGAAATGCCGCTACGCGCAGGTGAAGACTATGAGCTTTGTTTTACCGTGCCACCAGAAAAAGCGTTTGAACTTGATATTCAATGCACTTGCATTGGTGTGATAGATAAACAACAAGGTTTACGTTTAAATAAACAAGAACAAATAGTTGATTTTAAAACACTAGGTTTTGATCACTTTAAGGAAATATAAAATGAGAAAAATAGGTAAAAACCAATTAACGGCTCGTGAAATATTATTAGACCCCATTTTATGCCTAGCCTTCGGTTTTGGTTCAGGTTTAGCAAAAAAAGCACCCGGCACTTTTGGTACTTTAATGGCAGTACCTATTTATATAGCGTTAGCACAGGCAAATTTAATTATTTATTCTGTTGTTACCGTCATTTGTTCAGTTGTGGGCATTTGGATTTGTGGAATTGCAGCCGATAAATTAGGCGAGCACGATTTTGGTGGCATAGTATGGGACGAAATTGCAGGTTATTTAATTACTATGTGGTTCGTTGCTTTTTCGTGGCAAAATTTAGTGGTAGGTTTTATTCTATTTAGACTATTCGATATCGTTAAACCTTGGCCAATCAAGTGGATAGATAAAAAAATATCAGGTGGCTTTGGAATTATGTTTGATGATGTAATTGCAGGCGTATTTGCTGGTGGGATTTTATTATTTTTGCAGGGTGTTTTTTACTAAGGAAGTAGCGGGCAGCTAAATAATAATATTGATAGGGTCAAAAACCATCATTATTCTCTGAAATAACTTAGAGACTATAAATCCCTTTAAGATTATTAGACCAATTATAATTGGCCTAAAATATGCATGTATTACCAGAAATAGGTTTAAGCTTACAAATTAAAATTTAAAGGATAGTTATGCAAACGACACTGGATAATATGATTGCGGCTGCTAGTCAAATCATCTTAGGGAAAGAGCAACAAATTAAATTAAGCGTATGCTGCTTACTATCTGGCGGGCACTTATTAATAGAAGATATTCCCGGTGTCGGAAAAACAACCTTAGCGCATACACTCGCTAAATTAATGGGATTAGAATACCAGCGCATCCAATTTACCAGTGATTTATTGCCCGCTGATATTATCGGGGCAACGATCTATAACACCGAACAGCACGAGTTTAGCTTTCATAAAGGAGCGCTGTTTAAGCAAATGATTTTAGCTGATGAAATCAACCGTGCCACGCCTAAAGCGCAAAGTGCTTTATTAGAAGCGATGGAAGAACGGCAGATTACCGTTGAAGGCAAAACCTATCCCTTACCTCAGCCGTTTTTTGTGATTGCAACTCAAAACCCCATGCATCAATTAGGCACCTTTCCCTTGCCTGAATCACAATTAGATCGTTTTTTAATGCGCATTGAATTAGGCTATCCTAACCAAGCTGCCGAGCGCGAATTACTTAGCGGTAAAAATCGCCATGCTTTAATTCAACAGCTAAACACAACGCTTTCACTTGAAGACTTATTACAAATGCAACAAGCTGTAGCGGACGTGTTTGTTTCCCCCGCATTACTCGACTATGTACAAGCACTTATCAAATTTAGCCGCGAATCAGAAAATTATCACACTGGTTTATCACCCAGAGCAGGTTTAGCCTTACTCACTGCAGCTGCACAACGCTATTGGCGCGGCCCTGTTTTTTCATACACCTATTACAAACGCTTTTTAGATAAAGTCACGTTTACGGCTGATAAATATCAATATAAATTACTCATGGAGCCACAAGCCAAAAATTGGGTCTATGCTTTAGACTTGCCAGCACAATACCCGGCATACCTACAAACCAATAGCGTTCATCAACTCATCACCCATAAGCCCTTTAACAAAAGAGCAGAGTATAGCCTGACCTCTTATGCACAATACAACACAGGCTACCTGACTAAAACAGAATACCAAGATAATTTACAACTATTGCCTAAGCCCTCAAAGCGGATTAACGCATTAATCAAGCAATTAGGTGGATTCAAACAACCACCCGAAAAATTCATTAACAATTTATTTCAGCACTTTAGGCAGCAAGGATTTTATTACACCTTGTTCCCTCCCTTATTAAAAAACAATCCGATAGAAGACTTCTTATTTAATAGCAAAGCCGGTTTTTGCGGCTATTATGCAACTGCATTCACTTACCTAATGCGGGTAGCCGGCATTCCAACAAGAGTTGTTACCGGCTATCAAGGGGGAAGCTATAATAAAAGGGGATTTTATAGAAGTACGCCAAGCTAACGCACACGCATGGACAGAAGTTTGGTTACAAGGCAAAGGCTGGGTAAGATATGACCCCACCACTGCCATTGCACCTGAACGCGTTGCAAATGATGTCAATATAGAACAACAGATTGCCCGGCAAAGCATTAGTTTTGCACCGATAAAATTAGATAGCAAAACCATAGAATTATTAAAGTCCGCACGTGAATTATGGAGTAGCGTGGATTATAGCTGGCAACGCTGGGTGATTAACTACACCCGTAAAAACCAGCTTAATTTTTTAGCGGGATTAGGTATCAATAGCATTACAGCTATGTTTTATTGGATGATAGCAGGGGGGCTGGGCATTAGCCTTGTGTTAGCCATTATTATTTTTCGCAAGAAAAAAACAAAAATAAGCCTAGCCGAAAAATATTACCAACAGGCTTGCCAAAAGCTAAGCGTTTTAGGCTTACACAAACACCCAGGCGAAGGCGCGCAGGATTTTTTACAGCGTGTGATAAAAAACGATCTCCAGCTACAAAAAGACTTCCAAAAAATCACCGAACTTTATATGCAATTAAGATACCAAAGACATAGCGATTCTGGCATTTTACTAAAAGAATTAAAGCGTAGAACCGCATCGTTCCCACGTTGGAGCGGTGGGAACGATGAAAATAATGTGCAAAAGATGGGTTTCATTGCGCGCTTAAAAAGCAAGCGCTACATTCTACCCATCCTACGGGGTGTAGGGGCATTATCGTTCCCTCAGGTTCGCGACAAAAGGTATCAATACACAACCTTTTGTATATAATTAGAATTATCTTAAAAATAAGAGTTAAAGCCATGTCAAAAGCAATAAAATTATCAGAGCGCTTAATTAATGATGCTGTCATTAATGGTAAGGCACAGCATAGAAGCGCACCTAAACAGATAGAATACTGGGCTAGCATTGGAAAAATAGCGGATGAGAACCCCGAGCTACCGCTAAGTTTTATTAAAGGTATTTTAACAGGCATAGAAGAAAGCAAGGCGGGTGATGTATCTGAGTACCAATTCGGATGATAGTCAGACAAACCAGTATCTTTAAGCGCCGAGTTAAAAAAATGCACCGCGCTGAAAAAGAAGCACTTGATAAAGTGGTGAAAATTATCATGTCCGATCCCTCTATCGGTGATATGAAAATGGGAGACCTAGCCGGTATTCAAGTTCATAAATATAAGCATAATACCCAACAATATCTTATTGCTTATCAATACATAGATGATGAGTTGGTGCTTACCTTTATTGACCACGGGACACATGAGAATTTTTATCGAAGTCTTAAGCATTGATTAGGCGGAGTGCTCAACATCGTTCCCACGCTGGAGCGGTGGGAACGATGAAATAATAGTTTAATTTCACGCGTTTGTTTTTAACTAAGTTGACAGACCAAATGTCATACGTATAATTTTTTTAACTTAATACGTAGAGGGCGGTAATATGCAAACAAAATTAACCTTAAGGTTAGATGATGTACTAATACAACAAGCTAAAGATTATGCAAAACAAAATGGTAAGTCAGTCTCTCAAATTGTAACGGAATTTTTTACGGTTTTATCAGCAAAGCAGCAGGATACGAGCTTAGCCGAAATCAGCCCTATCACTAAAAAGTTATTAGGTTGCATGAGTGGGGCAGGATTAGATGAGCAGGACTACAAAGCACATTTATTGAATAAATATAAATGAATATTTTATTTGATACCAATGTGATTCTCGATGTTTTATTGAAGCGAGAGCTATTTGTCGCAGATGCGGTTAAATTATTTAACGCGGTAGAAAAATCTGCTATTAATGGCTTCGTTTGCGCTAACTCAATTTCAACAATCGCTTATTTATTACAAAGGCATGAAGGAAAACAGTTTGCAGCTGACAATATTGCCTTATTACTGGAAATGTTTGAAGTTGCCGCCGTGAATCGGATTACACTCACAGACTCTTTGACTTGTGGATTTAATGATTTCGAAGATGTTATTATTTATAACTCAGCCCTACAAGTTAATGCGGATGGCATCGTTACCCGTAATGTAAAAGACTTCAAAGCGGCTAAGATTAATATTTATCAACCTTATGAATTGCGAGTCGCGATAGGTCAATAATTGCTGGATATATTCCCCTCACCCAGCCCTCTCCAAAGGGGGAGGGTTGGGTGAGGGGAATAACACAAAAACAGGGGATATGCCGCATACTAGTGTGTTATATCCCCTGTTTTTTGTTTTAAGGGAAAGTTAAAAAACAACAAAGACTAAAAGCTAGAAAATTTAAAAAATAAAATTGGATTTTAAAAAAAACCGTGACTTAGCTCTCTTTTTTAGAATATAAAATAAAACTTGGCATGATACTGGCTATAGTCTTTGCATCTGACAAGTTTGTTTGATTCATGGATGAAAGAAGCGGGATGCTGAAAAGAATATATCGAATATGGGGGAAAGGCTTCCCCCCCCCACAAACCTGATGCTCTGACCAGCTAAAGGAAGTGACTCCGTTAGTGTGAACTTTAAACATTAACTAACGAATGCTGAAAATCAGGGAAACGGAGCGCAGCGAAGTGATGATTTTTAGTCCGCAGTAGGCGACAGGGAAATTCACCAATCCGAAGTGAACTGGTCAGTTCGCTCGGGAGGCAAGTAGTTATCACGACAGCCGTCAAGTCATTTGAGGTAGACTTAACAAAGCAGTGTTTTTTGCGTAGTTGAGTTGGACGCAGGACGAACTGGGGCTCCCATAAATCGCTCAGTGTTGAATGAAGATTGGCGATAGGACATCCCAATGTTTCATGAAGTAGGAATGGCGCGCCTATTTAATGGAAATATCATTAGGGTGCGTAACATCAGTTACTAACCCCCAATATTAGTGCGAATGGTACGGTTGATATTAGAATTTTAGTTGAAGATTCCTCTGTTTGTGTTGGCTGTGGAAATATTCCTGCCCCCAATATAGCGGGAGATTTAGTTAATTACGCTGTAGATACAGTCAACACCCAAACCTTCTCCGGCGATATTATTGCCAAAAATGGCCAAATGATAGCGGTGGGTGGTCTGATTAATGAGCGCTCTGAGGATTTAGAGAAAAAGGTGCCTTTTTTAGGTGATATTCCTTATTTAGGTTTTTTCTTTTCTGATATAGAAAAAGTTCGTAGACGAACTGAAATGGTTATTCTGATTCGTCCATATGTGATGAATAATGGCTATGATTCTGTTGATGCCAATAAAACATGGTTAGAGCAAAATAGCGTTCACCCTAGCGCGGATAAACTGCATAGTTTAGGTATTTATAAAAATACTGAGCATTTGGATAATGGTTTTGAAGTACAAGAAAATTATAAACTGTATAAAGGCCAAGATAGCTTTGATGATTATCATGAAAAAGGTAAAGGCGCTAAAGCAGAATTGATCCCCAAAAATGAGCGCCAAACGATTTATATGAGCTTAACGCAATATGCCACGCAAGCAGTAAAACTTCCTAAGCATATGCGCCCTTTAGAAACAGGGATTATTGATATTCCATTAAGGCAGGCGAATCTAGGCGCGCCATTCCTACTTCATGAAACATTGGGATGTCCTATCGCCAATCTTCATTCAGCACGGAGCGATTTATGGGAGCCCCAGTTCGTCCTGCGTCCAACTCAACTACGCAAAAAACACTGCTTCGTTAAGTCTACCTCAAATGACTTGACGGCTGTCGGGATAACTACTTGCCTCCCGAGCGAACTGACCAGTTCACTTCGGATTGGCGAATTTCCCTGTCGCCTACTGCGGACTAAAAATCATCACTTCGCTGCGCTCCGTTTCCCTGATTTTCAGCGAGAGCGTTAAATTATTGAAGGATAATCAACTAGCGGTTAAACCAGTGGCGAGTTGGCGTAAAGCAGGGGTGTATGTGACTGCATTACAGATATCTAATAAGAGTAAGAAAGTATTATCGGTTAATTACCAAGCTTTAAATGGTCGCTGGCTTGCATCGACAGTAGAAAAAGAGAGCTTGGCTGCGAATGAAAGTACCTATTTGTATGTGGTGTCTACAAATAGTTTTGAGCAATCATTGGGGCATTAGCAATGAAGCCACTTTTATGTCTTATTTTTTTATGCCCGTTAATTGCCATCGCGGATGAGGCTGTATTAAAGATGCATGTTTTTGATGCGGATCAGGCTGAACCTGTTAATCAGAAAAATCAGGGTTTGAATATGATTATTTTTGATGAGGATAATGCAGTTGATGAAAGTACTGCTAAGCCTGTTTCAGCTAAGGCAGAAACATTAGCTGTAGATGATAAAAAGCATCGTTATTGGTCTTTTGGTTTAAAAACAGGCTATCAAAATGAAAGTTTAGTTTGGCAGGCTGCTGCGCCGCAGGTAAAGGAAAATTGGCACGCAGTTGATTTATGGAATATACAGGCGGATTTAAAGCTTAAGTTACCCGTGGGTTTTTTAGTGAGAGGCCATGCGGTTTATGGCGGCGCATTTGCGGGTGATTTGTTACAGAGCAATGAATTTGGCGATAGTAATCAGGCGCAATTAACATCAGGCTATGCTATGGAATTTTTGGGTGCCGTTGGTTATGAATTTTTGTTAGGTAACAGGAATAATCAGTCTGTTTGGGGCGGCATTACGCCTTTAGTTGGCTATGAATACCAAGAGCAAGAAAATACCAAGCGCTTAATCAGCGTTATCAAACGGAATGGCAAAGCGGGTGGATAGGTTTAGATATGGTCTTGGGCTTTGAAAAATCACATGAGATTTTTATGAATAGCTCGCTGCATTGGGGAGATTTTAATGCGCTCGGTAGTCAGTCACTTTACAGTCTTGAGCAAAGTGCAAGCAGCCAAGGCTATAAAGCGGGCATTGGTTATCATTTTAGGCCGAGTGATGCATGGGCGATAAGTGTTGGGTTTAATTATCAGCATTGGGATACCAAGTCTGGCAATGAATCCCTTGTGCTGCCTTCAGGTAGTGTTATTGAGTCTGAATTAAATTCTGTTATGCGTGATGTGTATGGCGTTAATGTGGGTGTTGAGTTTAATTTTTAAAAAATGGGTTTTTAAATGAAAACAAAATTAAGTGTAGTCGTTATGTTAGTGATGACATTACTTGCGTGCTCTGCAAATGACAGTTCTGATAAAGGCGATGAAGAAGCACTTGTAGAGGAAAGAACGGTATTAGATGCGAGCTTATTACGTGCCATACAAGAGTATGCTGATAATGGGATTCTCTCAGAGAATTATGCGAATACTTTAAATTTGCTGACGGATAAGCGAATTTTATTAACGGTGACGGCAGAGGCAGGTAATGTTGCCGCTTTAAAAGATAAGCTGCTTGCATTAGGGGTGACTAATATTGCTGAATATAAGCATCTTATTTCGGGGGTTTTGCCGATACAGAATTTAGAAAAATTATCTGGTGTGGCGGGTATTAGTTGGGTTAGTAGTGCGCAAGCAATGACTAACGTATCACCGGGGGGGATTGCTTATAATGCAGCAGATACTGCCATGTTTACCGATGTAGTTAAAAAGCAGCATAACGTTGATGGTGCAGGTGTCACTATTGGAGTTATGTCTGATAGCTATAATTGTTTAGGTGGAGCGGAGGCTGATGTGTTAACCGGAGATTTGCCCGTTGATGTTGATGTGATAAAGGAATATTCTTTTTGTGCTGACACTCACTAGTAGTGATGAAGGGCGCGCGATGATGCAATTAATTCATGATATTGCGCCAGGAGCAAAGTTGCTTTTTTATACCGCGTTTGAAAGCCCCGTAGATTTTGCGCAAGGGATTATTACTTTAGCTGATAATGGCGCAGATATTATTGTTGATGATATTAGTTGGTTGAAAATGCCTATGTTTCAAGATGGACCAATTGCGCAGGCGGTTAATGAAGTTAAGGCGCGTGGAGTAAGCTATTTCTCTGCTGCGGGTAATGCCGCTAGGTTTTCATATGCACAAAATTTTGAACGCGGACAAACAGAAGCAAGAGATTTTGCACACGATTTTGGCCGAGCAGCAGGAGGCGAATCAGATTTTTATCAGCGAATTATAATACCTAAAGGCAGTACATTTAGAGTTATTTTGCAATGGGATGACCAAGCTGAAATTGCAAATGGTATAGAAGGGGCGAAAACAGATTTAGACCTTTTTCTTTTAGATGCGGATCATAGGCGAATTATTACCAGCAGCCAAGATAGTAATATTGGGCATGACCCAGTGGAATTTATAGGTTTAAGTTTTGAGGATAGTAATTCAGAATCAACAGAGTTTAATCTTAAGATTAGTCACCATGCTGGCCCAGCTCCGACTAATCTTAAGTATGTTGTTATAGCAAGTAGCCCTCCATGGGCCTAGTGCAGATTCAGCAAGTTTGGTGCAGAGGCTGCATTTAGATGAAGATGGTAATGTTCTAATGCAAGATGAAACCCCTTTGGCTGGTGGACGTGCGGTGATAATACAGTTCCGTGAGCTTATACCTGTTGGTGGAGCTGGTGAAAAAATTCAGGCTCGGGAAAGCGATGGACAACTTGGCATTATCCTTAACGATGTCTTTTTTCCAATTGATACAGATAATGCTCCTATTTGGTTTATCCCCGATGGGTTTACAGCATTAGTTAATAGGGGGCGGATTGATCTTTTCTCAGAAGCAAATGAGTTAATTTTTACGGGTATTGATGAATATGCTACCCGAAGTAGTACGATTTATGGACATGCAAATGCATCAGGAGCCATTGCTGTAGGAGCTATGTCTTATTTGGCTTGCACCTTGGTTTTCGGGTGATAGCAGAATTGAGAGCTTTTCATCTGCGGGTGGAACAGCTATTTTATTTGATGCAAAAGGTGCGCGTTTAACCACGCCTGATTACCATTATAAACCTGAGCTTGTTGCTATTGATGATGTTGATACCACCTTTTTTGGTGATGATGAAGCCGATAGCGACCAAAATGGTTGGCCAAATTTTACAGGCACATCAGCCGACGCCCCTAATGCTGCTGCAGTTGCTGCCTTGCTATTACAGAAACATCCTCACCTAACGCCTGATAATGTAAAGCAAGTTATGATGCAAGGCACTATAGATTTAGCTGCCCCTGCTCGTGTTGTGAATGAAAAAACATTGGATTTTAACCCTTGTGCAACAGGCGTTACATTCGACTGGGGGACAGGTTGTGGTTTATTGCAGGCAGACTTAATGTTTGATGCGGTTGCTAATTTACCAATAGATAATGAGTTTGCTGAATTTACAGGCAATAGCTGTATTGATGCAACGGATAAAGCACGACTGTTAGCCGCTTTCCGGTTAAATTTAACCGACTCAATTTATGACCTCAATAAGGATGGACTGTTAAATGAAGTTGATTTGGAAATAATGGATACATTGCTGTTAGCGGATAGAGTTTGTTCCTAAGCTTAATATTTTGCGCAAACCATCCGAGAATAACTTAAGGAGAGCTAGCATGAATAGAATGGGTAAAAATAAAGCACAGGGCTTTACTTTGGTAGAGCTTTTAGTGGTTATGCTGGTGCTCGTCGCCTTATCATCCATTACCTTAGATTTCACTAAAGACTTTGCCTTTCAAGGACGGTATGAAGTCACTAAAGATCGCTATGAAAAAATAAGGAGCGCGATTATAGGCAGACCTGATGTATTGATTAATGGACAACCGGATATTAGTGGGTTTGTGGCGGATATGGGGCGGTTGCCGAGGAATATACATGAACTAATTGAGGAAGATTACTGTTTGACAGATAGGTCAGTGACAGTTAAATCAACTTGTGTTGCTTTGCCTGGTCCCGGTGTTTGGGTTGATCAAACTGTATGGAGTGATCCTACCTCCACCACATTGGGCTTTGGGTGGAATGGGCCATACTTAACTATTACTAATGACCCAACGTTAGGGAATGCTATTTCAGATGGCTGGGGGAGGGGGCTTCAGGGGATAGCGATCATGATTATGGTTGGGCTTTTTGCTTAGGTGATGATATTTCCACTACCACAGACCCTGATACATGTAATACAACTAGTTTATTGAATCAGCAGCTAGTATTTAAAAGTTATGGAAAAGATGGCTTGGATGATTTTCAAACAGCTCCTTCTGAAAGTTATGATGCTGATGTAGCTTTAGAGTGTGTGACTGTTAATTTTATTGAGAATAATAAGTGGACGGTAGATTTAGCAGCTGGCTTAGCAGTTAGTATAAATAGCCCTTCTATTGGTGACCAGTGTGATTCAGCTCTTTTAACTACAGTGCTTAATAATGATGTGGTTACATGTGAGGTGGCAGGTGGTATTTGGGAGGGAGTCTGTTCTGATATTACATTTTTAAATCGACACTTATGTGTATTAAATGGGCATACGTGGACACCAGATAATATATGTAGCTCAGTAGCTGTTCCAAACACAAAATTAGGGTGTGAAGTTTTAAATAGTAATTGGGCGTTTAGGTCTAGGGATGTTTTTTTAAGAGTTAGTTACCGGAAAATTAATGCAGGTACTGGGGGGGCAACAGAGAGTTTTAATAACGACTCGGCAAACTTATTACTCTCTTTAAATGGAGCAATGTAAAGCCAGAGCTTTACTTCTTTTACGGACTCAAAAATCCCAATAGGAGGCGTGGTTACTCAGTTGATTGATACGGTAACAGATAAATTATTTTCAAATATTTGTGTTAGTAACAATGCAACACCTTTAGCAGACTGTGCCACTGTTGGTGGTGGGTTCAGTAATGGAATGTGCTTTGAATCAATAACTGATGTTACGCCCCCTAATGATATTTCCATTAAAATAGTAGGCTATGAAAACACCTGATATTTTTGACTTATACACCGATTACCTGATCACTTCATTTAGCTATACAACAGCGACAGGCTTGTCAGGCTTAGTTGATAA
>JAJJBE010000140.1 GCA_020996635.1 Bathymodiolus brooksi methanotrophic gill symbiont
AAACTCAGTGTCAACCTTTATTTTCAGGAGAGTTAAATCAACGACCGAAGCCGATAATCACCACACCAAAAAACCAACATCAACTGATCCCGAAGAATCAAACCTTAATCTCTTAAGGAGCCGACCACTATAACCAGAAGAAATAATTTAGCAAACTTTTATTTTCAGGAAGTTTGTTTTTAACAACGAGGTTAAAGCCAGAACTTCCGATCTCTCCAACAGTGTTCGTTAAAGAGCTACCCATTATAGCTATTTTTTTGTTGCCGTCAAGTAACTATCTTAACTTTTGCGAATTTTCTTTTACCTACTTGGTAAATAGCTTCTGAACCTACTGATACTATTAACTTATTATCAGATATTTTCTCTCCATCAATTTTAACAGCACCCTGCTTAATCATTCTATTTGAATCTGAAGTTCCTGATGTTAAGCCTGCATCCTTTAATAGTAGTGCAATTGCATACCCATTATCTATCGCTGTTAACTCAACTTCATTAATATCATCAGGAATTGCACCGCGCTTGAATTGCGCTTCAAAATCTTCTAATGCTTTTACCGCTGCCGCTTGATCATGAAACCTGGCAATAATTTCCTGAGCCAGCTTTACTTTATAGTTACGCGGATTAGCGCCATCTTTGCATTCTTGATGCCAAGCATTAACCTCATCCATCGGCCTAAAGCTAAGTAATTCAAAGTAACGCCACATCAAATCATCTGAAATTGACATGATTTTGCCAAACATCTCATTTGGCGCGTCTGATATACCTATATAGTTATTTAAAGATTTAGACATTTTCTGTACTCCGTCCAAACCTTCTAATATAGGCATCGTCATAACTACCTGTGGAACCTGTCCATACGCTTCTTGTAACTGCCTTCCGACTAATAAGTTAAATTTTTGATCCGTCCCGCCCAATTCAAGATCAGACTTCATTGCTACAGAATCATAACCTTGTATTAATGGATATAAGAATTCATGAATAGCTATTGATTGTCCTGACTTATATCGCTTACTAAAATCATCCCGCTCCAGCATTCTAGCAACTGTATGTTTTGCTGTTAGCTGCACAAACTCAGCCGGAGTCATTTTATCCATCCATTCTGAATTAAAAACCACTTTAGTTTTTTCAGGATCTAAGATTTTAAAAACTTGCTCTTGATAGCTTTTTGCATTTTCTATCACTTGTTCTTTTGTTAAGGCTTTTCTGGTCGCATTTTTACCCGTTGGATCACCGATCATGCCAGTAAAGTCACCAATTAAAAATAAGATCTCATGGCCTAAGTCTTGAAATTTTTTTAATTTGTTGATCAGTACAGTGTGACCTAAATGTAAATCGGGAGCCGTTGGATCAAACCCTACTTTTATTCGTAACGGCCGACCCTCAGCTAATTTTTTAACCAATTGCGCTTCTAATAAAATTTCTTCTGTTCCACGCTTTAATAGCTCCAACACATCTTCTTGCAATTTATTCACCTTTTAGCATTTAACTAATAATATTATCTTTATATAATAAGGCATTCCTAAGTCAAACATCTTATAATTGAGAAATGCATTACAAAAACAACTATTATCTCTCAAAACGTCGGAATAAAAAGAAAAAAAGCACACATTTCAAGCTAATTTCGATTGCTCTAGCCTGTGCTTTTGTTGCAATCAGTAGTTACGCTTTTTTTTCAACGACAACCCCGCTTATTGATAGTACAGAATTACCTCCTTCTATTGCTGTTTTATCAAATGAACTGAAAGTTGTTAAAGCTCCAGTAGCGACTCAAACTACATTAATAAAAAAGGCAAATACTCATAGCTTACAAAGCTTATCCACGATTTGGCAAAAACATGAGATTAAATCGGGAGAAAGCATTTCTCTTATTTTTTCTAAAAATGATTTAAGCCGATCAGACCTACATAAAATTATTCATGCTAATGAGATAGGCCGTCAATTTGCTGAAATTACTCCTGGAAAAACATTATTAATTGGACAAAATATTTCTGGCAAACTTAGTCACCTTGTCTATCAAGTTAATTTATCCAAAGAAATCAAAGCAACTCGTTTAGAAGATGGCAGTTTTAAGGTTGAGCTCATCACCAAAGAAATTGAAACGCGGATAGCCCACGCTTCTGGCACCATTGAATCTTCTTTGTTTTGGGCAGGCAAAGAAGCTGGCTTAAGTGATAGATTAGTCATGCAATTAGCTAATATTTTTGCTTGGGATATTGATTTTGCACTTAGCTTAAGAGCTGGCGACCAGTTTTCTTTAATCTACGAAAAACAGTTTATTAATGATAAATTTCTTAATACAGGAGAAATTCTAGCAGCTGAATTTATCAAGCAAGGACATTCAATTAAAGCCGTACGCTACCAAGACCCCGCTGGAAAAATAAGTTACTACACCCCATCGGGTGAAAGTATGCGTAAAGCTTTTTTACGCACACCAATTGATTTTTCTCGCATTAGCTCACGCTTCAACCTAAGACGAAAACACCCTGTTCTAAATAAAATTCGCGCCCATAAAGGCGTTGATTATGCAGCTAGAACAGGCACACCTATTAAGTCTACAGGTGATGGAAAAATTATCTTCCGCGGTACAAAAGGGGGTTATGGCAATGTGGTTATTATCAAACACGGACAACGTTACAGCACGCTTTACGCACATCTATCTAAATTTAAACGCGGGCAGCGCACTGGCACACGATTAAGTCAGGGGGATATTATTGGTTATGTCGGAAAATCAGGCTTAGCAACAGGCCCTCACTTACACTATGAATTTCGTGTTAATGGCGTACACCGTAATCCTTTAACGGTAAAACTGCCTAATGCCACACCCATAAAGAAAATTTATATCGCTGATTTCATAGAAAAAGCTTCGCTCTTATTTGCCCAGCTTGCTGAAATAACACCCTCTCAGCTTGCTGTTGCTCAGCCTTAATCATGCCACGTGATTACTATATTGGCCTGATGTCAGGAACCAGTCTTGATGGTATTGATGCTGGCCTTTATGATTTTACCGAGCAACAAGCGCAGGTCATTGATTTCTATTATCAAGCTTACCCAGATAAGCTAAAAGAGAAAATACAGCAAATATCTAGCGTCAAAACGATGTCTCTTTTAGATTATGGCAAATTAGATACTCAACTAGGTGAGTTTTATGCCCAAGCCTGCCTTAATCTACTAAAACAAAGCCAGATCAAAGCTAGCCAGATCAAAGCCATCGGCAGCCACGGGCAAACGCTCTATCATTCACCCAATACTGCCTTGCCTTTTAGTTTACAAATTGGCGACCCTAATATTATCTGCCAAAGAACTAATATCACTACGATTGCTGATTTTCGCCGCAAGGATATAGCTGCTGGTGGCCAAGGCGCACCATTAGTTCCCGCGTTTCATCACGCTTTATTTTACAACCCATCTAAAAATAATGTCATTGTTAACATCGGGGGTATTGCTAATATAACGATTTTACCAAAAGATGCATCTCAAGCCGTTACTGGCTTTGATACGGGGCCGGGTAATACTTTGATGAATCACTGGATTAATCACCATAAAAATAAAGCTTATGATGATAATGGTGACTGGGCTAAAACGGGGATAATACAGCATAAGCTGCTACCTCAGTTAAAAAGTGATAGCTACTTTTCGCTTACGATACCTAAAAGCACAGGCACTGAATATTTTTCTGAACAATGGTTAACACAAAACTTATCGACCCAACCACAATATAACCCTGAAGATATTCAACGTACTTTATGTCAATTAACCGCAGAAACTATCGCAGAAGCCATTTTACTATATGGACCAGAAACAGATAATGTTCTTGTCTGTGGTGGCGGCGTACATAATCAAACCTTAATGAACAGCTTAAGTGATTGCTTAAAAACGCCCGTGCTATCAACAGAAAATCTTGGTGTACCACCCGACCAAGTTGAAGCCATGGCTTTTGCATGGCTTGCAAAACAAAGCCTAGAGGGACTAACCGGAAATTTACCCGCAGCTACAGGGGCTGGGGCTTCTGTTATTTTGGGTGGAATCTATCAAACTTAGGCTTTATTTATGATTTTAGGTATCATTTTATTACTCTACTCATCATGGACTGTTGCTAACCCCGTTATCATTACTGATTTTACTCAAAGTGACCTATCCACTTGGCAGCAAAAATCCTTTGTGGGTTATACGGAATACAAAATAACTGATTTAGGTTTGCGCGCAACGAGCAATGCATCAGCATCTAGCTTATATAAAGAAGTTCATATTGATTTAGAAAAAACACCTTACCTTAATTGGTCTTGGCGCATTGATAAAAAACTAAATATTGCTAATGAAAAAATCAAATCGGGCGATGATTTTTCTGCAAGGGTTTATGTTATTTTCAAAACAGGCTGGGGATTTTGGCAAACAAAATCTTTAACTTATGTTTGGGCAAGTCATGCTGAAAAATTTCAAGCATGGGAAAGCCCTTATGCTGGTAGCAGTGTGATCGAAATAGCTTTGCGTTCAGAAAATGACAAACTTGTTCATTGGTACACTGAAAAGCGCAATGTATTAACTGATATTCGCAAACATTTTGGCAATAATATTCGCACTATTGATGCCGTTGCCATTATGACAGATACCGATAACACCAAAGGCTCTGCCTTAAGCTATTATAAAAAACCCTATTTTAGTGCACACTAAAACTAATTATTTTAATTAGTCTGAGGCAACCGGCAACAAATAACCCACCCATCTTACTTGCCTTTTTGTCCGTCTTCTTCACTGTATCAACAGTTACGTAGCCAGCTATGCGCCTACTGATACAATAAAGAAGACAAACAAAAATACGGCGCAATATGGGTAGGTTATTTACTGCCAGTTGCCTGAAGTAAAACCGATACTCTCGTCTCAATCATATCTCTTACCTTATGAAAATCTAAAGGCTGCATATTTTTAGGGTCAGGAATAGCCCAATCTAGCCTTTGTTTTGCTCTAACATCAGGACATTCATCACCACAGCCCATCATAATTGCATAATCGTAATCAATATTGGGTATCTCTTGTAATGATTTAGAATGATGGGTATTTAAATCATACCCTAGCGCCTGCATAGCCATTATTGCTTTATCATTAACCTTTCCTGATGCTTTTGACCCTGCACTATAAGCCCCCAGCTTTTCTCCGCCATTAATATGGGCAAAAGCTTCTGCCATTTGACTGCGACATGAATTTTCTACACAAACAAACAATATTTTTTTCATTCTGTCCCCTTAAAGCGCGCCAGTACAGCTAGAGCCTTGCCCTGCAGTACAACCATAACAATGATCAGCCACTGAAATCGATTGCCCATCAGGCATCGTAGCTAATAACTCTCTTAAATGTGTTTTTTTACCTGCTAATGGCAGTTCTAACATTTGATTAAAATCACAGTCAAAAACATAACCCTGCCAATCAACATTTATCAGCGTTTTACACATAACATTTTGCAAATTATCTACTTGATAAGCTTGTTTTAGCTTATCAACATAGAGAGAAAACTGCCCTTTTGAATCTAAAACAGAACCAAAGCGCTGTATCGGCATATTAGTAATGGTAAATAATTGATTGAACTGTAAATCAAATTGCTCCGCTAAAAACTGTCGATAAGCTGCTTGCAATTCTAGTTGTGGTGCAGGTAAATTAAGCCCTTGTGGGTTAAATACTAAATTTAAGATTAAACCGCTACCTTCAATGCCATAGCCTAGTTTATTCAGTCTTTTCAGCGCTTTAATAGAGCTAACAAATACGCCTTTGCCACGTTGCGCATCTACATTATCTTCTAAATAACACGGTAAAGAGGCAATCACTTCCACTTGTTGCGCTGCTAAAAAATCCGCAATATCTTCATAGCCAGGTTCCTCTAAAATCGTTGGATTACATCGATTCATTATATGCAAACCCTGTTTTTTAGCCATTTTAACCAGCCATTTAAAATCAGGGTTCATTTCTGGTGATCCACCGGTTAAATCTAATGATTTGAGCTGATATTTTTCTGCAAATTGCAAAGCAAGCTGCATGGTTTCACGGCTCATTAACTCAGTTCGAGTGGGTCCTGCATTCACATGGCAATGCGTACAACTTAAATTACATAAATAACCTAAGTTCATTTGTAAAGTATTAAGCTGCCCCCGTCTAATCTTAGGGAAATCGCTGTTTAATAATAAAGGTTTCACATCACGCATAATTTTTAAGCTCGAATAAATCGCAGCTACCTTAGTAATCTAAATAATTGTTGTTAAAAACTGACTTAATTGCTGCTGTGCTTGAGTTGGCTGAGGTAACTTTGCCAACACAGGCTGCAATGCCTGCAAGTCAGGTAATTCATCCACATCACGTAAAGTCTCTAAAATTTTTACTGGCGCAAGTGCTTTAACTGCCTGTAAAAATAGCTTACCCGTATCATCTTGGCTATAAGATACATCTGTCCAAATATTTTCAGGAATAGCAAAGTTACTACCAAACAGCCAAAAACCCCCATCTGCACTGGGGGCAAGTACTGATCTTTTTTTCGAGCTATTCATTAAATAAGCACTTGCTTTAACTAGCTCAGAAACTGTCATTTGTGGAATATCTGCACCTACGAGTAAAACAAAATCATGCTTTTTTAATAAGCTCTGATGAATTAAACGCATACGCTCACCCAAGCCACCACTCCCTTGCCATATACATGCCAAGCCTTGCCAATCAGAATGCTCTACAGCGGTTTCTTCAGCAACCGCATAATAACAACTCAACTCAACTTGCTTGCTTAACTTTTGAGCAACACTGGCAACAGAGTAGGCAGCTGCTAGATGAAATGCTTCCGTGTTTTCTGTTCCAATGGTTTTTGCTAAGCGTGTTTTTAAGGGGGATAACCCAACCGTTTTAACAAAGACAGCAATTGCACCCGACATAATTATTTAACAGCAAGAAGCACTGACTTCAGCAGTGGCAGGCGCTACATCAGGGTCACAATCAAATAAACCAAAGTGCGTGTTTTTATTGCCTATTAATTCAAAATGCTGTCCATAACGACTTAAAGCCAGCATATCAAATGAGTTACCGCAAACACGCAATGGCTTGCCTGTTTCAAAGTGATGGTGGTCGTCTAAGTCAAAAGCATGGGGGTTTTCTGCAATGGTGCCTTTATAAGTAGCAAGCTGACCAAAATCTTCACAGCGATCTTCCAACGGCATTTTAAACGCACGAATGGTTACTGATTTAAAAGTCACCATACCAATTTTAGCTTCCACTTCAGCATCTTCTAATGCAATAGGGCTAGATTTGACCGTGCGCACATCAGGGCAAGCCAATTCTTGCATCAATCGACGAAAATCTTCCCAATATAATGCGCCTCCTAAACACTCTCCCAATAAGATAGGGTCTGTTTTTAATGTTTCAGGGATTCGTCTATCCGCATAGACATCGGAAAAATAAATCTCTCCGCCAGGCTTTAATACCCGTAAAATTTCAGATAAAACCTGCTTTTTATCAGCCGCTAAATTAATCACGCAATTAGAGACAACTAAATCAATCGAATTATCTGCAATACCTGCTGTTGCAAGGCCTTCAATATTACCTTTTTTAAATTCTACATTAGATTGTTGATAGCCATAGCGCTCTGCATGCCAATTCCGATATTCATTGGCAACCTTAAGCTGCTCATCGGTCATATCAACACCAATAACATACCCAGACTCACCGACTAATCGTGATAAAAGATAACAATCACGTCCTGTGCCACAACCTAGGTCTAAAACGGTACTGCCCTCCAATGCTGGTGGTAAAGGCGTTCCGCAACCGTAATAACGCGCAACCACTTCAGGATGTAAATCTTTTAATAAAGGGCGAAGGTGAACAGGAACAGAATCTAAGGTACAGCAAGCGCTGGTTTTTAAGTCATCACTCGATTGTAGCACTTGGCCATAATAATTTTGTACAGATTCAGTAATAGCAGTATCAGTCATATAATTTCCAAAAAATAAAAAAGGCACACTTCAGCAACTGAAAGTGTATTCTTATCTAAAATTATATAATGAGTCGTGAGAAGGAAGAAATCCTTACAAGGATTTTTTATTTTTTACACAAGGCTGTGATTTTGGAAGGTTTGCGTATACAGAGTGATGGGTTTCATTACGCGCCTAAAAAGCTAGCGCTGCACTCTACCCATCCTACAAAATATGACTAATTATCAGCGTATATTTAGTACTCTTAAACAGAAAAAGACGAACCACAACCGCAAGTAGTTGCTGCATTCGGGTTACGAATAACAAATTGTGAGCCAGATAAATCTTCTTTATAATCGATTTCAGCACCGTTTAAATATTGAATGCTCATAGAATCAATTAATACCGTCACACCGTCATTTTCTACTGCTGTATCATCTTCTGCCACTTCTTCATCAAAAGTAAAGCCATATTGAAAGCCCGAACAACCCCCACCAGAAATATATACCCGCAGTTTTAAAGCATCATTACCTTCTTCAGCAATTAAACTACCCACTTTTTTTGCTGCATTGTCTGTAAAAATAATAGGATCTGCCATTTTTATTACCTGTTAAATAGTTGTTATGTTTGGGATTATGTCAATACCCAGTATTTTAGTCAAGATTTAAGGATACAAAGCCATTGTTTGCAATCCTTGTTTTTCATCAAAGCCAAACATTAAATTCATATTTTGCACAGCTTGCCCTGCTGCACCTTTTACTAAATTATCAATCACCGATAAGACTACGACGGTATCACTCTTTTGCGGTACTAACACTGAAATCTGGCAATGATTACTGCCACGTACATTACGTGTATCAGGATGTACGCCTGCCGGTAAAACATCAACAAAAGGCTCATCTGCGTAACGCTGTTCATATAAGGATTGCAATTGCTGAGCATCCTTATTAATCAGTGTGGCATATAAGGTTGCATGAATACCACGAATCATAGGCACTAAATGTGGCACAAAAGTCAGGCCTACGTTTTTATTTGCAAGTGCCGATAAACCTTGTATTATTTCTGGTAAATGTCGATGACCTGCCGCCGCATAGGCTTTAAAACTTTCACCGATTTCACTCATTAGAGCAGAAACTTGCGCTGAACGCCCTGCGCCACTAACGCCCGACTTAACATCTGCAATTAAGTGCTGAGTATCAATTAAGTTATTTTCAATTAAGGGCAAAAAACCAAGTTGTGTTGCTGTTGGGTAACACCCTGGGCAAGCAATCAAATTCGCTTGTTGTATTTTTGCACGATTAATTTCTGGCAAGCCATAAACCGCCTCATTAATTAAATCAGGGCAAGCGTGTTCCATTCCATACCATTTTGACCATTCTGCAACATTGGTAATTCTAAAATCGGCAGATAAATCAATGACTTTTACACCTTTATCTAACAAAACTTCTGTCATTTTCATAGCCGTACCGTTAGGTACGGCAAAAAAGACCACATCACATGTACTTAGATTTTCTAATTCAGGCTTAGAAAAACAAATATCAATACTGCCGCGTAAACTGGGGTATAACGCATCCACACGCAGTCCATCATCGGAGCGCGATGTGACAACGCTAATTTCAACTTCATTATGTAAAGATAGAATGCGTAATAACTCAACACCTGTATATCCTGTTCCGCCAACTATGCCTGCTTTTATCATGTGTATCCTGTGTTGATCGTAGGGGCAATCCCCAATGCCAGTAAGTTAAGCGCAAGTAATTGATATTTAATAACTAAAATACTTGTTTTGTCGAAATATAAGAGAAACTTTAGCTTCTAAAGGATTGATGTTATTAGAGTGGTTAAAAAAACCTCGTTT
>JAJJBE010000205.1 GCA_020996635.1 Bathymodiolus brooksi methanotrophic gill symbiont
CTATAGAAGCCCTTAGAGTTGGGCGGTCTGCGCCGAGAGCATTAAAGAGCTTTAAGAATGATATTCATTTTTCAGCCTATAAAAGCTCTTTGTAATTAATTAGTTACGCTTAACTTACTGGCATTGGGGCCAGGTCTTGCCTTTTGCCTAAGGGATGAATATCATCGGCTATGAGGTGATAAATAAGAATAGCAAAAGGCAAGACCTGACACATATTGTTGCGATTAAGGTCTTAACCTATGAAAACGCGACTGACTTAAAGGCCAATTTAGATAAGTTTTTGGCGTATTACAACCTTAACTGAAGGCATGTGAATTAAAGGTTAGAACGCCCTTTGAAGCCGTTCAATGTTGGTATAGAATGAATCCAGAAATTTTTATAAAATCACCTGATATGTTTCGGGCTGATCTTTTAAAAAATCATGGTACAACGTAGTGAAACTTAATACGAGTTTCTGAAATATAACGATGCGGTCAGCAGATATACGGTGAACTCTGACAAAGTACTGACCTTTGATAAAAAATGTCGTTCGCAAAAAAACTGTGCTAACAACGGTCAGATAAGCCGCCCTTGTTAGCCTTTTTATTTATATAAATCAATATTCAAGACTTGGTTTAATAATCGAAAATGTTTATCTAAAGAGTAGACCTTGCAACCATTCTGCTTTGCATTTTGTGCAATAATCAAGTCAGGAATTCCTATTCCATTTGCACCACTTTCCAACCATTTCACCTGAAATTCAATAATTTCTTTCCAGTTAATATCTAGTTGAATTTTATTAATTTCGTATAACAGTGCAATTACTTTCGTTTGCTTTTTAATTTTGAGATATGGCAGTAATTCTGCTAGGACAATCTCATTAGTTACGATCAGGTTTTCATCTATTAACAAATCTAGTTTTTTAGAATCACCACTGCCCCGAAAGTAATCAATCCAAACTGATGTATCGACTAAAACTTGCACTAATAACGGTCTCTGATTTCATCAAGATTAATGTCTATATCAATTTTACCTTTATACTTTTTAAGATTAGAAATTTTTGATTTTCTAATCAATTCCTCTAATGCCCGAACAATTACTCCCGTTTATGTGTTCGTGTGAGTTACTTTCATTGCTTCAATAAGTAAGTTTTCTGGTAAATCAAGAGTAGTTCTCATACTTTCCTCCAAAAGTTATGCATATCACTTTAAGATATTATGCATAACATTTCAAGAGGCTAACGGCTACAAACTTAGGACGGGACAGGTATTTATCATGAAGAACATGAAGTAATTGAAGGAAAAGATATAAACCCTTCATTCTTTTCATGTTCTTCGTGGTAATAAATAGTACTCTCCGACTCGATGCTCTCTAGCACCGCAGGGGCAAGTCTTGCCTTTTGCCTTATTTCTCACTTTGAACACGCGTAGGGTGAAAAAGTGCAGCGTATTCCGCCGCCATATCACATACCCCCATAACCAACACAAACCGTTATCATAAAATAAGCCAAGATAATTAATGCCTTTGCATCACCGTGTCGGATTACGCTATCACTCATCCAGCCTACGCATCCGCCTTACAAGTACGCCCGAAAATAGAGCGGTTCTTGTGATCGGGTGCATTTTCTTTGGTTCGTTTCTTTTGGGCAAATAAAAGAAACGAACGCCTTAGCGGCTGTGGAGTCCGCTGCAATTTTTCACCCTACAAGCCATAGACTGGCTAGTCCATTCCACATGCCAACCTTTATAAAAAGGAAAGAGCTTTCGTAAAAAGCAATCTTTAAAATCAAACCAAGAAACCAGCCAAGTTAATTAACACCGACCGGTATGATTGAAAAGAGAATGCATGAGTACATGGACAGCACATAACTAGAAAGCTTTGTTTTACCTAGTGTAGGTTAATGAGACCTTGATATAGGTAGATATTAGGCTTAGTCATTGTAAATACGAACGATAGCCCCTAAAATAACCCCTTATAATGTAAATAAAACGAGGCAAAACTGTGAGTGTTGATTTTTTACACACCGTTATTGGTAATGATGGCTTAGTTGCATCAGGAGCCCTTGCAAAAGAGCTGCATATTACTAAAAGTGATCTTGCTGAAGTAACCGGCTTATCCAGAGATTCTGTTTCCAAAATAGTCCGACTTGAAAGCAAAGCAACACAAGCTAGGTTACGAGATACAGTAGAGATCATTAATCGTGCTGCTGAATGGTCTGGCGGTGTTGGGCGTGCTTTTGCTTGGTTTCGTTCTCAACCATTACATTCTTTTGGCGATAAAACAGCCGAAGAATTAGTAAAAGAAGGGCGAGCTAAAGCGGTTAAGGATTACCTCGCTCGCCTAGCAGCGGGTGGCTACGCTTGAGTATCCCCTCCTCCCAATTTACAGGTACTGTTTATAGAGCACATCACCCTATGTGGGCATTTGATCCGCTCTCAGGTGAAGGTGCTAAAAAACAGGTTGGGCGTTTTAACTGCATTGGAAGTAAGGCCTTATATACATCACTTGATTTGACAACAGCCTGGCTAGAAGCACAACAAGGCTTTCCGTTCAAAGCACAACCAATGACAATCATTACATACGATGTTGACTGTGCAAATATTGTCGACCTCAATGATACCAATACTCTTAGCTTCCTTGGTTTTAATTCAGCTGACTTAGCGTGTGCTTGGGAAGACTTAGCGACACAAAAACAAGACCCACCTACTTGGCAATTAGTCAAAAAATTACAATCATTAGGTGTTGCAGGTATTAAATGCCGAAGCTTTGCGCCTGGGTGTACTGAAAAAAATCAAAACTTAGTATTATGGGAATGGTCTGATACACCCCCTCATTCTATTCGAATTATTGATGATTTTAACCGACTACCTAAATCAAAGGTCTCATGGAAAAAGGACATACGGGGTCAGTAATTCTCAATTTAGGAAAATTCACAATACCTTATACTTAGAAAAACTTTAATGCTGATGTTTTTCGCATCCCCTATCGCCGCGCAGAGAATGTACATGATTTTATTTAGTCGCTTTTTGTCAGTACTTAGGATGCTTTTTTATAGGATGTCCTGAGGAACGAAGCGCATCTTGTACGCAGAGCTTAATGTGATGCGCTTCCCAAGGTCAGCGCGCAAGACGAATGCGTAACCCGACATGATAATCAAACCACCTATTACCTCAATGGTTTGGATAGTCTTTTATGCGTGATTATTAAACAAATGGCCTTTATGATGATTGCTGGTGTTATTTATGGGAATGCGTGGTGCGACGGTGGAAACCGCTGAGTTTTTTCACCCTACTAACTTTTACAGGCATAAAAAAGCCCTAGCTAAAATATTAGGCTAGGGCTTTTTAATATAAAAACAGCTTAGGGACGTGCACGGAATAACATCTCGAAGTTAGAAATCGGGGGATTGTTTCGTGCACGTTCCTTAAGTATTAAAGCGTTTTTACACCATTATCTGTTGCCACTAATACAACGTCAGCAGGGCGTAAACCAAAAATACCAACGGAAACAACACCCGCTAAATTATTAACGGCTTTTTCTAACGCTAATGGCTCCATAATTTCCATATTATGTACATCAAGAATCTCACAGCCATTATCAGTGATATAATTTTCACGCCAAATAGGTTGTCCACCTAGTTTAACCATTTCACGTGCAATATAACTACGTGCCATAGGAATCACTTCAATCGGTAAAGGAAAGTCACCTAAGATATCAACTGTTTTTGTTTGATCAACAATACAAACAAACTTTTTACTCGCACCAGCAATAATTTTTTCGCGTGTTAGCGCTCCACCGCCACCTTTAATTAATTGCTTAAGTGGGTTAACTTCATCCGCACCATCCACATAAACATCTAAATCACCTGATTCGCTTAATTCCATCACTGGAACGCCAATCTTTTTTAAACGCTCCGTGGTTGCAATCGAGCTAGATACCGCACCTTCAATATCTTGTGTTAAATTAAAGTCAGCTAAGCAATCAATAAAATGATTAACCGTTGAACCTGTTCCTACACCAAGAATAGAAACATCTTTAATATACTCTAATGCCGCTTCTGCAGCTTTACGCTTACTTTCATCTTGTGTCATAATTTCTCTCTTTTTATCGCATTAACCTTGAAGATCAAAAGAACCCTCAAGGTTAATTTGGTAGATTATGCTTTTGCTAATTCCACACGCATTTCATCAATTACTTTCTTGTAATCTGGTTGATTAAAAACCGCTGATCCAGCAACAAACATATCAGCACCCGCTGCTTTAATTTCACGGATATTATCAACTTTTACACCACCATCAACTTCTAAGCGTATATCAAAACCGCTATCATCAATCATTTTTCTTACTTCACGTAATTTACCTAAAGTAGAAGGAATAAATGATTGACCACCAAAGCCAGGGTTTACAGACATTAATAAGATAATATCAACTTTATCCATGACATAATCCAAATAATGTAATGGTGTTCCTGGGTTAAATACTAAACCTGACTTACAACCTAAATCACGAATCATTTGTAATGTTCTATCAATATGAGTCGATGCTTCTGGGTGAAAGGTAATCATGCTTGCCCCTGCTTTTGCAAAGTCAGGAATAATACGGTCAACAGGTTCTACCATTAAATGAACATCAATAGGTGCTGTAACGCCATGCTTTCTTAAAGCATCACAAACTAATGGCCCAATGGTTAGGTTAGGAACAAAATGGTTATCCATTACATCAAAGTGCACGACATCTGCACCTGACGCTAATACGTTATCTACTTCTTCGCCTAATTTTGCGAAATCAGCAGAAAGAATCGAAGGTGCAATCCAGTTATCAGTCATCGTATGACTCCTTGGTAAATTAAAATTAAATATCTATCGTGTTATTTTATCAACACGTTTCTAGTTTATTTTGGATAGGTTTTTTACTTATCTAAACTTAATGCTTTTGCTAATTGCTTAGCGGGCATATATCCAGGAAAAACAGTACCTGTTGCAGTGACCATCATTGGCGTACCACGTACACCTATTTTTTCACCTAATTTCATATGCGCCTCAACAGGATTATCACAGGTTTTATCTTTTAAAACACCTGTACCCATTTTAGCAATGGTAATTGCTTCATTTCTATCATCAGCACACCAAACAGAAACCGCTTTTTTATACGCATCTGAGCCTAAACCTGCTCTAGGGAAAAACAAGTATTGTATCGTAATTCCTTCCGCTAAATAATCTGCTATTTCTGAATGTAATTTTCGGCAATAACCACAATCAATATCGGTGAAAATATTAATGCGGTATTTTTCATTTTTTGCTTTAAAAATAATAAATTCTTTCTCAGGCACAGTATTAATTAGTTCTGCGCGTACAACTTTAAGTGATTTTTCTGTTAAGTTTTCTGGTTCACCTGAAATTAAATCATACATTTCACCATGCAATAAAAAACGACCATCACTTGAAAAATAAAAAACTCGTGACCCTTCTCTAACCGCAAAAAGCCCATCAATTGCAGTTGCGTCAATGGTATCAACTTGCATACCTCTTTTTAATAACACCTCTTCAAGCTGTTCCGTACCGCTTTTTGCGACGACATTTGAAGTAAACATTAAAACAGCTATTAAACCAATTATCTTTGAAACTTGTTTCATCTTGTTTCCTTAAATTCTATTTTTATTAATCATCTAAAATAATCCCCCAACATCTAACACCATAGCTAAAACCATCAATGCCAATAAAGCGGTCATACCCACTTGTTGAAAAGCGATTTGAATATTTTCAGCAACGGGGCTGCCCTTTATAGCTTCAATAAGAAACATTAACAAATGTCCACCATCTAAAACAGGGATGGGTAGTAAATTTAATACCCCTAAACTAATGCTTACAATTGCCAGAAACTTCAAAAAAGGAATTAAACCCATTTCCGCAGATTTTCCTGCATATTGCGCAATACTAATCGGGCCACTAAGATTATCCACTGAGGATTTTCCTGCAAACATCGAGCCCATCATTTTTAATGTTGCCACTGAATAATAGCTAGTACGCTGTACAGCTGCACTAAAAGCATCCACTGGAGAAAGTGAATATTTCACCATAAGGGAGTCACGTAAGTCGTCAGATATATAAGCACCTGCACCTATTTTTCCTACCACGCGTTCATTATCAATAATACTTTCTGGCGTTAGTGCCAGTAATATTTGCTCGCCTTTACGATCAATTAAAAGCTTAATGGTTTGGCTTGCATGGGATTGAACATATTTAACCCAAGCAATCCAGCCGTCTAACTCAATACCATCTGAACTTAAAAGTAAATCACCCACTTGTAAGCCTCCACTCTCTGCAGCACCACCGGGAATAATTTTACCGATAACAGCAGGAATCGTATGCTGCCATGCTTTAAGCCCTAACTCTTTAAATAAACGTTCTGGTTCTTGGCTTAAGGCTAAAGGAATAATTAAAGTATGTGTTAATAATCGCCCATCAACTGTTTTAACTTCAACAACAACGCCCTCTTCAGCATCAATAATTGAAGCCATTAGAGTTTCCATTGTTTCGCGCCAAGTCTTGGTTGTAATCTCATTAATACTAATGATTTCTTCACCCTCAACAAAGCCCGCTTGCCCTGCAAGAGTCGTAGGAACAACTTCTCCAACAATAGGTCGCATTCCTGTTTCGCCCATCATAAAAACAGCGGCATAAAGAAAAACTGCGAGTATTAAATTAAATAAAGGACCTGCTGCAACAATAGCAGAACGCGCCCAAAGTGACTTTTGGGTAAAAGCATAAGGTAAGTCTTCGGCGCTTACCTCACCCTCTCGCTCATCCACCATTTTGACGTAACCACCTAATGGAATTAAAGATAAAGCATACTCTGTCGAATTTTCATTCTTTTGATACTTCCAGATTACCTTACCAAAACCAATAGAGAAACGTAAAACCTTTACTCCGGTCTTTCTGGCAACCCAAAAATGACCAAATTCATGAATGGCAACTAATAGACCAATCGCAACAATAAAGTAAAACAGCGTGTGCAATATTTCCATTAAGTCGTCAATGCTTTAATCATAGTTTGAGCTTGCTCACGTGCTTGGCTATCTGCTTCTAAAATATGCTCTAGTGTATCAGCCACAGTCGCGCTAAACTCGGCCATACTTTTTTCAATAATGACGGGAATATCAGTAAAGCGAATTTTTTCATCTAAAAAGGCTTCAACTGCAATTTCGTTAGCTGCATTTAAAACAGTTGGCATAATGCCGCCCGCTTTAATCGCTTCAATCGCAAGACGTAAGCAAGGAAAGCGTTCTAAACTTGCTAGCTCAAAATCCATGTGTTTTACTGCAAAAATATCTAAAGGCGCAACACCTGAATCAAAACGCTCTGGCCATGCCATTGCATGTGCAATTGGAATACGCATATCAGGGTTACCCATTTGCGCTAGAACACTACCATCAACATAATCAACCATGGAATGAATGATACTTTGTGGATGAATCACGACTTGAATTTGGTCTGGCTGCATATTAAATAATAAACAAGCTTCAATTAACTCCAAACCTTTATTCATCATCGTGGCAGAATCAACTGAAATTTTTCGCCCCATACTCCATTTAGGATGCGCAACAGCTTGATCAACCGTTACATTATGTAACTCTTCAACTGGCGTTGTTCTAAAAGGGCCGCCTGATGCCGTCAATAAAATACGACGTGCGACAGGTGCATCTTGTCCAGCAATATATCCTGCTGGCATGCACTGAAAAATAGCATTATGCTCACTATCAATTGGTAATAATTTTGCGCCCGACTCTTGAATCGCTTGCATAAAAATATCACCTAACATAACCAGTGATTCTTTATTTGCCAATAAAATGGTTTTACCCGCTTTCGCAGCAGCTAAGGCAGATAATAATCCTGCAGCGCCAACGATAGCAGCCATCACAGAATCTACATTATTAAGTGTCGCAACCTCAACTAATGCTTCTGCTCCAACAAGAACGCGGAGATCAGCAATCGCCGTTCCAGCAATTTTTGCTTTAAATTCACCAGCTTTTTGCTCATTAACAACAACTGCGACTTCAGGTTTAAACTCAATACATTGCTCAAAAAGTGTATCAATATTGGTATTTGCAGTTAAAGCAATTACTTTATATAAATCTGAATGACGCTTTACAACATCTAATGTGCTAACACCAATAGAGCCTGTTGCTCCTAAAACACAAATACCTTTCATATGATGACTTCCAATTTAAAATTCAATACAAACTTATTAACGATACTGTTTAGGAACGCGCATGAAACAAGCTCCTTAAGCACCAAGGCCCATCCATCTAATCAACCAAGCGCCTGCATAAAACACAGGAATAGCAGCAATAATACTATCTAAACGGTCTAATAAGCCACCATGCCCCGGTAAAATAGTTCCACTATCTTTTACACCACGAATACGTTTCGCTGCACTAAAAAACAAATCACCATAAATCGAAACGAGCACCGTAATAACGGAAAGCAAGACAAAATCAGCAATATAAAGTACCCACATATCAAAATATAAAGTAAATACTAAGCTCACGACTACCGCAGAAATTAAAGCGCCATACATACCTTCTAATGTTTTTCCTGGACTAATTTCTATCGCCAATTTTGTTATACCAAATTTTTTACCAGCAAAGTAAGCACCGATATCAGCTGACCAAATCAGAACAAATAAATACAGCGTCATTGCCGGCTCTTCTAATACGATAAAGCGAGATAAAAATAACCACGCCGAAAGCAATATAAAAGCACCTAAAAGTAACTTTTTAGTAGTCGACATTTTTATTTCTAATAAGTCTCCACCTGCTTTACGAATTTTAGTCATCACCCATAGCCAAAATAATACAGGGGGAACAACCAACCATTCAATTAAACCAGACTGCGCTCTTACTTCAGGCCAGTTGGCAACTTGTGCAATAATCTCTAAAGTTTGTGGCCAAAACTGCAAAATAGCCATTGGGATTAACATTAACAACAAAAAAAGCACTTTTAATAATGTTGATTTCACATCTGCTAAATTTGTCCATTCCCAGGCAGCAGCTAACATGACAGCAGCCCAAAGAAATGAAAAATATAAATGAGGTAATTGAAAAATAGCCAATACGACTAAAGGAGCTAAAATCGAAGCGGTAATAACGCGTTGTAGTAACATATTTTTATTATTATGAGTTTAAGTATTTAAAATAAAACAATTTAATTTGTTTCAGAAGAGTTTTCGAGCTGCTCACTCGTACGCCCAAAGCGACGTTGCCGTGTTAAAAAATCATCCACAGCACCCTGCATCGTTTCAGTATTGAAATCAGGCCAAAATTTATCAGTAAAATGAAATTCTGTATAAGCAAGTTGCCATAGTAAAAAATTACTAACTCGCTTCTCACCACCTGTTCGAATGAATAAGTCAGGCTCTGGCAAATCAGGAATAGATAATTGTGCCGCTATTAAGTCTTCATTAATATCTTCTGGCTGTAAATCACCACGCTGTACTTGCTTGGCAATTTCTTGCATTGCTAAGGTAATATCCCGATGCCCGCCATAGTTAGCAGCAATAACCAGTGTTAACCCAGTATTATTTTCTGTGCGACATTCACTTTCAGCCATTTGTTGCTGCATTTTTTCTGAAAAAGCGGAACGTTCACCAATAAATCTTAGGCGTACGTTTTTTTTATCCAGTCTATTTATTTCCTTACCCAAAGTACCTACAAAAAGATCCATTAATTTTGAGACCTCATCTTTAGGGCGATGCCAATTTTCACTACTAAAGGCAAATAAGGTCAATACTTGAATTTCTTGTGAGTCGCAAAATTCAACCACTCGCTTAACCGCTTTAACGCCTGCAATATGTCCCATAAAACGCGGTAAAAAACGTTTTTTTGCCCAACGACCATTGCCATCCATAATAATAGCAATATGCTTTGGGTAATGGCTTCTGTCTATCGCGTCTGTTTCCAATTGCATTTTAGCTACCTAAATAGAAAGTAAATCTGCCTCTTTTTCTTCTAATAATTTTTCAACTTGCTTAACATATTCATCTGTTAATTTCTGAACCTTATCTTCCCCAGTTCTTGCTTCATCTTCAGAAACCATTTTTTCTTTTAAAGCATCTTTAATTTCAGCGTTAGCATCTCGGCGAATACTACGAATAGAAACTCTGCCACTTTCAGCTTCGGCTTTAACCAGCTTAACTAAATCACGACGGCGCTCTTCTGTCAGCATAGGTAGAGGAACACGAATAACATTACCATTTGTCACTGGGTTTAAGCCTAAATCTGACGACATAATTGCTTTTTCAATCGCTTGCATCAAGCTTTTTTCCCAAGGCGTTACTGCTAAAGTACGCGAATCATCCACGGTAACATTTGCTACTTGCGATAAAGGCGTATCAGCACCGTAATAAGAAACAACTACTTGATCTAATAAGCTAGGGTGGGCGCGTCCCGTTCTTATTTTAGTAAAACTCTTTTTAAGTGCTTCGATGCTTTTTGCCATACGCTCTGTTGCATCTTGTTGTATATCATTAATCATTTTCTGTACTCTAATTGATTGAGATTTTTACACGCGAGAATGGTGGAAGAAAATAAGCTAAAATCAGTAGGATTTTAAATATTTTTATTGCTTATCTCTTTCGTGTAAGTGCCTCATATTGATAGTTATGCGTTTATCGCGTAATTAATGAACCTATTTTTTCACCGTGCATCAACCTCATCACAGCACCTGGCTCAAAAATATTCATAATACGCATGGGTAAATTATTATCTCTACACAAAACTAATGCAGTGGTATCCATTACACTTAATCGTTGATCTAAAGCCTCATCATAAGTTAGCTCTGGATAAAAAGTCGCATTAGCATCTTTTTCAGGATCAGCTGAATAAATACCTTTAACCTTGGTTGCTTTAATCATTAAGCCTGCATTAATTTCAATGGCTCTTAAGCTTGCCGCAGAATCTGTTGTAAAAAAAGGATTACCTGTACCCGCTGCAAAAATAACCACTCGGCCTTTCTCTAAATGCCTAACCGCTTTACGTTTTATATAGTTTTCACAAACTTGATTAATATCTAAAGCACTCATCACCCGAACAGGCTGCCCTAAATACTCTAATGCATCCTGCATCGCAAGCGCATTCATAACGGTCGCAAGCATACCCATTTGATCACCTGTTACACGTGTCAAACTTTCAGCAACTTGCTCTGCTCCACGCAGAATATTTCCACCACCGATGACTAAACCAACTTGAATACCAGCATCACAAAGTTCTTTAACTTCTGTTGCTAGTCGCCTTACGATTTCAGGGTCAATACTGCCCCCTTTATCGCTCATTAGTGCCTCACCGCTCAATTTGAGTAAAATCCTTTGGCAAATAAGCTTAGTCATCAATGTTTCTCTCTAATCTAATTTCAAAAATTAATTGTTTTCATGCTATTAAAAACAACCACCCCACTCAAGGCATAAAAAAAGCTTTCGGAGCAATCTGCCCCAAAAGCTTTTCTATCTCTTTATTCGCCGCGAATTTGCGCCATTACTTCAGCAGCAAAATCACCTTCTTCTTTTTCAATACCTTCGCCCACAGCAAGATTAATAAAGCCAGTTACTTTATTGTCTTTACCGCTAACTAACTTACCAACAGTGACTTTATCGTCTTTAACAAACGCTTGTCCCTCTAAAGTAATTTCAGCTAGGAACTTTCTAATACGTCCACCGATCATTTTTTCAATGATTTCTGCTGGCTTACCACTTTCTTCTGCTTGAGCAACAAAAATAGCTTTTTCTCTTTCGATTATTTCTGCTGGAACTTCAGACTCAGAAACACAAGTAGGCTTACTTGCTGCAATATGCATTGCAACATCTTTTGCTAGTGCCGCATCTGCTTTTTCTAAGCTGACTACTACACCAATTTTCTCGCCATGCAAGTAAAAACCAGTTCCACCTGCTGCTGAAACTCTTTCAAAACGTCTTAAAGTGATGTTCTCACCTAATTTAGCAATCATGCCACGACGTGTTTCATCAATACTTTTTCCGCTCGCTAAAGCCAGTTCAAGCGCAGCTTCTACTGTTGTTACGTCTGATGCTAAAATTGCATCTGCAATCCCTTGTGCAAACGCTTTAAAGTCATCGCCTTTTGCAACAAAATCAGTTTCACAGTTAACATCAATAATAACGGCGTTTGTTGTATCATCATTTTGAGCAACAGCAATACGACCTTCTGCAGCAATACGGCCTGATTTTTTATCCGCTTTTGCTAACCCTGACTTACGCATGTTATCGATAGCCAATTCCATATCGCCATCAGCTTCCTTCAATGCTCTTTTACATTCCATCATGCCAGAACCCGTACGCTGACGTAGTTCTTTTACCATTACTGCTGTAACACTCATTACTTTATACCTTAAAAATACTTTTCACTAAAAAAACGCCTCCAAAATGGAGGCGTTTATAACAAGCTTTATCCGTTATATAAACAACGGATAAACAAAACAAGATAAATCTTATTCTGCAGCTGCTTCTTCTACGAATTCATCGCCTTTAGCAGAAACATCTAATCTAGCTGCTTTTGCTTCTAATACTGCTGTTGCAGCACTTTCTACATATAACTTAACCGCACGAATTGAATCATCGTTACCAGGGATAACGTAATCAACACCTTTAGGAGAGTTATTTGTATCAACAACACCAATAACAGGAATACCTAATTTTTTCGCTTCGCTTAATGCATTTTTTTCGTAACCTACATCTAAAACGAAAATAGCATCAGGAATACCGCGCATGTTTTTAATACCACCTAAACTACGCTCTAATTTTTCTAGCTCACGTTCCATACCTAAAGCTTCTTTTTTGCTAAAACGTTGTTGTAAAGTACCGTCTGCTTTCATTGCTTCTAATTCTTTTAAACGAAAAATAGATTTTTTAATCGTTTTAAAGTTAGTCAACATTCCACCTAACCAACGGTGGTTAACATATGGCATGCCACAACGAGTTGCTTCGTCTGCAACTGCTTTACGAGCAGATTTTTTAGTCCCAACAAACAAAATATTTCCTTTGTTTGCTGTCATTTGACCTACGTAATTCATTGCATCATTAAACAAAGGAAGTGTTTTTTCTAAGTTAATGATATGAATTTTACTACGTGCGCCAAAGATGTAAGGTGCCATCTGAGGGTTCCAGTAACGCGTTTGATGTCCAAAATGAACACCTGCTTCTAACATTTGACGCATAGATACTGCAGCCATGGTTTTCTCCAAAAAATTCGACTATGTCGAAAGGGTTACGCCTCCACCTACCCCAATTAGAAACCAGCTTTTCAGCTAGCACCCAACTAATTGTGTCGATAGATGTGAGTATTATTATGCCTTATTAAAAAACAACGAGACATAGATGAACCTACCTTTATACCATATTTACTTTTATACAACAATCCATTCTCTGTTAAAATTCATAATTAACACTCCTTTACATACCCAAGCAATTGCCATGTCTATCCTCATTAAATCAGCTGCCGAAATCGAAAAAATGCGTATTGCAGGAAAACTTGCTGCCGACGTACTCGATTACATTGTGCCACATATTATTCCGGGCATCACAACTAATGAATTAGACCAACTCTGCCATGATTACATAGTCGATATTCAACAGGCCATCCCCGCCCCACTAAATTATCGCGGTTTTCCTAAATCTATTTGCACCTCAATTAACCAAACAATTTGCCACGGCATTCCTAACGATAAAAAATTAAAAAAAGGCGATATTATTAATGTTGATATTACTGTTATTAAGGATGACTACCACGGCGATACCAGCAAAATGTTTTATGTCGGCGAAGTAAGCCCTCACGCAAAACGCCTATGCAACATCACACAAGAATGCCTTATGCTTGCTATTGAACAAGTCAAACCTGGCTGCACATTAGGTGATATAGGCTACGCCATACAAAAGCACGCCGAATCCAATCGCTACTCTGTGGTTCGTGAGTTTTGTGGGCACGGCATCGGTAAAAACTTTCACGAAGAACCTCAAGTATTACATTTCGGCAAGCCAGGCGAAGGCGAAATCTTAGAGGCGGGAAATATATTAACCATAGAACCTATGATCAATATTGGCAAACGACATATGAAAGTCTTAAAAGATGGTTGGACCGCTGTCACCAAAGACCGCAGCCTATCTGCGCAATGGGAACACACGATATTAGTCACCGAAACAGGCTATGATATTTTAACTATTCGCCCCGAAGAACTGTGAAAACGATTGCTATTACTCAAAGAATAAAACAAGCAACTCAACAGCATAATGCCTATTTAAAAAGCCACTTTTCTCCCGAACAAGAAATTTTATCGCTGCTACATGCTAAATCTTTATTTATTGATAATGCCCTGCTTTGTCTTTGGAATCACATCATCAATAAACAATCATACCGTCATTACACCCTTATAGCGGTGGGCGGCTATGGCCGACAAGAAATGTTTCCACATTCAGATGTCGACCTATTAATTCTAACCAAAGATTCCATTACCGAGCAAGATAAAGAACAACTGACTCAACTATGCACTGCACTTTGGGATACTGGCTTCAAATTAGGCCTCAGTGTTCGCAGTCACCCCGAATGCTTACAAGCTGCAAAAGATGATCAAACCATCATGACATCTCTTATGGAATCTCGATACCTAGCTGGAAACCAAGGATTATTAGAAAAACTCAATCAGCAGATATCCGGACATACTATTTGGAGCTCTGAAGACTTCTTCAATGCAAAAATTAAAGAACAGAAACAACGTTATAAGAAATTTCACGATACTGCTTACAACTTAGAACCCAACATAAAAGAAAGCCCGGGCGGACTAAGAGATTTACAAATTATTAGCTGGGTTTTTAAGTACCATTACCAGTGCAATTACCTACACGATTTAAAGCACTACGATCTATTAACCCAAGCCGAATATAAAGAACTATTTGCTGCTCGCGAATACCTCTGGAAAATTCGTTTCGCTTTGCATTTACAAACTAATCGCTGCGAAGATCGCTTATTATTCGATCACCAACGTGAAATATCTTGTACGTTTGGCCATTCCGAACAAAAAAATAATCAAGGCATTGAACAATTCATGCAGCATTATTTTAAAACCGTCATGCAACTCGAAAGACTTAATGAAACGTTATTACAGCTATTTAACGAACATTGCATCCCACAGACCACCACACCACAAACAATCAACAGCAAATTTAGCGGTATTGCCGGTTATATAACCACTAATACCCCAGATGTTTTTCAAACCCACCCACGCGCTTTATTCGAGATTTTCATTCTGATACAAAAGATTCCTTCGCTAAAGGGTATTAGAGCAACGACTATCCGCCAAATTAGAGCGAATTTAACACTGATTGATGACAATTTTCGCGCCGACCCACTAGCGCGCCAATTATTTATTGATATATTACGCCAGCCTCGCGCGATTAATCGCGTATTACGATCAATGAATCGTTACGGCGTACTTGCCGCCTATTTACCCAGCTTTAATAATATCGTTGCACGCATGCAATATGATTTATTTCACACCTACACTGTTGATGTACATACCCTTTTTGTTATTCGTAATCTGCGCCGCTTTGCCCTAAAAAAACACAACGAAGAACTGCCTTTTTGTAATGGCATTTTTATGCTTATCCCTAAACCCCACATTTTATATATTGCTGGCTTATTTCATGACATTGCTAAAGGCAAAAAAGGCGACCATTCCGTACTCGGTGAGGCCATTGCTAGGCAATTTTGTATAGACCATAAAATATCCGGACATGATACTAATATTATTTGTTGGCTAGTAAAAAATCACCTCATCATGTCTAGTACAGCTCAGCGCAAAGACATCAGTGACCCAGCGGTTATTCATGCCTTCGCTGAAAAAATTTGCAAAACAGAAAACCTTAACTACCTTTACTTACTAACGGTTGCAGATATTCGCGCGACTAACCCAGAATTATGGACATCATGGAAAGACAGTTTACTGCGTGAACTTTATAGTGCCACCCTAAATGCCTTGCGTCGCGGTTTAGAAAATCCGATATTGCAAGAAGATACAATCATTGAAACAAAAAACGAAGCACGTAAAGAGCTTATTAAAAAAGGGCTTTCAGAATCAAGTATTAACCATGCTTGGCGACATATCAATGACGATTACTTTTTACGTTATTATTCTGATGAAATTATCTGGCACACCTTAGCTATTGAAGCAACACCCGAGTCCGAGCTGCCCTTAATTCTTTTACGCCCACAAAATCAGCGCGGTAGTGCTGAAATATTTATCTACACACAGGATAAAAAAGACAACTTTGTCTTTTCTCGCAGTACTGCAGCACTGGACAGCCTAGGTTTAACCATTTTAGATGCAAGAATCATCACTACAAAAGACCAGTACACCTTAAATAGCTTTCAGGTTCTGGAGCAATCAGGAGCACCTATTGATGATTTATTTAGGAAGCTACATATTTGCTCTATCGTTAAACAACAATTACAAACTAACGCAAAAGCGCCTCAACAGATACCTGCGAGAACTCGCCAGGCCGCACACTTCCCCATAAAAACTCGAGCATTTTTTCATGAAGACAAACAACAAAGGTACACTCGCCTAGAACTTATCACCACAGACCAACCCGGACTTTTATCTAAAATTGGCCGCCTTTTTCGTCAACATGATTTTAATGTCATTAATGCAAAAGTGACCACCATAGGCAGCCGCGCTGAAGATATGTTTTATTTAACAAACTTAGAGCAAGGCCCTATCTCTAACGATCAGCAAGACAAGTTTATTTCCGACTTATTAAGCTTACTGACCTAAGGAACGCGCACGAAACAATCCTATGCACATTAAGTACTCCCGCAAAATTAATTTAACTAAAAAAGCGGCATAACAAACACTTATGTTTTCTTATATCCTTGAAGCGAGGTAGACGGTTAGCGCCCCTCCCCCATTACAACTCCCTTGTAATTGCCCTTGTTAAGGTTAGCAGTGTCCGATGATGATTGCGTCATTAATGGGCAACCACAAGGGATTGCCCCTACAATTAAAATTCGGGAGTGACCACTGTTACAGTGCCTTATTTATTAACCGCCGTCACCATTACATCAATATTATTTTCTTTTAAGCGAGAAACAATCGCATCAACTGATTTCATTTGCTGATAAGGCCCAATTTTCACTCGATACCAAGTCCGGCCTTTAACACTCGCCTTTTCTATTTTAGGAATAAACCCCAGTAATAACAGTTTTGCTTTTAAGCTGTCAGCATCCTTTTCTTTTCTAAAGGAACTAACTTGCACCGAATATTCTCTATTCTTTACCGCTTTACCAACACGCTCAGCACGCTTAATAGATTTAACCTCATGATCAGGAATGGTAAATTCCGCTTCAGGTAATAAAGTATAAAAATCATACTGAACCTCTTGATTAACCACTTTCTTAACCGATTTTTTCTTCCTAACCGACACTGCAACCGGCTTTTTAAGCACCTTTTTTATCACATGATTTTTTTCTTGCTGCCTATCTTGAACTTTCTGGCCAGGCTCAGTACCCGACAAACTGTATAAAAAATAAGCAAAACCAACCAACATAAGCAACGCAAGCACCCAACGCCCCAAAGGAACGCCTTCTTTCTTTGGGTTTACTTTAGTTCGGCTATTTACCTTAGACTTCTTTCTTACGGGCTTTTTTTTAACCGAATTAGCGCGGTGCTTATAGTCACGAGCCATTACATAGTCTCAAGTGTGTTAATTTTTAATAAGCCTAAACTATTTGATAAAACCTGCTTAACTGCGCAAATTAAATTTAAACGTGCATTACGCGTATTAGCATCATCAATAATAAACTGATGCGCATTATAGTAACTATGAAATTCAGCCGATAATTCTCGTAAGTAATTAATTAATTGATGCGGCTCATAATGAGTTGCAGCACGCTCTAATATTTCTGGGTATCGACTCAAGCTACTTAGTAATGCAACTTCTTGCGGCTCTACTAATAGAGTTAAATTTTCATTTCCTAATGCACTATCTCGTGCTATCGACTTTTCATCCAACTGCCTTAAAACACTGCAAATTCGTGCATAAGCATATTGTACATAAAACACAGGATTTTCATTACTTTTAGAGGTTGCCAGTTTTAAATCAAAATCCATATGCTGCTCAGATTTGCGCATCACATAGAAAAAACGCGCCGCATCCGCACCAATCTCTTGGCGCAATTGACGCAAGGTAACAAAAGAGCCTGAACGCGTAGACATTTGCACTCGCTCCTCACCCCCATATAACACAGCAAACTGCACCAACAAAACTGTTAACTTTTTATCATCCGCTCCTAACGCCTGCATTGCCGCTCTTACACGAGGAACATAACCATGATGATCAGCTCCCCAGATATTAATAATCTGATCAAAACCACGATCTAATTTATTCATATGGTAGGCAATATCAGAGGCAAAATAGGTACTTTGCCCATTATCTCTAACGACCACTCTATCCTTTTCATCACCTAACTGACTAGAAGCAAACCATTGCGCACCGTCTTTTTCATAGATATGCCCTGCTTCACGCAAACGCTTTAAAGCTTCATCAATCGAGCCATCATCCATTAACTGTCGCTCAGAAAACCACTGTTGATAATCAACACCAAACTCACCTAAATCTTGGCGGATATCACTTAAAATATCATCCAAACCTGACTGGAAAATATCACGATAAAGCGTCTTGCCTAATAAAGTTTTAGCTCGTTCAATCAGGCCATCAATATGTGATTCTTTATCACCACCCTTTGGTTCATCTAAGTGAATATCTTCAAAAACCAATTCTTGCGGATGTCTATATTCATTATTTGACTCTCGATGAATGGTTGCTGCAATTTCACGAATATAATCGCCTTTATAACCATTAACTGGAAAAGTAAAAACCTCTCCGCATTCCTCAAGATAACGCAACCAAATACTGGTTGCCAAAATATCCATTTGGCGGCCAGCATCATTCACATAATACTCGCGCTCTACTTCAAACCCAACAGCAGCTAACAAGTCTGCAACTGCCGACCCATAAGCAGCGCCTCGCCCATGCCCAACATGAAGTGGGCCAGTTGGATTTGCTGAAACAAATTCAACTTGTACTTTTTTACCTTTACCTACCTCGCTTAAACCATATTGAGATCCTTGTTCATGAATCTGGCTGATAATTTGATATTGTGCATTCGGATCAATAAAAAAGTTAATAAATCCAGGCCCTGCAATTTCCACCTTTAGAACAGCCGTATCACTAGGCATCGCTGCAATTAATTTTTCTGCAAGCATGCGAGGGTTCATTTTTGCAGGTTTAGCTAACATCATGGCTAAATTTGTTGCAAAATCACCATATTGTTGATCGCGAGCGCGCTCAATCGAAATTTTAGGGCTTAGATCACTATCTAATACTGCATCTGCCTTTAAGGTGTTAACAGCTAGCAATAGCAGAGATTCTAATTTTTGTTTCATGCAGGTAAAGGACTCAGTGAGGATATGTAACACAACATTATCCCTGAAAATTGATAACAATGCCTGAAAAATATCATTCCAGCCTTACATAAATTCATCACACATTCCTAGCATTTAAAATATGGGGGGTTAGAAGGCCCAATATAGAATAAACAAAAGCAAAGACCCGAGTAAAATTTGGTTCAGCCTATTTTTAATAGTGACACTAATTATTAGCTTTTCTGATACGAAATAAGAACATCACTTAAATCATTTTAAGCTAACAATCCCAAGCCACAATGTATTCCTTGATTAATCCTTTGATATACTCTTATTTCCACCTAGGGACGTGCACGGAATAACATCCCGAAGTTATAACGCAGGATTTTTGTGCCAGGAAGGTTGCTCTCATGAGGCGCATAGTTATTCTACGCAACGAATGAGAGCCGCCTTCCTGGCACAACAAGACTAGTTAGAAGTCGGGGGATTGTTTCGTGCACGTTCCTTAATACCCAAACAAGTTGAAGATGCAGTCATTTTTTCCATCCGTTATTCCCTGGGGGTTAATCGGGAGTCTAGCGGCATCACTGGATCCCAGATAAAAACTTGTACCCACGTTTGATTGGGTAACTTCGGGGATGACACCGTGTAAAACAAGCATCTTCATTGATTTGGGGTATAGATTTCTTAAAACATTACGCTTTATTTAAAATGTTGTCAATCGCTTGCCGCTCTCAATTTAGAAGATTCGGCTACCACCTTCAGGCAGGGCAGGTGTTTGCCATGAAGTAACTGAAGGAAAAGATTAAATCCTTCATGTTCTTCATGATCTTATGTTCTTCATGGTCATAACATAGTCTTATCTGACTCGATGCCATCTAGTGTCCCACCTTAGTTATCGCCAAAATGAGGATTTCGCTTACAAATTAAAATAGTTAAATCACACAACAACCAAGGAAAATGGCCTGTTTTCAATAAAATGGATTCATTTTTATTTTTCCTGAGAATCAAATTTAACATTTAAAAAAAACTTAATACATTGAATAAAAAGGTCTTACAGTATTCTCCTAACAAATAAAAACATAGAATACATTATATGGCTTACTTTTTGTTTAATAGGAAAACAACTAGGGATCTTACTCTCAGTTAACAAACCATTAATAATTTACGGAGTTTATATGATGAAAAATATCGTGAAGCTTATGCTTTTACTTCCCTTTGGAATGCTCTCAACATTACAGGCTGAAACGCACTTTACAGAAGGAAGCAGAGATGTAGTGCCTCTCCACCCAAGCTGCAGAGAAGAGAATACGGGGTTGACTGCTGTAGCAGTCATGTTGCCTAACGGCCCTAAAGCTTAGAGTTAGCATAGAAAGAGAAGATGCCGCTACCGTCTCCATCTCTGACTTCAACGCATTAATTTCAACCGATAGAAAAGGAAATGTGTTTAGCGCTAATGCTATTATGACTCCAAGCCCATCTTATAATAAAGCTGGAATGTTTGGAATGGACACAACAAAAGGGCCTGTTCCAACTTTTGGCAGCAAAGATACGTCAGAGGATATAAGAGTTGTATATTGGAAGCTTAACAAAGTAAATATTTATGATGTAGAAACCAATAGTTTAACCGAACTTTCTTATATACCTGTTAACGAGTTTATTACTGTAGATTTAGGTTTTGCACTACCAAAGTTTGCAGCTGATAGCTGCTTAATGTCTATGAATGTCCGCGGCACTCAGGTAGCACGCTGTGACCAAATCGACCCCGATACTAAAATGATTATTCCAGGAAGTACACCTGATATTCGTGCAAAACGTATGCGTTTGGTAGCTGAACGTGACTTAGAAAACAACCCTCTACCAGCTCATTGCGGCGAAGGAATTAATGTCACAGTGGAGCCAACCGAGGAAGAAGCTGAGGAAATTAAAGCTATCATGGCAACTTTAACTCCATAATAGACAACAAAAATTGTACCTTAGTTTGCAACTCTCTTTCATTAAAAAGCAAGGATGCTTTTTAATGAAAGAGAGTTAATTTTTTGGTAGGATTTTTAAATCATTGATTGTACTTCATAGTTATACCCAAACGAAATCAATGTTATTTTAATAGCTTTGTTTTCTGAGAGAAGCCGAAAAGATTGAATCAGTTCACAATAAACTGCCCAATCAGTTATTTCTTATTATCAAAAACAACAAATAAAGGAACTTGCTCGGATTGGTTAACCAAAGCGGTGGTTATATAGTCTTTTAAGCTTCCAGTTAACAACACATGATCTAGTTTGGGAATGTTATGCGTTTTTAGTAAAATATCACCTAATGCAAGCTGATAATCAGCTTTATTTTTTTTATGGGTTTTTACCCAAAATGCTGAATCTCCATTTAGCTGCATATTAAAGTTTTTGCCTTTAATAGTTTTTGAGGGGCCCCATGCAATTATTTCGGCAAGTTCGTTACCTTCTACTTGCTGGTAACAGGGTAGGTAATCTTCTGTACCACCCTTAACGGCTTCGATTTCAGTTACTTTAAACATGCCACAATCTTTTGCTTAGTTTTTCTTCTGGTATCGACAAGAAAAATACCTATATCACCAGGTTGTTTAGTAGCATTGACAGATCCTATTGGCGTTAAATCAGCAGTAAGTAAACCATTCTTATGAACTGTAGTTTTCGACAGTATAGTCCCAAAATAAATATCATAAGTATTGCCTGAGAGTCCCGAAGTTTTAACCCATAAAGCGGAATTACCATTCGATTGCCTATTGAATGATTTTGATGATGAGGTCTTTCGAGGCCCCCAGTTTTCTATTTTGGCAATTTGTCTTTCTGGAAGATCCCGGGGTATTCTGGAATATTTTATTTTTTCGACTACACCGAACTCGATGAAAGCAAGCGCTCCCAGCAAGCACTCTGATTTCGTCAATTGCCAGCCTTTAATATCACAGATCCGCTGTTTTTCAATGTCAGTTTCAATAAGCGAGGAAAAATGATCTGCAAATGCAGGGGAAAGCGGGTCAATATCGTTTTCACTGGTTGCGAATAGTTTACTTAACAGCGCCTTTTTTGTTGCTTCATTGTTTTCCAACTTATATTCATCCATATAGACCTGACCTATTTTAGATAATTTTTTTGATATTAAAATCAAGATCCGAGTCTGACGATATTTTTGATGCTAATTCTTTATAAGAATACCGCCCGAGTAATACAGCAGTAACAACCACACTTGACGCAGTAATAAATCTTCTTCTGGTAAATTTAGGCATAGTGTAATTAGTTAGTTGAAAGTTTATCAACCAGACGAAGAGCCAGTGCAACAATGGTTAATGTTGCACTGGCAAAGCCGAAGCTAGGGAAGCAGGAACTACCAACAATATACAGGTTTGAATGGTCATGGCACCGCAGATTCTCATCTACCACGCCCAGCTCAGGATTATCAGACATTCGGGTCGTACCCAAATGATGAGCCTGGATGGATGCACTTTGCTGTAATTGACTAGGATCAACTTGCTTCCATTGCACCCGCCCAATATTCCTATTTAAAACCTCTTTAGAAAAAATATCCCTAATTTTAAGCAACGATTCAAAGTCATAACGATTTGGCTGCCAATCCAGTTTGATACGGGGCATGCCGTATATATCTCGACTGTTAATCAATTTTATTGTACTGTTCGGATTTGGCGTATTTTCCATTCTGACTAAAATGTTAAATAGGTCTACCTTTTTACCAGTTTCAAAATGACGTAAACTCATTACTGAATCAGAAGTACTACCTACTCGATAGCTCAGCTCTATTGCGATACCAAAATTTATCAATTTATTTTCAATAATAATGTCGTCGGCAAAAGAGAGGTGTGGCATTATTAAGGTCTTTTCTGGCAGCAGTTGCCCTTTCCTAGAATTGATTTGAATGTCGTGATTAAAATATTTATTATTACCATCCAGAACAGCTGCAGCTACCATTTCACCATTATGATCGGAAAAACAGCGGCCTACAAAATCACTACTGTTAGCTAGCTTATTAGTGAGCAATAACCTGGCATTTTCAATTGCTCCAGTTGCAAGTACATAAGTACTTGCTTCAATAGAGAAAGGCTTACCGGCAGAGCTTACTCCACTAAGCTGACTTATCTCTCCATTGCTTCCAGTTATAGTAGTAACCGTTGCATTTAAATAACAGTTTATATTTTTTGCTTGCTCCAGTTCTTTTTTATAACGCTTACCAAACCTTGTCGGCGGACTGAAAAAAAAGTTTTTGTTTATAAATTTCTCTGACTGGGAGGCTAACTGTGAAGATTTTTTGAAATTTTTATCAAACGCCTGTAACCCTAATCCGCCAGTATCTACCTCACACACATCTAGTGCTTGTTCATAATATGGAATCAAGTCATTATACGAAATAGGCCAGCCGCTCAAAGGTATATAATCTTTCTGTTTGAAATCGATAGGGTCCAAAGGCCGGCACCACCACCCCCCAATGATTAGAGGTTCCTCCAAAATATCTGAGTCGGGTTGTCAGCATATCGTAAGGTCGACCTACATTTTCGCCATCATAAGGGTCTTGTTTTTCAAAATAAACGGGATTTTCGCCTCCCGCTTCCAATAAACAAACAGATTTCCCCTGCTTTTCCAGCTGTAAAGCCAGAGAGATTCCCGCAGGGCCAGAACCAACAATGCATATATCGGCTAGAATTTTTTTTGGAATGCTCTGCATTGATAAATCTATAATCATAACTGATGTTACGCACCCTAATGATATTTCCATTAAAAATAGTAGGCTATGAAAACACCTGATATTTTTGACTTATACACCGATTACCTGATCACTTCATTTAGCTATACAACAGCGACAGGCTTGTCAGGCTTAGTTGATAATGCGATCAGTCATGACCC